>NZ_JAFKIC010000114.1 GCF_017306585.1 Mesorhizobium sp. | reverse complement strand
AAACCGCGTCGTTCAATTGCAGCCATTCGGTCCAGGAGGGCTCACCGCCCGTCCGGCAGGCAATGGTCAGGATCGGACTGTAGCCAAGGGCGCCGCCGCCGGTGAACAGCTTGTTGTTTGCATAAAGCGATGCGGTGACAAGGCCGTCATTGTCGGTGTCGAAACGCCAATTGTCCGTGCCGGCCTCGGCGACACCACAGGCGCAGGCAAGGAAAAGCGCCATGGCGGCAGCGCGACCTATGTGCACGAACACCCCCAACGCCTTCTCCAGCTACCCTTGGTTTCAACCAACCAGATAATAATCAAGGCTTCGTGTCGCCACCGGCAGTCGTCACGAGCGAATCCGATGTTGCAGTTTCGCAACGAAAAAGGCCGCCCGGAGGCGGCCTTTCGCAAATCGATCGCAGTTTCGGACTATTCGGCGTCCTTGGCGGCAGCCTTCTTCTTCGGCGCAGCCTTCTTCTTCGGCTCTTCCGCCTCGTCGCCAGCCTCGCTCGCCTTGGCTTCCGCCTTCTTGGCGGCGGCCTTTTTCGCCGGCTTGGCCTTGGTCGCGGTTTCGGCTTCCTCGTCGTCGGCCATCAGCTCTTCCTTGCTGACCTTGACGTCGGTGACCGAGATCTGGCCGAGCAGATGGTCGACGACCTTCTCCTCGAACATCGGCGCGCGCAGCGCGTTCAGCGCCTCGGGGTTGCTGCGGTAAAACTCGAAAGCTTCCTGCTGCTGGTTGGCCGGGAAGCGGCGAACCTGCTCGAACAGGCCGCGCTGCAGTTCCTCGTCCGACACGGTGACGCCGGCCTTCTCGCCGATCTCGGCCAGCACCAGACCCAGGCGCACGCGGCGCTCGGCAAGGCGCATGTACTCGGCGCGCGCCTCTTCTTCCGTCGTCTCTTCGTCGGCGAAGGTGCGGCCGGCAGCTTCCAGATCGCGGTTGACCTGCGCCCAGATGTTGTTGAACTCGGCTTCGACGAGCTTCGACGGCGCCTCGAACGAATAGGCCGCATCGAGCTGGTCGAGCAGCTGGCGCTTGACCTTCTGGCGCGTCATCGAGCCGAACTGGTTCTCGATCTGGCCGCGCACGATGTCACGCAGGCGCTCGAGCGATTCCAGGCCAAGGTTCTTGGCGGTCTCGTCGTTGATTTCCAGTTCGCCGGGCTTGGAGACTTCCTTGACGGTGACGTCGAAGGTGGCTTCCTTGCCGGCCAGATGCGCGGCCTGGTAGTTTTCCGGGAAGGTCACGGTGACCTGCTTCTCGTCGCCGGCCTTGGTGCCGATCAGCTGATCCTCGAAGCCCGGGATGAACTCCTTGGAGCCCAGCACCAGCGGCTGGTCGTTGCCGGCGCCGCCGGCAAAGGCCTCGCCGTCGATCTTGCCGACATAGTCGATCGAGACGCGGTCACCTTCGGCGGCCTTGCCGGTCTTGGGCTCGTAGCTACGCGCCGATTCGGCGACGCGCTTGACCTGGTCGTCGATCTCGGAGTCCGGAACATCGAACACTTGGCGCGTCACCTTGATGTCGGAGAAGTCCTTGATCTCGATCGCCGGGATAACCTCGTAGTTGAGGCGGAATTCGAAATCGGCGCCGCCGGCCAGGATCTTCTCGGCTTCCTTCTCGTCCTCGGTCATGATGACTTCGGGCTGCATGGCGGCTTTTTCGCCACGGCCCGAAATGATCGACCGGGTCGAATCGTTGAGGATTTCGTTGACCACTTCGGCCATGAACGACTTGCCGTAGACCTTGCGCAGGTGCTGCACCGGCACCTTGCCGGGGCGGAAGCCGTTGATGCGGACCTTGTCGCGTGCATCCGACAGCCGCGCCATCAGCTTGGCTTCCATGTCACCGGCCGGCACGGTGATCTTGATCTCGCGCTTGAGACCGGAGTTGAGTGTTTCGGTGACCTGCATCGTAAAACCTTTGTTTTCACCAATGAGACTGCCATACGGCTCCCTGCCGTTCACAGCCTGCCGGTATAGTCTTGCCGGAAATGGCTTTTGGTACGGAACCTGGCGATTTGACCGAAATTACGGTTCAAACTCTTCCAAACTGCGTTCCAAGATGTGAATAAGTTCTTGTTTTTCCTACTTCTTATCACATTCTGCAGAAGCGGATCGTCGCGTCCCGTCACATTCGACACGCCTTTTGTCACAGGCGAGGCTAATTTTCAACCATCTTCGCGTTTAGGCGAATAACCACCATTTCAGCTCCGAGATTGACAGAATGATGGCTACATGGGATTGCCGGGTCATGCGGATGTGGCGGAACTGGTAGACGCCCTGGATTTAGGTTCCAGTGCCGAAAGGCGTGGGGGTTCGAGTCCCTTCATCCGCACCACTGCCCGATGGCGGATTTACCTGCCGGTAGAAATCCGATTCCGTTTTGCGGCAAATCGGGCTAGGCTGACGACAACGATTTCCAACTCTTCATCCGGGGAGTTCGATGTATCGCCTTGTGGTCGCAAGTGCCGGTCTCTTTGCCGCCCTGTCCGTGCCGGCTCTTGCAGCCGATCCGACGGTCGATGTGCCGATGACCGCGCCTGGCTTCGACTGGACCGGCTACTATGCGGGCCTGCAAGCCGGCTATGGCTGGGGCCGGTCCGACATTTCAGGAACCGATGGCGGACCGTTTTCGGTTTCGCCCGACATCGACGGCGGCTTTGTCGGCGGGCATGTCGCCGGGTTGTGGCAGTTCGACCAGGCGGTGATCGGCGGCGAGGCCGATCTCAACTATGCCTCGGTTCGGGGTACGGCCGACATCGGCCCGGGAAATACATTCGGTACCGACATAAAGTGGTTCGGGTCGGTCAACGCCAAGGCCGGATACGCCATGGACCGCCTGCTGGTCTACGGGATTGGCGGCGTCGCCTTTGGCGGCATCGAGACGTCGCAGACCGTGGGCTCCGCCTTCTCCGACACACGCACCAATGTTGGCTGGACTGTCGGCGCCGGCGTCGACTATGCGCTGACCGACAAGTTCGTGGTCGGCGCGCAGTATCGCTACTACGATTTCGGCTCGGAGCACTATGACGGGTCGAACGGTTTCACCGATCGCGATCAGGACGTGAAGCTGAACACGGTGGGCATCAATCTGAGCTACAAGTTCTGAGCGCTACCGAGCAGACATCGCCATCGGGCAGATGGCTCGCAGACCAGGCTTTTGCAGGATGGGGCGGCCGACGCCCGCAGGGGGCGGGGGAATGGGTTGGGCCTGAGAGGCGCCGGCCATGGGCGGATCAAATCCACCACTCGGGCATCCTAGCAACACCGGCGGCGCGGATAATTCCGTGATCGCACCAGTCCCGCTCGGCTCCCTCCTCTGGGGTGTGCGCGAACATGCCATAAGAAGGCGGCTTGACGGGCTGCGTCCGGCATCTGAATAAGGGCTGGCCTGCGGACGTGGCGGAACTGGTAGACGCAAGGGACCTAAAAAGCACTCTGAGACGTAGAGTACAAGATGCAGAGAATTTTTCTAGACGAAATTCGCGACAACATATTTCTTATCATTGCTTTTGCAATTGCATTCTCTATTCCAGTAGTCGAAATTTTTAAGCCGTGGAAAGGAGGATTATGGAAACTCCCATCAGATCCAAAAGAAAAGAAAAGGCTGCTCTTGTCCGTGATAACATCATTTGTCGCGATGTTCTTTATGGCTTTGCATATTTACTCGAGGAAATGAGACCAGCAATCAAGGTCACATCAACGGGCGCCGTGCTTGCTCCAGCGCTACGATAAACAAGGCCGCCCGCGCCACAGCAGGTTTCGTGCCAAAACGAGACCGCGATAGATGGCTGGGGCCAGCGAACACAAACCCTACCTCTGCGAACGAGGTTGCCTGATCTACTATCGCCGACCAGCCTTGAACTTGTGACACAGGCTGTGACATACGAAGGTGGCGTGTCACGCGGGCGTGGCGAAACTGGTAACCGCACAGGACTTAAAATCCTGCGTCCTCAGTGACTTACGGGTTCGACCCCCGTCGCCCGCACCACGCGCACCACGTTGGGCTTCGGGTAGCAGGTCACCTTCTTACGCCGTGATCGGGTTCAGCTTCAGATGCTGGATCAGGATGATCGTCTTGGCGTCGATGATGCGGCCATCGGCAATGCCAGCCAGCGCCTCGTCCAGCGGCATCTCCAGAACCTCGATATCCTCCCCCTCCTCCGGCGCGCCGCCGCCGGCCGAGATGCGGTCGGCGGGCGAATAGCGGGCGATGAAGAACCACAGTCGTTCGGTGACGCTGCCCGGGCTCATATAGGGCGAAAACAGCCGCTCGATACGGTTCAGCCGGTAGCCGAGTTCTTCCTCCGCCTCCTTGCGGATGGCGGTTTCCGGATCGTTTTCGTCCAGCAGCCCGGCACAGGCTTCGATCAACGGTTCGCGGTGACCGGTTACATAGGCCGGATAACGGAACTGACGCACCAGAAGCACGGTCGAGCGTTGGGGGTCGTAGGGCAGGATCACCGCGCCGTCGCCGCGATCATAGGTCTGGCGGATCTGCGTTTCCCACTGGCCGTCGCGCCGGCGGTAGTCGAGAACGGTCTTCTTAAGGACGGCCCAGTCGTCGGAAAGGATTTCCTCCGAGCGGATGCGAATGCGGTCTTCCATGATCGTCTCCATGATGCCGGGTCGAGGCGTAGCCGCCAGGCGGCATTTGCGCAATGCTGGCAACTGGTCCAGAAACGCATCTCACTGTCTCGTGTCTGGCGCGCTTTCGATCCATTGCCTAGAGAGCGGCCTGTCCCTCCGGAGCCCTGTTTCATGACAGCATCGCTTTTCCAACCGATCACTCTCGACGGCCTCACCTTCCCCAACCGCATCGCGGTGGCGCCGATGTGCCAGTATTCGGCCGATGATGGCTCGGCCAGCGACTGGCATCTCTATCACTGGATGAACCTGGCGATGTCAGGTGCGGGAATGGTGACGGTGGAGATGACCGATGTGGAGCGGCGCGGCCGCATCTCGCATGGGTGCCTCGGCCTCTACTCCGAAGACAATGAGGCCGCAGCGCGGCGGGCGCTGGACGCGGCAAGGCGCGTCGCGGCGCCCGGCACGAAATTCGGCACTCAGCTGGCGCATGCCGGCCGCAAGGCCTCGAACCGCAAGCCCTGGGAAGGCGGCGGACCGCTGCAGCCGAACGAGGATCCCTGGCAGACCGTCTCGGCCTCGGCGATCGCCTACGACACGGGCTGGAACGTGCCGCGCGCTTTGGAGGACGAGGAAATCCTGCAACTCATCGGCCGGTTCGCCGAGGCCGCGAAGCGGGCCGAACGCGCCGGCTTCGACTTCATCGAACTGCACGCGGCCCATGGCTACCTGATCTTCCAGTTCCTGTCGCCGCTCTCCAACCAGCGCACCGACCGCTGGGGTGGCTCGCTGGACAACCGGATGCGGCTTGTCGTCGAAATCGCCAGGGCAGTGAGGAAAGCAGCGCCGAAGCTGATGCTCGGCGCAAGGCTGTCGGTCAAGGACTGGGTCGATGGCGGCTTCGATGTCGAGGACGCGATCGAGGTGGCGAAGGCGCTGAAGGCCGAGGGTGTCGCCTATCTCTGCTGTTCCAGTGGCGGCAATTCGCCATTGCAGAAACTGCCCACCGGCCCCGGTTACCAGGTGCATCTGGCGGAAGCCGTGCGCAAGGGCGCAGACATCGCCACCCGCGCGGTGGGGCTGATTGATGATCCCAAACAAGCCGAAGCGATTGTCGCCGAAGGCCGCGCCGACATGGTTGCGCTGGCGCGCGCCTTTCTGGCCGATCCGCGCTGGGGATGGCGGGCAGCCGCCACGTTCAGCGAAACGATCCATCCCGCGCCGCAGCTTGCCCGCTCGGTCACGACGATGGAGCATTGGATGAAGGCCGCCAGCTGATCGGCCCGCTCCGCCGACCGGTAAGAACGCAATTCGCCATAGCTTCGCTTCAATTCTCCCAGCAAACTGTTACCTTGGGTAAGGCTGCGGCGGGCGCGGCCGGGCTTGGGAGAGAAAAATGTTCTTCAGGACAGTTTTGACGGCTGCCGCGCTGACCGCGGTGGCAGGCCTCTGGATCGGCTTATCGGCGCCGGCCAGCGCACAATATTGCGAGGGCACGGTGCATGGCCTATCGGGGCGCTACAATCTGGCCACCGGCAGCGGCTTCCTTGCCGTGCGCACACGGCCCAATTCGTCGTCGCGGATGATCGGTCAGTTGTTCAACGGCGATCACACCGAAATCTTCGACCGGCGCGGCAACTGGTATCAGGTCGAAATCGGCGGCGCGACCGGCTGGGCGAATGCGCGCTGGCTGCGCAACGATTGCGGTTACTGAGACGCATCGCAGGCGCGACGCGACCTTTGGGCGCAGGCCCAGGGTCACTTTTGCAACCAAATTGGCTGCTTTGCGTTGCGGCCATGATGGACAACAAACCTTTTGAGACGCCCGTCGTGGTCGAGCTTGGCCATGTCGGCAAATATCGCCATATCCGCAGCACCCAGGAAGCTGCCGAGTGCCTGATGACGGTGTGGCCGCTCAATCGCGGCCCGCGCCATCGTGATGCTCTCGACACTTGCCTCAAAGTGCTGGAAGGTTATCGTTCGACGGCGGACGCGCGCCGGGCACTGATCGAGGCCGCCAGGGAATCGGAAGTGCTGGTGCCCGACGACCGGCTGCCCGACGACCGGCTGCATTGAGCAGGCGGACCTTTCAACCGGAGGTTTTTGATGGCGAAGCTGACTTACAAGATCGTCGAGCATGACGGCGGTTGGGCCTACAAGGTCGGCGCGACCTTTTCCGAGACTTTTCCCACCCATCAGGATGCGCTGCGCGCCGCCGAAATCGCCTCGGCCGAGCAGCAGGTCGCCGGCTCCACGGATGGCATCCAGTATGAGGATGCCGACGGCAAATGGCACGAGGAACTGGCCGATGGCCGCGACCGGCCGCAAACGGAAGTGTCTGATTGATATTCGAGCCCACCGCTGACGCCGGGAGAGACGGCGTTCAGCGGCGGCAGGCCCGCGGCTAGCTATTTGCCGCAGTATTGATCGTTGACGTTGCCCTGGGAGTTCGCGTCAGGACCCGGTGTGTTGTAGGCGCACGGCCCGCCGGGGCCAGGATTGCCATAGGTGTTCAACCCCGAGCCATCGATGCTGCCCGTATGGCTCTGGTCGACGCCTGAGGAATCCTCGTTGCCGAACAGCCACCAATTGTGATGGTTGGAGTAAGTGGCGTCAGACGACTGCGCCATCGCCGAAGTGGCGATACCGATCGTCAGCACCGATGCCGCGAGAAGTTTCGTAAACATTGAATTGCTCCGTATCTTAGCCGCCTTGGGGTGCGACACGGATAAAACCCGGCAGTCAGCCGGATGGTTCATTGAAGTTGTCGTGAGTCTGCCGTGATGGCCGACCAGAAAACGAGCGAGCGGCAATACGCTCGATAAAAGCAATGATCCGTTCCGGCTCAACGAATTGCGGCATGTGGCCAAGGCGATCGACAATTTCGAAATCGAGCCCGGCGATCTTACCTTGCATTGGTTCGCCGTGGGTGCGGATGTCGATGACGCGGTCAGCGGTTCCAAAAAGGATGCCGGCAGGCACGATGATCTCGCCATAGCGTTGCTCGATGCGGCCGAGATCCTGTTCGACAGCCACGATATCGGTCGACGTTGCATGGAAATGACGGGGCCGAAGTCCCAGCCACCCCCCACCCTCGACCATATAGTCGCCAGGAAAAGGCTGCGGGGCGAAGATGAATTCCTTCGTCGGCCGCGCATATCTGAGGCTTGTCGGTATCGCCACAGTGTAAGCCATGATCCAGCGCCAAAGACGCGATCGGATATAAAGCAAGCCGGTCTTTTCGCGCATACCGGCTTCCAGATGCGTAAGCGGCGCCAGCAGGGCAATGCCCGAGATCACCTCGGGATGCTCTACGGCCAGGGTCAGCGTGATGGCGCCTCCGAGTGAGTGTCCCACCACCAGGGGCCGCTCCAGCCCGAGGGTCTCGATGAAGCGCCGCACCACCCGCGCCTGTTCGGTCAAGCGGCCGGTGGCGCCGGCAGCACGAACCGAATAGCCCGATCCCGGGCGATCGAGCGCGATCAGGCGGTAGCCGGGCCCAAAGCGTCCAAACAGCGTGTGCCGGAAATGATGGAGTTGGGCGCCAAGCCCGTGCACGAAGACGATCGGCCTGCCCTCGCCCTCATCGACATAGTGGATGCGGTTACCGTCGATCTCGATGAATTTTCCGACCGGCGGCACCAGGCTTTCCGCCTTCGCAGAGATCCACAGCGTCGCCAGCACCAGGCAGGCGGCCACAAGCAGTGCCGACAGGAGCAGGACGACAAGCAGCCACGACAGAATAGACAGGAGCATTCTTCACCCGGATCTGGACCGGCCGAGCTTAGCCGTATCGGATGGTGCCGCAATCTTGAATCCGAGCGGGCCTGAATCAATACGGGCGGCTGGAAGGCCGCCCGCCGATCACCGATTTCCCGGTGCGGATAACGCCGCCGGCCGAATACGGCACGGCGGCGGTAGAATCAACCATGCAGCTTGGCTGTGATCTCGGCGACGCGCTTGCCCTGGAATTTCGCGCCCTCGAGCTCCTGGGCCGAAGGCTGGCGCGAGCCGTCGCCGTCGCTTGTCGTGGTCATGCCGTAAGGCGCGCCGCCACGCACCACGTCGTTGCCCATCTGGCCCTGATAGGCGTAGGAAAGCGGCACGATGATCATGCCATGGTGCTGCAGCATCGCCTGGGTGCTGAGAAGAGCGAGCTCGGCGCCGCCATGCTGGGTCGCCGTCGAAACCATCACCGATCCGACCTTGTTGACAAGAGCACCCTTGGCCCAGAGAGGTCCGGTCTGATCGAAGAAATTCTTCAGCTGCGACGCCATGGCGCCATAGCGCGTCGAGGCGCCGACGATGATCGCGTCGTAATCGCCGAGTTCGAGCGGATCGGCGATCGCGGCTTCCTGATCGAGCTTGTAGTAAGCAGCCTTTGCCACTGCCTCGGGCACCAGTTCGGCGACGCGCTTGATGGTCACATGAGCGCCGGCCTCGCGGGCGCCCTCGGCCGCGGCCTTGGCCATCTGCTCCATATGACCCCAGCTCGAATAATAGAGAACAAGTACCTTCGCCATTTCCGTCTCCTCGATGATCACCGGGAACCGCCCGGTCCTGGCGATCTATCTAGAGGGCCGAACGTTCAATGGATATCTCACATATGGGCACAGATTGTTCACAGTTCAGCCGGCATTGCCGATCAACCCGCGCCGCGCTATCTCAGGCGACCGTCCTGCCGGAGCCTTCCATGCCCGAAATCATTACCGCCGCCATGCTCGTCATCGGCGATGAGATTCTGTCCGGCCGCACCAAGGACAAGAATATCGGCCACCTCGCCGACATCATGACGGCGATCGGCATCGACTTGAAGGAAGTTCGTATCGTTCCCGACGAGGAGGACGAGATTGTCGCGGCCGTGAACGCGGTTCGCGCCCGCCATACCTATGTTTTCACCACGGGCGGCATCGGCCCGACGCATGACGACATAACAGCCGATTCGATATCCAAGGCGTTCGGCGTGCCCTGCGAATATGAAGCCCGGGCCTATGCGATGCTGGAGGCAAGCTATGCCGCGCGCGGCATAGAGTATACCGAGGCCCGCAAGCGCATGGCCCGTATGCCGCGTGGCGCTGATCTGATCGAAAATCCGGTATCGGTCGCGCCCGGCTTTCGCATAGGCAACGTCCACGTCATGGCCGGCGTGCCCTCGATCTTCCAGGCCATGCTCGACAATGTCGTGCCGACGCTGAAGACCGGCACCAAGATGCTCTCGGCAACGGTGCATTGCCCGTTCGGCGAAGGCCTTGTCGGGGGACCGCTGGGTGAGATCCAGAAGGCTCACCCCGACACGATCATCGGCTCCTATCCGAAATATGGCGATGGCAAGTTCTGGACCGAACTGGTTGTCCGCGCCCGCAGCCAGGAGGCGCTCGACGCCGCCCGCGCCGATGTCGAGGCGATGGTGGCGGGTTTCGCCGCAAAGGCGAACTGAGCGGTCCAACCCGGAACCAAGCCGGGCGCCGCGACGTTTCCTTCCAGGCGGGTTTGCACGCTCGCGAATTGAGGGATTCACCATGCGGTTCAAGACCATCGTCGCCATTTTACAGAACGAGCAGGACGCCGAGCGCGTGCTCGACTGCGCCATTCCGCTGGCCAGCCGCTTCGAAAGCCACCTGATCGGCATTCACGCCGAGGCGCTTCCGGTGCCCTACACATCGGCGACCGGCTTTCCGGACACCGAATTCCTGCAAGTCTCGGCCGACATGAACCGGGAACGGGCCGACAAGCTGCAGGCTGTGTTCCTCAAGCGCATCGAGGATTCCGGCCTCTCCTTCGAGTGGCGCAGCCTTGAGAGCTTCTCCGGCGACAGCGCGCTGAGCGGTATTTCAAGCGTGCGAGCCGCCGATCTCATCATCGCCGCCCAGCGCGAGGCCGGCGGGGACCCCAGCGCCGATGTCGATACGCTGGTTTACGATGCCGGGCGACCGGTGCTGGTGGTGCCGCACGCCGGCCCTCTCGTCACCACTTTCAGACGCGTGTTGCTCGCCTGGAACGGCAGCAAGGAAGCCGCGCGCGCCGCCTTCGACGCCCTGCCCTTCATCATAGAGGCCGACAAGACAGACATACTCGTCATCGATCCGCCCGACACGCTCGACGAAAGCCCCGAGGCCTCCGGTGCCGAGATTGCATCGGCACTGTCGCGTCACGGCGCCAATGTCAGCGTCTCGGTGCAGAAATCAGGCGGCACCTCGGTTGACGATATGATCCAGAACAGGATCGCCGAGAGCGGCGCCGATCTGCTGGTGCTTGGCGCCTACAGCCACTCCTGGCTGCGCCAGCTTCTGTTTGGCGGGGTGACGCGCACGGTGCTGCGGACGGCACAGGTGGCGGCTTTCCTGTCGCGATAAGTCCACAGGGATCACCGCCTGGCGCCCTTGCCAAGGCTGAGGTTTTCCAGTTAATTCCGCGCGCATTCCCCTGTTTCTTGCACGCGGTCCTCGCGTGCCGTGGAGTGCGCGAGACATGTCCCTTCCCGAAAAAGCCTTTCCGGTCTCCTGGGACCAGTTCCACCGAGACGCCCGCGCCCTCGCCTGGCGGCTTGCCGGCACCAGCAAGGGACAGTGGAAGGCGATCGTCTGCATCACGCGCGGCGGACTGGTTCCGGCGGCGATCATCTCGCGCGAGCTCGGCATCCGCATCATCGAAACCGTCAGTGTCGCCTCCTATCACGACTACACCAGCCAGGGGCAGTTGCAGGTGTTGAAGGAAGTCACCCCGGCGTTGCTGGCCGATGACGGCGCCGGCGTGCTGATCATCGATGACCTGACCGACACCGGCAAGACCGCCGGCATCGTGCGGGCGATGATGCCCAAGGCCCACTTCGCGACCGTCTACGCCAAACCGAAGGGCCGGCCGCTGGTCGACACGTTCGTCACCGAGGTCAGCCAGGACACCTGGATCTATTTCCCGTGGGACATGGGCTTCACCTACCAGAAGCCGATCGCCGACGATCACGCCGGCTGATCCGCAAGACACGCTTTTTCAATTAAGCCGCCATCCGCGACAATTTCCGCCTGACCGGACGGTTTTGCGGGGCAGGATTTCCTGTGAAATCGACCTTTGTTGACGGGAATCGGCCAGCCCGACCGAAGTTTTTACTTTTATTGCTGACAATTCGCCGTAGGATTCCTGAGGCGGCAAAACGATTCTGGGCTTGGGTTACCTTCTTCGATGTTGACGAGGCCAACGACGCACAACCATCTGGCCGAAAGGGTCCGGCGACTCTTCGGCACGGCGCCGTGTCGTCTGCAGGTTGCCGCCTTGCCCTGGCGCGAGGCCGGAAGCGGTATCGAGGTCATGCTGATCACCAGCCGTGATACCGGCCGCTGGGTGCTGCCGAAGGGCTGGCCTGAAGCACGGGAACCACTTTGCGATGCCGCCGCGCGCGAGGCAGGCGAGGAAGCCGGATTGCGCGGACACGTGTCCCACATCGAAGCCGGCCGTTATTTCTATGCCAAGGTGCTGGCTTCCGGCGAGGAAGTGCCCTGCGAGGTGCTCGTATTCCCGCTGCATGTCGACAAGATCGCCGACCGCTGGAAGGAAAAGCACTCCCGTACCCGCAAATGGGTCTCTTCCAGCGAGGCCGTGCGCATGGTCCATGAACCCGACCTTTGCCAGATCATTGCGTATTTCTGCGCCGACCCCCGAAGGTTTTCCTAGCTGCTATTTTTCGCGTGCATCCCAGCCGATTCACAACCCTGTGATGTACCGCATGAATGGTTTGATAATTTTTCTGCGCTAGAGATCGGCCAACCTGGCGTTTGATCGATGGCGAATCCTGTAAACCCAATTCCGCAAGATTCCACGGAGCCTCAGCGCGAGCATCGCCCGCGCGTGCTCAAGGGCGGAACGGTCATCACCGGCATTCAAAATTCGGAAATCGCCGTCATGCTGCGCAACCAGCATGCTAATGGGGCCGAACTGAAAGTACCGCTCGAGTCGCGAGTCCCGGATCGCTTCCTTCTTTATGTGCCGCTCGACGGTGTCGCCTATCGCTGCGAGGTCCGCTGGCGCCGCAACGATCGGATCGGGGTACAGTTCAACGGCACCGAGCCGAAGCCGAAGCTGCATTACGGCTAAGCACTGTTTTCGAGGTCGGACGGCCTGTTGCCGGCTGCGGTTCGCGATTGGCGGGCGCGCCTCGGCGCGCGGCCTGAAATCACAGTTCCAACGACCCGTTTCTATCCCCGTTATCCACATGTGTGACACACAAGATGTTGGGGTCACAAAAGCTACGCAAACGAATCCTTGACGGCTCGAAACGAGTCGCCTTTTATAGGCCATGTGCTCCTGTTGAGAGCGCGACCGGAAAGTTCTGAGCCCGGTCTTTTTCCCGGATTATGTGCGTTTTTGCCCGCATTTCCGCCTGTTTACGAGGCCGGCGGAAGCGTTGGGTTTGTGGGGTGATGGGGCGACGAAAGGGAGAATTGTCGGACTGGAATAAATTGTCTGTTAACACTATATTTAGTGTTTGCAGGTAGGTTCGACGCTAGATAGTGTGAATTTCCCTCCGGTGAGGGAATCGAAAAATTCAGTACCGAAAGGACCCGCGGGGTCGGCAGGCAGCCTGGACAAGCGCCCGGCAAGGCGTTTTGTCGTGTGTGTGGCCGAATCCGCGACGAGGAGATGCCGGCGGCGTTCGCGCTGTGGGCAAACGGCGGACTGCGCTTTTCGCGCAAGGGGGCAGAAATCCCCTGACGAAAGCGCTATATATAGACAAAAGGGACAGGACCAATGCGCATCGAGCGTCGTTTCACCAAGCCGGGGCAATCCGCTTATGCCGAGATTGAATTCCGCAAGGCGCTTTCCGAGATCAAGAATCCGGATGGCTCCGTGGTGTTCCGCCTCGACAACATCGACGTGCCGGCGCAGTTCTCCCAGGTCGCCGCCGACATCCTGGCGCAGAAATATTTCCGCAAGGCCGGTGTCCCCGCGCGGCTGAAGAAGGTCGAGGAAAACGACGTCCCCTCCTTCCTGTGGCGCTCCGTTGCCGACGAGGCCGAGCTTGCCAAGCTGCCGGAAGCCGAGCGCTATGGTTCCGAGATCGATGCCCGCCAGGTCTTTGACCGTCTCTCCGGCACCTGGACCTACTGGGGCTGGAAGGGCGGCTACTTCAAGTCCGAGGAAGACGCGCGCGCTTTCCGCGACGAGCTTGCCTACATGCTGGCCACCCAGCGCGTGGCGCCGAATTCGCCGCAATGGTTCAACACCGGCCTGCACTGGGCCTATGGCATTGACGGCCCGAGCCAGGGCCACTTCTATGTCGATCCCTTCACCGGCAAGCTGACCAAGTCGAAGTCCTCCTACGAGCATCCGCAGCCGCATGCCTGCTTCATCCAGGGCGTGCAGGACGACCTCGTCAACGAGGGCGGCATCATGGACCTGTGGGTGCGCGAAGCGCGCCTGTTCAAATATGGTTCCGGCACCGGCTCCAACTTCTCGCTGCTGCGCGGCGAAGGCGAAAAGCTGTCCGGCGGCGGCCGTTCGTCCGGCCTGATGAGCTTCCCCAAGATCGGTGACCGCGCGGCGGGCGCCATCAAGTCGGGCGGCACCACGCGCCGTGCGGCGAAAATGGTCATCGTCGACGCCGACCACCCCGATATCGAGGAGTTCATCGACTGGAAGGTCAATGAAGAGCAGAAGGTCGCCTCGCTGGTGACCGGCTCCAAGATTGTCAAGAAGCACCTCGAACTGATCATGAAGGCCTGCGTCAATTGCGAAGGCCATGACGATGACTGCTTCGACCCCGCCATCAACACGGCGCTGAAGCGCGAGATCAAGGCGGCCAAGAAGGCTGCGGTGCCGGAGAACTACATCTACCGCGTTATCCAGTTCGCCAAGCAGGGCTATACCTCGATGTCGTTCAAGACCTACGACACCGACTGGGATTCGGACGCCTACCTCACCGTCTCCGGCCAGAACTCCAACAATTCGGTGTCGCTGAAGGACAATTTCCTGCGCGCCGTCGAACAGGACGCCGACTGGCACCTGACCGCCCGCAAGGACGGCAAGGTGCTGAAGACACTGAAGGCCCGGGATCTCTGGGAAAAGATCGGCTACGCCGCCTGGGCGTCGGCCGACCCCGGCCTGCATTTCAACACGACGATGAACGACTGGCACACCTGCGCTTCGGCCGGTGCGATCCGGGCCTCCAATCCGTGCTCGGAATACATGTTCCTCGACGACACGGCCTGCAACCTGGCCTCGATCAACCTTTTGCCCTACCGCAATGCCGATGGCACGATCGACATCGCCGCCTACGAGCACACGGTGCGGCTGTGGACCGTGGTTCTCGAAATCTCGGTGATGATGGCGCAGTTCCCGTCGAAGGAGATCGCCAAGCTTTCCTACGATTACCGCACGCTCGGCCTCGGCTATGCCAATATCGGTGGCCTGCTGATGACCTCCGGCATTCCCTATGACTCGGATGAGGGCCGCGCCATCTGCGCCGCGCTCACCGCCATCATGACCGGCGTCGCCTACGCCACCTCGGCCGAGATGGCGTCCGAACTCGGCGCCTTCCCCGATTACGACCGCAACGCGCAGAACATGCTGCGCGTCATGCGCAACCATCGCCGCGCCGCCTATGGCGACAAGGACGGCTACGAGAAGCTCGCCGTCAATCCGGTGCCGCTGGTCGCAGCCGATCTTAAGCAGCAGGCGCTTGCCGATCATGCGAAAGCCGCCTGGGACCGCGCCATCGAGCTCGGCGAGGAGCATGGCTACCGCAATGCGCAGGCGACGGTCATCGCGCCGACCGGCACGATCGGCCTGGTCATGGATTGCGACACCACCGGCATCGAGCCCGATTTCGCCCTGGTGAAGTTCAAGAAGCTCGCTGGCGGCGGCTATTTCAAGATCATCAACCGCGCCGTGCCGGAAGCGCTGCGCACGCTCGGCTATTCCGAGAGCCAGATCGCCGAGATCGAGGCCTATGCGGTCGGTCACGGCAACCTCAACCAGGCGCCCGGCATCAACCCCGGCTCGCTCAAGGCCAAGGGCTTTTCCGACGAGAAGATCGCGGCGCTCAATGCGGCGCTGAAGTCGGCCTTCGACATCAAGTTCGTCTTCAACCAGTGGACGCTCGGCGCCGACTGGGTGAAGGAGACTTTCGGCTTCACTGACGAGCAGCTCAACGACTTCTCGTTCGAGATGCTGCCGGCCATGGGTTTCTCCAGGAAGGACATCGAAGCCGCCAACATTCATGTCTGCGGCGCCATGACGCTGGAAGGCGCGCCCTTCCTCAAGGCCGAGCATCTGCCGGTGTTCGATTGCGCCACGCCATGCGGCAAGATCGGCAAGCGCTCGCTTTCGATCAACAGCCATATCCACATGATGGCGGCGGCCCAGCCCTTCATTTCGGGCGCCATTTCCAAGACCATCAACATGCCCAACGACGCGACGGTGGAGGACGCCAAGAACGCCTACATGCTGTCGTGGAAGCTGGCGCTGAAGGCCAACGCGCTTTACCGCGACGGCTCCAAGCTGTCGCAACCGCTCAATGCCTCGCTGCTCGCCGATGGCGAGGAAGACGAGGACGAGGCGGTCGAGCAGCTGGTCGCCGCCCCGCAGGCGGCGCGCGCGGCGCAGATCACCGAACGCATCGTGGAGCGCATCATCGAGCGCGTGTCGCGCGAGCAGGAAAAGCTGCCCGGCCGCCGCAAGGGTTACACCCAGAAGGCCAAGATCGGCGGCAACACCATCTTCCTGCGCACCGGCGAATATGATGACGGCCGTCTCGGCGAGATCTTCATCGACATGAACAAGGAAGGCGCCACGCTGCGCGGCCTTCTCAACAACTTCGCCATCGCGATTTCGCTCGGCCTGCAATACGGCGTGCCGCTCGACGAGTATGTGCACGCCTTCACCTTCACCAAGTTCGAGCCGGCCGGCATGGTCATCGGCAACGATGCCATCAAGAGCGCGACGTCGATCCTCGACTACGTGTTCCGCGAACTGGCGATCTCCTATCTCGGCCGCAACGATCTCGCCCATGTCGACCAGTCGGACTTCTCCAATACCGCGCTTGGCCGCGGCATCAGCGAAGGCAAGACCGACGCCGTCTCCAAGGGCCTGACCCGCGGCTCGCCGGTGAAGCTGGTTTCCCGGGCAAGCGGCAGCGAGCCGAAGGGCTTTGCCGGCGGCTCCGCCGCAACCCCTGCCCGCTCGGCGCCATCGGCCTTCTCCGGCTCCAACGTGCTGGCGCTGAAGCCCGCCAGCGACGAGGCGGTCGCCTACAAGCGCGACTATGAGGAGCGGGCCAAGGAACTGGCCGAGGACATCGCCTTCGAGGAAGCGGCCTCCGAAGCCTCCACCGACGCCACGTCGGCGCTGTTCACCGACACAGCCGCCCATGAAGCGGCCGAGGCCAAGAAACTCGCCGCCGACCGCCGCGCCAAGTCACTACTGCAAGGCTACACCGGCAATTCCTGCTCCGAGTGCCAGAATTTCACGATGGTGCGGAACGGGACGTGCGAGAAGTGCGACACGTGCGGCGCCACGAGCGGGTGCAGCTGAGGAAATTTGAACTGCTTGCGGAGGGCGACATTGGTTGTCCTCCGCAGCCTGCAATCTCCACGCAGTCAATAAACTGGATCAGTTATTGTTTTGATTGCTGTGGCTTTTAACCTTGGCAGCGCCCACGGGCTTTTGGGCGCCAGGCTTTGCTTTTTTCGCGACGCAGCCCTTGCCGGGGTTCTTTCCAAGTTTGCAATCGATGCCCTTGAGGGGTGCTCCGGCCATGGCTGGCGTACTCATGCCCAGGCCGAGCCCTGATACAAGCAAAGCAGCGCCCACAATGGCACTCGCGCGATAGGTCATTTGGAAACCTCCCTGTCACATCCGTCTCTTGGACCATTGCAATGGAGACGAGCAGAACGGCACCGGCGTGAGGACTTGGCCATGGTGCTTCGTCGATTTTCAGAGAAGCTAATATACCACCAATTTTTGAGACGAAACATCTGCCGTGGGCAGTCGGTTCACAAGCTGTCACAAGGTCGGGAGGTGATGGAGCGGATAGAGACCGGCCCTGGCTTACTCATCGATCGCCATGACCCTGACATAGCCCTCCAGCAGAAGCGTGCGATCGCGGATGACATTGGTCGCGTCGGACGCCTGCATCGGCACATACATCGTGCCCTGGCGAGTTTCGTAGAGCGCATCCCTCGCCTTCGCCTCCGCGTCGCGGAAGGCAATCCAGGCGCGTTGCGACAGGCGCAACTGTTGCGCTGCCTCAGCCGGCAGCTTGTGCATCAGCGTGGTATAGGCGGCGTTCATGCGGCGGTCGTAGTCGTCCGATGCCGTCGCCTCGCACCCGGTCTGCCCGGCGGTCGAGCCATTGGCCGCGTCGTTGAGGCAGCGGTCCAATGTCTCGGCCGTCGGGTCCTTCAGATCCGAGGCCGCCAGCTTCGCGGGCGATGCGAGCGTCAAAAGGCAAGCCAGCGCTCCAACCGCGGTCAAAAGCGTGGTGTTGATGTCCTTCATATCCGCTCCGTAGACGGCACCGGGCGGTGCCGCGCCCGCGATCCTTTCCTGCCATTATGGAGCCAATATGCCTGCGGCGCATCAAGGAGTCAGTCCTGACGGTCAACGATTGCGTGAGGCCGGCGCAAATCCGGCCGGCCTCGCGACCTGACTCAGCGAACGCTGCCGGCGGACGCGTGCCCGTCGAGCAGGCCGATATCGCGCTTGAGATGATCCGACATGGCGCGCCGGTCGAGCAGGCCGCGCGACCGGGGCCTGAAGGGAGCGGCGAGCAGTTCGAGGACCTGATGACGAAATCCCTCATGCATCCTGGTGATGGTCATTGCGATCTCCTTCCGGTTCGATCCGATGAGGAGAAGATGACGCATCCGGCCCTTGGTTTCCAATCGAACGTCGCGTAGCCTGCATCAGGAGGATTGATGCATCATGAGCTGGGACCTGCCGCCGCTGGCCGCGATCAGGGTGTTTGAGGCCGCCGCGCGGCTGGGCAGTTTCACCAGGGCCGCCGAGGAACTCGGCATGACCCAATCAGCGGCCAGCTATCAGATCAAAGTTCTGGAAGAACGCGCCGGAACGCCGCTTTTCATAAGAAAAACAAGGCAGGTTTCCTTAACCGAGGCCGGCGAACGTTTGGCGCCGCTGACGACCGGCGCCTTCTCCGCGCTGGCGGACGCCTGGCTCACCACCAAGGGTGGCGCAAGCGGCGTGCTTTCCGTAACGACGATGGGAACATTCGCATCGAACTGGCTGGCGGTGCGGCTTGGAACATTCCAGCTGATGCATCCCGACCTCGCGGTCAAAGTCGATACATCCTCCCGTCTGGTCGACTTCGCGCGCGAAAACCTCGATATCGGCATCCGCACCGGGACGGGAAAATGGCCCGGCCTGACGGCGCATTATCTGTTCAAGGCCGACTACACGCCGATGCTCAGCCCCAAACTGGCCGAGAGCGTCGGAGGCATTCGCCACCCCGAGGATCTCTATAAGGTCGCGCTGTGCGGTCCTGACGATCCCTGGTGGAGAATCTGGTTCGAAGCGGCGGGTGCGCCCTTCGATCCCGCCCGCGTCATCGCCGGTCCCGCCTTGGGCGCGCAGGTCTACGATGTGATGGCGGCCCTGACTGATCAGGGCGCCGCTATTCTCACCCAAAACCTCTACAGCGCCCTGCTGGCGAAAGGACAGTTGATACAGCCATTCGACGCCGTCGGCTCCGACGGCGACGGTTACTGGCTGGTGCATCTGGAAAGCCGCCGCAACACACCGAAGATCAAGGCATTCCGGGACTGGATCCTGGCCCAGACCGAGGACATCAGAAAACAGGAAACCCGCCAGGCGTCGGGCAATTCGGGAAAGGCAACATGATCGACCACATAACCATCGCCGTCAGCGACCTGGCGAGAAGCAAGCTCTTCTACGAGCGCGCCTTCGCGCCGCTGGGATACGGCCTGGCGTTTGGAAAGGAGGATGTGTTCTGGGCTTTCGATGCCGGCGCCGGCAGCCTGTTCGAGATCCAGAGTACGGACGAAGAGCCGCCGCTGACGCATCTGCATGTTGCTTTCCGGGTGGGCAGCCGGGCCGAGGTCGATGCCTTCTACACCGCAGCGCTCGAGGCGGGCGCCTCGGACAATGGCGGCCCCGGACCCCGTCCGGACTATGGTGCGAACTATTACGCCTGCTTCGTGCTCGACCCGGATGGCTACAACATCGAGGCGATGGTCAACGAGGCATAGTCTCCCCTCCTCCCACAGTGGGACAAGGAAGAGCCGCGCCCGCCGAACCGCCGGCGCATCGGATTGCGGAAGCGTAATTTGACGCCTGAGCCGATCGGCTTAAGGTGGAAGGCCCTGAAAGGAAGCAGTCGGAGAATGAGCATGGGCGACGCGGCCGACGACGACAACGACATCGTGAACCAGCTCGCCTATGTCAGAGCCGACCCCACCCAGCATGACTCGCTGACGCTGCTGACCATGATCGATGCCGCGATCGCCGAGATCATGAGCCTGAGAACTCAGTTGCGGTTGAGCGAAGAACGCAACGGCCGGGGCGAGCAGTTGCGCTAGGCCGACGCTTCAGAACCAGCCCCGCCACTTGAACCATACCAGCGGAATGATCGCGCTTAGCGCGATCATCGCCAGCCCGTAGGGATAGCCGTAGGTCCAGTCATATTCAGGCATGCCCTTGAAGTTCATGCCATAGATGCCGGCGATCAGCGTTGGAGGAATGCCGACGATCGAGACGATGGTGAGGATCTTGAAGATATCGTTCTGCGCGATCCCGATCAGGCCGACCATGGCGTCGAGCATGAACTGCACCTTGTCGGCCAGGTGGACCTCGTAGTCATCCAGGGAGTTCACATCCTCCTTGAGGCCGCTCATGCGCTGAGCCATCTGTCCGTCGTTCCAGTCCGCGGTCATGCGCGACGCGAAATCGATGGCACGGCCCAACGCCAACAGGATGTCGCGCTTCTCCGACAGATGGTCCCCGAGCCTGCCGACATGACGCAGTTGAGCGCGAATGACCCGGTTCGAGCGGATCGCCTTGCGGCCGCCGCTGTCGGGCACATGGAAGGCCGTCGCGGACAGGGTGCGCAACTCCGTCGCCGACTGCTCGAGGCTGTCGGCGAGATGATCGACGATCTCCTCGCAGAGGTCGACGAAGACTTCGAGGCTGGAGCCCGGGCGGCCTGAGCTGTCGGCAAATTTTGCGGCGACCGCGTCGAAGGCCGTCAATGCCGCGAAGCGGACGGTGACGAGGCGTTCGCGCGACAGAACGAACCCAACCGGTGCGACCTGTGGCGCATCGCCCTCGACATGGGTGACCATGGGAACGCTCATCGTCAGCACGTCTTCGCGCGCCTTGAGCCGGCTGGAGCTTTCGATCTCGCTCAGGCTTTCACGGCTCGGCATGGCAACGCCGGTCAGCTTCTCGACCTCGGCGATTTCGGCCGGTCCAGGATCGCAGAGATCAAGCCAGATCGCCCGCCTTGTCGCGTCCGAAGCCTTGCTTTGCGGATGGGCGCTGAACATCGCGGCTAGGCGGTCCGTGCGTCCTGGCCATGCTCTTTCTCAGCCGTTCCGCCGGGGTCCCGCGCCACGCTGGTTGCGGCATCCTGAAGCTTCGAACGGGTTTCTTCGAGGTCGAGTTCTTTCTCCGCCTCACGCATGGCGTCGTCGAACTGCTTGCGGAAATCGCCGACATAGCGATTGACCGTCTTCATCGTGGCGCCAAGCGAGCGCATGACGTTCGGCAGCTCTCCTGGTCCGAAAACCACCATCGCCACCACGAAGATCACCACGAGATGATCCCAGCCGAGTCCAAACATAGCCGTGTCCCAAGGCGCCCTGATGGCGCTGTCGCAAAGCCCGCCCGATCACCTCGATCAGGATGGCCAAGACACCTGATCATAGCGCCGCGCCCGCGCCAATCCAGCACGCATGGAGCGTGGCCGTTCACAGTTTTTTCAATTCGGTTCCGCCGCAGCCCAGGCAGAGCAGCTCGACCGCCTGGAAAGCCCGGTCGAGAATGCTCCCGCCCCTCTCCTAGTCCGCGTCCGCCATCATCTGCCGGCCGCCGCCGCCGGCCCAGGCGCGCCATTGCCGCTCGTCGCCATGGAAGACGTTGAGATCGATGCGGCCGGTGACGCCATGGGACAGGCCCGAACCCGAATACTGCCAGAACAGCCATTTGCGGCCGGGATACACCTTGGACGGGTGCTGCGCCACGGCGCGCAACCAGAACGGATAGTCGGGGAAAGCGCCCTGCAGATTGTCGCGATAGAAATCCGGCGCGGTATAGATGATCGGACGCTGGCCATAGTGACGCTCCAGCTTGTCCATGAACACCTGCATCTTCTCCAGCACCTTTTCACGCGATGGCCGCCGCTTGCAGGAGGAGCCGCCATTCCATTCGACGTCGATCACCGGCGGCAGCGCGCCATCGACCTTGGGCACGTTGCGAATGAACCAGTCAGCCTGTTCGCTGGCGACCCGGCACCAGTAGAAGAAATGATAGGCGCCGCGCTTCAGGCCGGCGGCATCAGCGCCGCGCCAGTTCTTCATGAACATCGGATCGAGGTGGTCGCCGCCGTCGGTGGCCTTGATATAGGCGAAGTTGGCGCCCTGGGCGCGCAGCTTCTCCCAGTTCACATTGCCCTGCCAGCGCGACACGTCGACACCGTGCACGGCAAGGTGGCGGGGCGAGGAACGGCCGAAATTGATCGGCTTGGCGTCGCGAAAGCCGTTGCGCGTCACCGGCCCAGCGAGCATTGCGGGAGCCGGCCGCGACAGACGTTTCGGCGGAGACACCAGCGCGACCGGTTCGACCGGCGGATCGACGCTGTCGGGCAGATCAGGCGCCGGGAATGCAACCGTCTCCTCCTCGGCAAGGCCGAAGGGCCGAGCGGGCTCGCCGGCAGGCGCGGCCGTCGCCAGCCTGCGCGCATTGCCGGATTTGGCCACCGGGGCGGATGCGACCGGCGCGCTTGGCCGCACCACGGAACTCGTGGTCTCGTTCGAAGGTTTCTGGATGTCGAGCGCGTCCATGCCCGATGTCGACGAGCAGCCGGCAAGGCACAAAGATGCGACGATGAAACTGACGATGCCTGGTAACCGCATCTGGACCTGTACTCAAAACACAACAGACCGAGGGCGACAGCCAACGGACAACCAGACGAGTTATGAACGAGAAATTACCAATAAAGTTTGAATCAAGTTTTTTACCATAGCTGTGGCCCATTTCAGACATTCGCCGCCGAGTGCCGGCACAGCCTTGACAGCGCCACGATGTGGCTGTTGAGAACGGTATGCGGCGCTTTTTGCCGACAGGTTCCGCAACTGCAAAAAAGGCGCCCGATGATTGCATTGCAGCGACTTCTTCTGGTCCTCCTGCTCGTTGCCTTCGGCGGCGCGGCTCTCGCGCCGATGGCTGATGCGAGCGGGCTGGTGGTCGTTCCTCCGGGCAATCGTTCCGAGACGCAGCCGACCATTCCGGAAGCCTCCGCGACGCGAACCCGCGCCTTCAAGACCACTTATGAGGAAAAATACGAGAAGATCGTCGCGCTGCTGAAGCGCGAGAAGAAGCTGATCGCGCATATCAAGCAGGTCGCCGCGGCCTACGATATCGACCCCATCCACATCGTCGGCGCGCTGGTCGGAGAACACACATACAATGTGACGGCCGTCGGCTCGGTGCAGACCTACTACGTGAAAGCGCTGTCCTATTCCGGCCTCGACTTCGCTTTCCGCTACAAGGGCGTCCCGGTGCAGACCTTCGTCCAGCGGCCGGAATTCGCCGCCTGCGCGCAAGCGAAGGACAGTGCCGCCCTGTGGAGCTGCCGCGACCGGGTCTGGGTCGAGCATTTCCGGGGCAGGACGGTCGATGGCGTCACCTATGACGCGATGACCTTCCAGCAGGCATTCTTCCAGCCCTTCTTCGCCGGCCAGACATTCGGGCTCGGCCAGATCAGCCCGCTGACCGCGCTGGAGGTGACCGATCTGGTCAACAAGGTGAGCGGCTATGACAAGCTCTCGCCGGACCACCCGCAGGCCATCTATCGCGATGTCATGGATCCCGACCGCAGCATCGTCTACATCGCCGCGATCGTGCGGGACTCGATCGACGCCTACAAGGAACAGGGCTTCGACATATCGGGCAATCCGGGCATCACGGCCACGCTCTATAATGTCGGCCAGCCCCGGCAGCGTGCGGCGGCGCTTGCCAGCGGCAAGGGCCGCAAGCTGCCGGTGGAAAATTACTACGGCTGGCTCGTCAACGAAAAGCTCGACGAGCTCAGGGGCCTGCTCGGCAACGGCAGCTGAGAAACGCTTTTGACCAGGGAGATTGCGTGCAGTCGTTCATCGACCAGAGCGTTTGTTTCATTGAGAACCATCAGGCCTGGGCCGGCCTTATCGTCGGATTGCTGGCTTTCGGCGAGTCGCTCGTTCTCGTCGGCATCCTGTTGCCCGGCACCACGGTGCTGGTCATTGTCGGCGGTCTGGTCGGCGCCGGCATAATCGCCCCCCTGCCCGTCCTGCTGGCAGCAATGATCGGGGCGGCTCTCGGCGATACCGTCTCCTTTTTTCTCGGCAAATGGCTCGGACGCGGCGTCGTGCACAAATGGCCGCTTCGCCGCTATCGCCGGGAGATTGCCCGAGCGCGGCTGTTCTTCCATCGCTATGGCTTCGCCGCGGTTTTCATCGGCCGTTTCTTCGGCCCGGTGCGCGCCACAGTGCCATTGGTCGCGGGCATGATGGGCATGAACCGGCGCCGCTTCCAGATCGCCAACATCCTGTCGGCCATCATATGGGCCCCGGCCGTGCTGTCGCCGGGATGGCTGGTCGCCAAGGGAGCCGACAGCCTGCCCGAGCTTGATGCAACCAGCCTGTTCGGCATGGCGGCGGTCGCAGTGCTCGCCGCGATCATCGTCGCCGTGGTCGTCATCAGGCTGCGTTATGGCGGCAAGCGAGAGCCGGCTGATCCCGGAGCATGAAGCCTGGACAAACGGGTACCGGTTGTCCCGATATCATGCTCTATCTCTTTGATTTAGAGCCGGATTCAGATTTCAGGTCGAGGCGACCTGAAATCACCCGGCTCTAGCGCCTGAAGACGCCGATCATCGGTCCCAGGTTCCAGTAGTCATCGTTGCGGTTGATGGCGGGAGCAAGCAGGCTCGAGATGGACCCGTCGAGAAACAGCGCATTGTCGCAGCCAAGCGCGTCGCGAAACAGACGCGCGAAGGCGTGGAACGTAACGGTGCCGTTCGAAATCGCGAAGACCGCGACGCCGTCCTTTCTCACGCCGACGCCGTCCCGGGTCTTGCGTGATGTGCTGTCGGCCTGGAACTTCGGATGCAGTTCGCCATCGATGACCAGCATCGGCCCCGACTGGGTCGCGTATTCGGTCGATGGCCGCTTCCTGACGAAATCCCTGGTTGCCCGAACCGCTGCCTTGCCGCGACTTATGTAGAAGATGCCGTTCGGCTGCAGCGAAAAATTGCCGCTTCCCGATCCCGTCTTCACCCCGGCCATTTCCTGGCCACGCTCGACATAGAGGCCGACAGGCCTGAGGTCCGGATGGTACATGCCGGCATTGGTGGCAAACAGCATGGTACGCCCCGCCGCGCGCTGCGCATTGTCGAGATTGTGCAGCGATTGATAGGGCTTGCCGTCAGGATCTTTCCAGAACAGTTCTATCGAGTACCGCTTCGGATCGACCTCGCAGACGAAATAGCTCGCCGTCTCGAAGACAAAGTCGCGGCACGGCGGCACCGACGCGAACCACTGGCCTGACGCGACGATCGTGGCGGCGGCATGCGGCAGCGCGGCCTTGCCCAGCGCCAGCAGCAGAGGCGCCCAGTTGAGAAGTGTCAGAAAATCCATACGCCTGCGGGGTCACCAATTCCAATGAGCCGCCGTGAATAGCATCGCGGAGCGCCATGTTGGAAGATCGGTCCGGAGCGCGGACGGGTTTTGCACCCGGCCTGCCGCCGCGGGCAAGACTATTTCACTGAGCTGACCAGCTGTTCGTCGCCGCCGAGGATGGAGACCCAGTGGCCTGTGTTGTCGCTCGCCTGTCTTTTCAGATACCGGTATGGCGTCTGGTTCCAGAGGCGAACCTTGTCGACGAGATTGTCGAGGATGAAGTCGCCCTTGTCCGTGCGAACCGTAAGCACGGCATGGCCTTCGCCATCGGGCTTGCGAACCACGGTCATCAGGAGATTGGCGATGGCGATGCCCATGCCGTTGAGCTCGCGCCGTTTTTCCAGCGCGTAGTCCTCGCAGTCGCCGAAGCCATTGTCCGGATAGGCCCACCATTCGTCCTTGCCGTAATTGTCGAGATCGCTCATCGGCTTGACGCGGGTGTTGACCGAAAGGTTCACCGCCGAAATCTCGTGCAGCAATTTGCTGGTCAAATGTTCGGGGACGCTGTTGGGCGAGCGGATCGAGCATTCGGCGACATGGATCTTGCAGAAATCATAGTGGCCGATCGGCTGGGACGTCTGGCCACCGACAACCATGGAGGCAGGCGCGGCATAGGCGGAACCCGCCGCCGCGCAGAAAACGGACAAGGCGACAGCCAGCCCCAGCCCCTTCGCCTTGCGGCGCCAACCCATCGAGGATGCCATGCGGCCCCGCCCCTTCTGTTTGTTAACAGAACGTTAAAGGCTGAAATCATCTGGTGTCAATGAAAGCGGACGATCACATCTTCAGAGAGCGAATCAGGCAGGTTCAGGGTTGCAACCGTGCAACACAGAGCTCCCGACACGTCAGCCCGAAGCCTCGCATCGAAACGAGCCACGCCACGCGCCTTTGCTTCCGTGCCGGTCTGTATCAGGCAAGCCATCCCATCGCCACGCAGAGCAGCAGGACCACTCCAAGCACGCCACGATAGATGACGAAGGGCCAGGCGGAGAAGCGCTCCAGCACCCGCATCAGCCCCCAGATGGCGAAGAAGGCGGAAATCGAGGCGACGACCAGTCCGACAGCAAGCACCGACCATCCATGGCCATCGAGATGGACCTTGTGCAGTTCCCACAATTCCTTGAGGCCGGCGAGCGCGATCGCGGGCAGGCCGAGCAGGAACGAAAAGCGAGCCGCCTCCTCCCGCTTGAAGCCGAGGCCCAGCGCCGCCGTCAGGGTCGAGCCCGACCGTGAGACACCAGGTATCAGAGCGCCGACCTGCGCAAGGCCGACAAGGAGCGCATCGGCGGGCGACGCCTGAGCCATGGTGAGACGGTGGCGGGCGAAAATCTCCGCCAGCGCCAGCAGGATCGCCATGACGATGCACGACCAGCCGATGACGCTCAGACTGCGCAGCGGCGAATTGCAGGCATTGAGAACGCCAGACAGCGCCAAGCCGGCGATGATGATCGGGATCGTCGCCATCACGATCCAGAAGGCCATCCGGAAATGCCGGTCGGCGAAATCGCGACGCGTCAGGGCCCCAAGCGATCCGAACAGCAGCTCCCTGACGTCGCTCCAGAAATAGCTGACGACGGCGGCAAGCGCGGCAAGCTGCATGGCGGCGGAGAAAGCGGAACCCGGATCCTGCCAACCGAGCACCGCCGGCACGATGCGCATGTGGGCGGTCGAGGAAATCGGCAGCAGCTCGGTGATGCCTTGCACCAGCCCCAGGAAAGCGACCTTTGCATATCCGAGGCCGACGAAACCCGTATCCACGCCCTGGGTGCAGATGTCAGCCATGTCGGATTCCGTGTGTGAGAGATCGGGCTTCTGGGGGATCAGACCATTGTTGGCCTATCGCGGGCAAGCCTTATCGTCACGGGCGGGATAATCAATTTACGGATTTGTAAGCTGGTGCCGAAGCAACGCGCACCTCAAACCGGCCAAGTTGCCGGTTTGCATTCGCGCAGGTCACGCCGCGGACCTACGGGCACAGCCAGAGTTTCTGACATGTCCTTGCGATCACATGGGCGGGGGGAACGGCAGGCTCGTCCTGGGAAGGCCGACGAGCCCGTTCGAGCAGCAAACGGACCTGGTCGGGATGCACGCGGTCGCGCTCCATCACAAGCAGGACCATCGGATCGCTCAAGAGCTCGTCCAGGGTGCTGATGGTGTCGTTCATCCGTCGTCTCCTCGAATGCCGGCCCGCGCAGCATAGATAGGAAGACAATGATGGCTCGCCAATGACGCTTTGCCGGCTATCGCGTGTCGATTTGGATTAAATTTTGGTCATGGTCGCCTGTTGAATCCCAGCGGGAGGAGCAGCGAAACTACGCTGGCGGGCCGGCCTCATACTGTGGCAGGCCATCGTCGATCTGTACCCATGCCTGCTTCGAGGCGGTGAAAATATGCATTTGCGGGCGAAACAGCGACGGATCGTCGAGCGAACCCGTGGTGACGCCTATGATGCCGGCGGAATCGCGGCGCGAAAACATCGTCGTGCCGCAGTTCGGGCAAAAGCCGCGCTTGAGATCCGGCGAGGTGTTCACGCTCGCCCACTGCCCTTCGATGGTCACGTCCTCGATGCGGAACAGAACACGCGCGTTGAAGGCGCCGCCGATCGCCCGCTGGCAGAGCCGGCAATGGCAGATGCGTTCGTTGATCGGTGCCGCATCGGCGCTATAGCGCACCGTCCCGCACAGGCATCCGCCCTGATATTTAGCCATCGCCGTAATCCAATGGAGAATAGGCCGGCAACCTAGCCGTGGAACCGATTGGGTCAATTGAAAAGCTTTGATAGGATTTCATCGATTGCCGTGATGCCGTGGGACCAAGAAGCCATGACGCAAGACATCGAAACCATCGGCATAGCCGAACTGTTCGCGCCGCCCTCGCCCGCCCGCGACCGCACCGATGCCAGGATCATGGCCGCCGCCTCGGGGATCGGCTTCATGGCGATCCGGGATTTTCCCGGCGATGACTGGCTCACACCGGTCAAACGCGCGCAATTGCTGCGCATCTTCACGCTTGCAGATAGCGAGAAGCAGAAACTGCTGCGCTGGAATTTCGACAACACCAGGAAAAATTTTTACCGCGGCTGGTTCCCGCTGCAGCCGCGAGCCATCTCCTACAAGGAAGGCATCGACATGGGGCCGGACCTTGCGGACCCGCTGCGCGTTTCGGCTTCCGACGATCCGCTGGGCGAGCCGACACCGTTGCCGGCCGAAAATGTCCTGCCCGGCTGGCGATCCGCAGCCGCCGACTATTATCGCGCGATGGAGATCGTCGGCAACGCGCTCATGCGGTCAATCGCGCGCGGACTTGGCCTGCCCGAAAGGATCTTCGATCCATATTTCGAGAACGGCATCTCAACACTGCGCCTCATCCGCTATCCCCTGCGCGACGCCAATACGGGCGCCGAGACTGGTGGCCGGGAGTTTTCGGTGGTCCACAGGGGCGAAACGCGCACCATCATCGGCGGCGAACATGCCGATTCAGGCTTCGTCACCTTGCTGGCGCAGGATGGCGTCGAGGGCTTGCAGGCGAAGAACCTTGCCGGCGAGTGGATCGACGTGCCGCCTGAAAACGGCACGCTGGCCGTCAATTTCGGCCAGTTGCTGGAGCGCTGGACCGGCGGTCGTGTCAGGGCGACGCGGCACCGGGTGATTGCACCCAAGACTGTGCGATTTTCGATCCCGTTCTTCTATGAACCGCGGGTCGACGCGGAGATCGCGCCCTTGCCGTGGCGCGGCGCCGAGCCGTTCGAGCCGTTTCTCTATGGGGACTACCTCTGGGATTCGGCGACGAATTTCGTCGAGATGAGCGGCATCAAGCATCTGAGGCAGCCACGTCAGTCGAAGGCTTCATAAACAAACCGACGGCCATCTCGCAGGAGACGGCCGTCGGAAAAATGTCATGCCTTTATTCCGCTTCGCTGACGACCTCGTCCCAGCTCTTGACCTTGGTCTCGCCGTTCAGGAACGGCAGTGCGGCGGCCGTCAGCTCCGGCGCGAAGAAGACGTCGTAATGGGTGCGGTTGGGCAAGATCGCCAGGCGGTTCTGCGACAGGTTCTCGCGCATCCAGCCGGCATCTTTCAACCCACCGCCGAGCATCTGGTAGAACTTGATCTCGTGCTCGGGCTTGTACATGTCGCTGTCGCCATAGGCGAGCATGACCGGCATCTTCAGCTTGGGAACATCGGCTGAAAAATCGTAATCCTGGCGCATGAAGTTGCCGAGCGCATCGAGCAGTTTTGGAAACTCTTCCGGATGCGGCGCCACCGCGACATAGGATTTGTACATCGGCGTGTCCTTCATGAATTCGGCCGCCGCGGCACTCACCTGCGCCTGTTGCGGGCGCATCTCGTCATAGAAGCCGTTGGCGGCATAGCCGGTCGAGACCAGGACAAGCCGGCGCACGGTCTCGGGGTGCTGCACCGCCATGCGGAAGGCGACGCCGCCGCCCAGCGAATAGCCCATGACATCGACCTTGTCGTAGCCGAGCGCCTTGACGATAGCGGCCATGTCGTCTCCGATCGCCTGCAGGCTGAATGGCCGGTCGCCGAGCGCGGTGCGGCCATGGCCCTGGAGGTCAACGCCAATGACGGTGCGGTTTTCGGCGAGCTTGAGCAGGATCGGCGCGAACATATCGATGGAGCCGAGGCCGCCATGCAAGAGAAGCAACGGCTCGCCCTTGCCGTAGACGGCGTAATAGTAGTTCAAGCCGTTGATCGGCAGCAGGCCGGACTTTTCGGGTTTCGGCGATGTCTTGGCTTGGTTCGTCATGGCAGGTTTTGCCTCCTCGGCATTTGTGGCGCTGGGGCAAGCGACAAGCGCCGCAACCGAAGCAAGAATGGCGAAAAACAGAGTCTTGGACATCTCGATCTCCTCTCCGTGCGCTAATTTCAAAGCGTCCTGGCGAGTTCCTCGAGCTGGTCGGCGCACTGGCTCCAGCCCTGGTGAAAGCCCATCTGCTCGTGCTGTTCGCGGTCGGCGACGCTCCAGTGCCGGATCCGGACCGTGTATCGGGTCTTGTCCTTGCCTTCGTCCTCGAAGGTCAGGACCGCGGTCATGAACGGCTTTTCCGAAGGCTCCCATGCCTTGATGTAGGCGTCGGTGAAAACGATCTTCTCGCCGGGAACGACGTCGAGGAAGACGCCGTGGTTGGGGAATTCATTGCCGTCCGGCCCGGCCATGACGACAAAACTCGAACCGCCGGTGCGCACATCCATTTCCGCGCGCGGCGTGGTCCAGGGCTTTGGCGCGAACCATTGCGTAATCAGCTTCGGGTCGCTCCAGCAGCGATAGACGCTTTCGCGCGGCGCATCGATGATGCGGGCAATGACCAGTTCACGGTCGTTGGCGGGGGTGATGTCGAGCTTGGTGGCCACGGTGGTCTCCTCGGTGTTGGGTTTGATCTGGCTTCCGTCTCAAAGACGAGCCAATGGAATGCCAGCCGACAACACCGGAGAAAAAATATCGAGACTGCTCAGACCGCGTGGAAGCAGCGCGGCGACTGCGTCAGTGGCGCTTGGCCTGGACCAGATAGGCGTCGATCTCCGACTCGCCGAGCCATTTTGCCGCTTCCAGCCGATGCAAGCCTTCGACGAGGATATGGCGATTGCCGTCATGGCGGACCTGGATGGGCATCTTCATGCCGTTTTCCAGTATGTCCTCGGCAAGATGGCGGACGGTCTCCGGGTGCAGCGTCTTCTTGCGTGCGGTGGGCACGTAGATATCGTCGACTTTGACTTTTTGCACCCTGAGCATCGGCTATCCCCGTGGCGGAACCGCCGCCGTTCCCCTGAGATAGTCGGTTTGTCCGGGAGGGCCAAGGGCATGGCCAGCGAATAGGCCTCTTCCGACTTGGAACGCTCTGCCGAAGCGTCCAGCGGTTTGCCTGCTGTCGCACGTTTCGATATGGGCTCCCGTCACGTTAACGAAGTCCGCGGAACAATCCCATGAGCAAATCCCTCGTTACCTTCGTCGGCATGGCCCACCCCTGGATGTGCGATGTGATGGGGCACATGAATGTGCGCCACTACGCGGCTATGTTCGATGATGCGAGCTTCCAGATTCTCGGCCATATAGCCGGACAGGAGACCCATGCGGGATCGCAGATCGGCTGGGCCGACGTGCGCACCGAAATCGACTACCGCCATGAAACGAAGGCGGGATCGCTGCTCACCATCCGTTCGCACGTCGTGAAGGTCGGCCGCTCCTCCATCAGTTTCGAACAGGTGATGTCCGGATCGCTGGACGACATCGTCCACGCATCGAGCCGGACGACCAGCGTGCGCTTCGACCTTGCAGCACGAAGCTCGGTGGCGCTGGACGAGCCGATGCGCGAGCGCGCGGCGGCCCTCCTCGTCGAATAGGCCTCTGCCGGCTGGTCAGGCGTTGTAGATGCGCTCCTCGAGCGGGGTCTCGGCGATCAGCGCCTGCAGCCCCGACAGGAGCGCCTTCTCGGCGCGATTCATCGCTTTGTCGGGATTGGTCAGCAGGAAGATATCGATCGCCGGCGGCGCATCATAGGGCGGCAGCCGCCACAATATCCCATCCGTCACATCGCGCCGCGCGACATGCAGCGGCAGCGGACCGATGCCGAGCCCGGCGACGATCATGCGCCGCACCTCTTCCAGGCTCGAGGAGACGCCCACGACATCGGCATTCAGCCTCGCCTCACTGCGCAGCAGCGCGACCGGCCGCAGCGCATCCGAAATGTGATCGGTCTGGAACGACACCGAGGGTTCGCCGCGCAGATCGGCAAGTGTCAGGCCGGTCTTGCCATAAAGCCTGTGACGAGGACCGCAGAAGAAGCCGAAGAATTCGCGGTAGACCATCGCATAGTCCAGCGCCGGATCGCGCTGGCTGACCAGGCAGATGCCGAAGGACGCGCGACGCTCCCTCACCTGCTTGGCCACCTCGGTGCTTGCCGCGACCGAGATGGTGATGCTGGCGCGCGGATAATCGCGGTGGAATTCCGCCAAGGCACGGTCGAACAGAGGCGAGACGACATGGCTGGCGGTGGCGATCATGACATGGCCGGTGACGTCGTCGCTGATACCGCGCATCAGCAGCGGCAGTTGCGATATCGAGCCGAACACCTCGACGCTCTGCTCGTAGATCAGCCGTCCCACCTCGGTCAGCTCGAAACGTGTCGCATCGCGCTCCACCAGCCGGCGCCCGACCCGGTCCTCCAGGCGTCGCAGCGCATTGCTGACGCTGGGTTGCTTGAGGTTCAGGCGCTCGGCGGCGCGGGTGATGCTCTTGACCTCGGCGATGACGACGAACGTCCGCAAGAGGTTCCAGTCCAGGTCCCAGACCAGACGTTCGGGGCGCGGCAAAGCCATTCCTCAGATCTATGCTCCCTATTTCCATTATCTATTTGCGCAATGCTTCGGCAAACGCAATCATTGTCGTCAGGAGAGCGCCCCAACGCCTCCCAAGAACAAGCCTTCGCGCTCCATCCAGAGGACAGACATCCTATGAACAAGATACTCTCCGGCATCGCCGTGGCGGCGCTGCTGCTGGCGTCGACTTTCAATTCGGCCTCGGCCCGGGCCGACGATCTCGAAAAGATCAAGGCGGCGGGTGAGCTCAAGATTTCGATGAGCGGCCAGTATCCGCCCTTCAATTTCGTCAACGACCAGAACGAGGTCGTCGGTTTCGACGCCGATATCGGCAAGGCGATCGCCGAGCGCATCGGCGTCAAGGGCACCATCATCACCATCGCCTGGGACGGCATCATCGCTGGCCTGCTCGCCAACAAATACGACACCGTCGTCGGTTCGATGACGATCACGCCGGAGCGCGAGAAGGTGGTCGATTTCGTCGGCCCTTATTACCACGCCGGGCGCGCGGTTTTCGTGAGCCAGGATTCCAAGGTGCAGAGCCTCGACGACCTCAAGGGCAAGACCCTCGGCGTGACGCTGGGCGAGACGCACGAGAAATGGGCCCGCCAGCAGGGCGGCTGGGATGTCCGCACCTATAAGGGCCTGCCGGAGCTGTTGCTGGAGCTGAAGGCCGGCCGCGTCGACGCCATCGTCGTCGACAACATCCCGGTCATGGTCGCCGTCAAGGAAACCGGCGAGAAGGTGCGCAAGCTCGACACGCCCAACATCGAAGGCGGCAGCGTCGCCATCGGCATCGCCATCCGCAAGGACAATCCCGAACTCAAGGCCGCCATGCAGAAAGCGCTGGACGACATGATGGCTGACGGCAGCTACGAGAAGATTTCCAAGCAGTGGGTCGGCAGCGACATACGCTGATGTCATCCGGCCCCGGGCGAGCCAATCCGGCCGGGGCCGATCACCACTCCTGAGGGGCCGACCCTATGGATTTCTCCTTGATGAGCCGTGTCTTCCCGTTCTTCGTGGAAGCCGCTCTGGTAACGCTGGAACTGACCGCACTGGCCCTCGTCCTGGGGCTGGCGGCGGCAGCGCTGGCGGCCACGGCAAAGATGTCGAGATCGGCGATCCTGCGCGCAGTCGGCACGCTTTATGTCAGCCTTTTTCGCGGCACGCCCTGCCTGATCCAGCTGTTCGTGCTCTATTTCGGCGGCCCGCAGATCGGCATCAACCTGGAGCCTTTCTCGGCCGGCGTCATCGGCCTTGGCCTCAACATCGGCGCGTACATGGCGGAATCGATCCGTGGCGCTGTGATGGCTGTCGACCGGGGCCAGACCGAGGCTGCCCGCACCATCGGCTTCAGCCGCTTCCAGACCTTGCGCAAGGTCGTGCTGCCGCAGGCGGCAAGGCTGATGATCCGCCCGCTCGGCGTCAACACCGTCGCCCTGCTGAAGGGTTCGGCGCTGGTATCCACCATTTCGGTCGTCGAACTGACCTACACAGCCCAGCGCTTCATCGGCTCCACCTACAAGCCGTTCGAAATATTTGGTGTCGCGGCGCTGCTCTACATGATCATGGTCTATGCCGTCGCCCGCGTCGTCGACCTGCTCGACAAACGCTTTGCCATCGTCTGACGGGGGAACATGATGCAAGGTCTGGATTTCACTGTCGTCGCGCCCTACTGGGATCTTCTGCTGACAGGCGCCTGGTGGACGGCTGTCCTGACCGTTTCGGCGGGTGCGCTGAGCTTTCTCTTCGGCATCCTATTCGCCGTTGCCGTCCTCTATGCTCCGGCGATCCTGGCCTATCCCGTGCGCGCCTTCATGTGGGTGTTCATGGGCACGCCGCTGCTGCTGCAGCTGTTCCTGATCTATTTCGGCCTGGTACAGATCGGCATCGATATCCCGGCGCTGGCGGCGGGCATCATCGGGCTCGGCCTGCATTTCGCCGTCTACAATGCCGACGTCATCCGCGCGGGCATCGTGGCCGTCGACGCCGGCCAGACGGAGGGTGCGCGCAGCATCGGTTTCGGCAAATGGCAAACATTGCGCTACGTCGTGGTGCCGCAGGCCATCCGCAACACCGCGCCGCCGATCGGCGGCAACCTGATCGCGCTGTTGAAGGAATCTTCCATCGTGTCCGTCATCGGCATCGCCGAACTGGTCCATTCAGCGCAGCTGGCGATCAGCGAAACCTTCCGGCCGTTCGAGTTCTACATCACGGCCGCCGCGCTCTATTACATCCTGAACCTCGTGCTGGAGGCGGCCCTGCATCGGTTTGAACGGCAGGTGGAGGTTTCCCGATGAGCGCAACGCAGCCAATGGCCGAGGTTCGCGGCGCACGCAAATCCTTCGGCGCCGTCGAGGTTCTGAGGGGTATCGACCTTTCGGTCGAACGCGGGCAGATCGTGGCCATTATCGGCCCGAGCGGATCGGGCAAAAGCACGCTGCTGCGCTCGATCAATCATCTGGAGACCTTGAACGGCGGCGAGGTCTGGCTCGACGGGGTGCAGGTCAACCAGCCTCTGCATGGCCAGGCCTTCGAGCGGCACATCAACAAGGTGCGCCAGCAGATGGGCATGGTGTTCCAGCACTTCAATCTGTTCCCGCACCTGACCGTGCTGGAGAACATCACCATGGGGCCGGTCATCCTCAAAGGCATGCCCAAGGCCGACGCCAGGGCGCTCGCGCACAACCTGCTTTCGAAGGTCGGGCTGGCCGAAAAGATCGACGCCTATCCGTCGCGACTTTCCGGCGGCCAGAAGCAACGCGTTGCCATTGCGCGAGCGCTCGCCATGCAGCCCAAGGTCATGCTGTTCGACGAGGCGACCTCCGCGCTTGATCCGGAACTGGTCGACGAGGTGAACGCGGTGATGAAACAGCTTGCCGCCGAGCACATGACCATGCTCATCGTAACGCATGAAATGCGTTTTGCCGGCGAGGTCGCCGACCGCGTGCTGTTCATGGATGGCGGCGTCGTGGTCGAGGAAGGCCCGCCGGTCGAGATTTTTCGCGCCCCACGGAAGGAGCGCACCCGCAGTTTCCTGAAGAAATACCTTTCCGCCTGAGCAAGCCAATGACCAGATTACCCACACAATTCCCGGATTTCGGACTGACGGAGGAGCAGCGCCGCCACGCCGTGCGCGGCCACTATTACGAATGGCCCGGGATGGACGGCGAGCGCGGCGAAATCTGGTGCTACAGCGACCGGTTTTCCTATCGCGCCGGCGAAACGGTGAGGCTGCATGTCAGCTCAACCGCGCCATCCTTCAACATGACGATCATTCGCGACGGCGGCACCGAGACAAAGGTTTTCGAAAAGTCGGACATCGCGTCGCGCTGGCAGGACAGTCCGGATCAATGTTCGGCCGAAGGCTGCGGCTGGGAAGCTTCGTTTGAATTCCGTGTCGGCAGCGACTGGCCGTCCGGTGCCTATCGGATAACGCTGACAGCCGATGGCCGTGACCGCAAGCCGATCCAGAGCCACCACATTTTCATCGTCTCTCCTCAGGCCGGCAAGAAACCTGGCCGGGTGCTGCAGGTCGCCGCGACAGGCACCTGGCTCGCCTACAATACCTGGGGCGGTTCCAACCATTATCAGGGCATCACCGGGCCGGATCGCAACCTTTATTCGCCCATCGTGTCGACGCAGCGTCCCTGGTGTCGTGGCTTCGTCGTACTGCCCAAGGACGCGCCGCGCGTGCCGCTGGAGGTTGCGGTGCCGCCGAAGACGGTGCCGCGCTATCCCCATATGGAATGGGCGCTCGCCACCGGTCATTCCAAGAAATACGCCTCGTCGGGCTGGGCAAGCTACGACAGCCATATGTTTCGCTTCGCCGAACGGGCCGGCTACGCCGTCGATCTTGCCAGCCAGCACGATCTGCATTTCTCGCCCGAAATTCTCGACGGCTACGACTGCGCGGTCTTTGTCGGCCATGACGAGTACTGGACCTGGGAAATGCGCGACGCCGTCGATCGCTATGTCGAGCGCGGCGGCCATGCGGCGCGCTTCGCCGGCAATTTCATGTGGCAGACGCGTCTTGAGGACGAAGGCCGCCGCCAGGTCTGCTACAAGTACCGCGCCCGCGCCGAAGATCCGATCTACCGCGACGGTGACGTGACGCGCGCCACCAACTCCTGGGAAGCGCCCGAAATCGGCCGGCCGGGCGCCGAGACTTTCGGGCTCAACGCCACGCGCGGCCTCTATGCAGGCTGGGGCGGCTGCGCGCCGCGCGGTGCGCGCGGTTTCCCCGTCTACCGGCCTGAACATTGGGCATTCGCCGGCACCGGCATCTATTATGGCGACCTGCTCGGCGCCGACAGCCACGTCTATGGCTATGAGGTGGACGGGCTGGATTTCGAGATAAGGGGCGGCCTGCCCTACCCGACCGCGACCAGCGGCGCACCGGATGGTTTGCAGGTTCTCGCCGTCGGCATGGCAAGCCAGGTCGAGGAAAGCGCTGACATTCCGATCGAAGACCAGTTCCTGACTGACGAGGATGGCCGCTTCAGCGCCGAAACCTTGTTTGGCGACCGCAGCGACGCCAGTCTCGAAAAAGTCAAACGCAGCAATGGCATGATCGTCAATTTTTCACGCGGCAAAGGCGAAGTGTTCCATGCCGGAAGCTGCGAATGGGTGGCCGGCCTGCTGCGGCAAGACCCGATGGTGGAACGCGTCACCCGAAATGTCCTCGATCGCTATCTCGGAAAGTCCTGACATGTCGAAAGCCCAGATACCAGCCGAAACCCGGCGCGACTCGCATCTCTTCTACCTGTCCAGCCTGCGCCGGCCGCTCATCGACCGCGCCGAAGGCATCTATATGTGGACGCGGGACGGACGCCGCTTCATCGACGGCTCGAGCGGACCGATGGTCGCCAATATCGGCCATTCCAACCGCAACGTGCTCGACGCCATGAAGCGGCAGATGGATCGCGCCACCTTCGCGTACCGGCTTCATTTCGAGAACGAGCCGGCGGAAGAACTGGCGCGCGAACTCGCCGGCAAGCTGCCGGAAGGCATGGACCGCATCTTCTTCGTCTCGGGCGGCTCGGAAGCGACGGAATCCTGCATCAAGCTGGCGCGGCAATGGGCCGTGGCCACCGGCCAGGCATCCCGCTGGAAGGTGATCACGCGTTTCCCCTCCTACCATGGCGGCACGCTCGGCTCGCTCTCGATCACCGGCGACGACGCGCTGGCCGAAACCTTCGAGCCGATGATGCGGGTGATGCCGACCGTTCCGGCGCCTACCGCCTGGCGCGACCGCGACAACCTTTCGATGGAACAGCGCGGCGTGCGCTATGCCGACCTGCTGGAGGAGAAGATCCTCGCCGAGGGACCGGAAAGCGTCGTGGCTTTCATCATGGAGCCGATCGGCGGCGCCGCCACCGCCGCGCTTGTGGCGCCGGATAGTTACTACGCACGGGTGCGCGAGATCTGCGACCGCTATGGCATTCTGCTGATCCACGATGAAGTGATGAGCGGCGCCGGCCGCACCGGCAAGTTCCTCGGTGGCGATCACTGGAATTGCAAGCCCGACATCGTCGCGCTGTCGAAAGGCCTGGGCTCGGGCTACGCGCCGCTCGGCGCGCTCGCGGCGCCTATGCGCCTGGTGCAGCCGCTGCTCGCCTCGGGCGGTTTCCAGCATGGCCATACCTATGCCGGCAATCCGCTGGCCTGCGCCGCCGGACTGGCGGTGCTCGGTGAAATGGACCGGCTCGACCTGATCGCCAATGCGGCAGCCATGGGTGACGTGCTGATGGAGGGGCTGCAAGGGCTGAAGAAGCGCTTCCCGTTCATCGCCGACGTGAGGGGCAAAGGCCTGCTGACGGGAGCAGAGATGGTCGCCGATCCGGAGACGCTGAAACCGATCGACCAAAGCAGGAAAGCAACGCAACGCCTGCTCGATCTCGCCTATGAGCGCGGACTGATCATTTACGGCCGCAAGGTCAAGGGCGGCGTCGACGGTGACAATTTCATGGTCGCGCCGCCGATGATCGTCACCAGCGAGCAGGTCGGCGAGATCGTCTCCATCATCGGCGACTCGCTGGAAGTTCTGGCCGGCGAACTCGACCTGCCGGTCGAAAGCCGGGGGTAACACAATGGCGCCGCGCAAAGTCATCATCACCTGCGCCGTCACCGGCTCGGTCCATACACCATCGATGTCCCCCTATTTGCCGGTGACGCCGGACCAGATCGCGGCGGATGCGATCGCGGCCGCCGAAGCCGGCGCCTCGATCCTGCATCTTCATGCCCGTGACCCGAGGGATGGCCGGCCAACCGCCGATCCCGACGTGTTCATGCAGTTTCTGCCGCGCATCAAGCAGGCGACCGATGCGGTGATCAACATCACCACCGGCGGCTCCTCGCTGATGACGCTGGACCAGCGGCTGGCGGCGCCGTTGCGGGCACAACCGGAAATGTGCTCGCTCAACATGGGCTCGATGAACTTTGCGCTGTTTCCGATGCTCGACAAGCCGCGCGAATGGCAGCATGAATGGGAGCCGAAGCTGCTCGAAGCGACCCGCGACACCATCTTCAAGAACACGTTCGCCGACATGGAAGGCGTACTGGAGAGACTCGGCAAGGGTTGCGGCACACGCTTCGAATTCGAATGCTACGATGTCGGCCACCTCTATTCGCTGGCGCATTTCCGCGACCGCGGGCTGGTGTCCGGTCCGCTGTTCATCCAGTTCGTGCTGGGTATTCTGGGCGGCATCGGCGCCGATCCGGACAATCTCATCCACATGAAGCGGATCGCCGACAAACTGTTCGGCGACAGCTACCAGTTCTCGGTGCTGGCCGCCGGCCGCAACCAGATGCCGCTGATCTCGATCGCCGCGGCCATGGGCGGCAATGTCCGCGTCGGGCTGGAAGACAGCCTCTACGATGGCCGACAGCTGGCGAAATCCAATGCCGACCAGGTGCGCCGCATCCGTGGTATCCTCGATGGGCTGTCGCTGGAGGTTGCCACCCCGGCCGAGGCGCGCGACATGCTGGCGCTTAAGGGTGGCGACCGGGTGGCTTTCTAGTGATGATGGTCTGAAATGCTGGCGTTCCGTCCCACCCCCCTCTGGCCTGCCGGCCATCTCCCCCGCAAGGGGGGAGATTGGATGCCGCACGCGGTTTCGCCAATCACCAGCGTCACGGAGTTCGTCGAAGCTTCGGAACTGCCAATCTCCCCCCTTGAGGGGGAGATGTCCGGCAGGACAGAGGGGGGCGCCTTGGCGCCGCACCTGTCGTGAGTACGATCACGCTCCGACCCGGCCGGATTGAAGACGTCGACACCATCCACGCCGCGCTGCTCAGGCTTGGCACCCATATCGGAGCGCATCAGGAGATCATTTCGACCCCTGACGACCTTCGCCGCTACGGCTTCGGCGAAAAACCGTCCTTCTCGACGCTGATCGCCGAGATCGACGGCGAATTCGCCGGGCTTTGCCTGTATTTTCCGATCTTCTCGACCTGGATGGGAAGGCCCGGCGTCTATGTGCAGGACCTCTATGTCGAGGATCGCTTTCGCGGCCGCAAGATCGGCGAGCGGCTGCTGCGGCGGGTCGCGGCCGAGTGCCGTAGGGATGGCGGCGTGTATCTCAGGCTCTCCGTCGACACCGACAATGAGGGCGCCAAGGCTTTCTATGAACGGTTGGGCATCGCCTGGTCGAGCTACGAACAGACTCAGAAGATCCTCGGCGATGCGTTTTTCGCCTTCGCCGACGCGCCGGAAAATGGGGAGCAGGAATGAAAGCCTTTTACGCGCAGGAACAGAAGCGCCACGACCCCAAGGCCTTTCTTTCCAGCGGCGCCCCGCAACCCAATCCGGAAAAACCGGAGCGCGTCGAAAGATTGTTAGCCGGCGCAAAATCCGCTGGGTGCGTGATCGAACGACCGGGAAATCATGGGCTTGGGCCTGTCTCGGCAGTGCATACGCCTGAATATCTCGACTTTCTCGAGCACATCTTTGCGCGCTGGCAGCGTATCGAAGGTGCTTCCGCCGAGGTGATCCCCAACATCCACCCGATCGCACGCACAGGTTCATATCCGGCCTCCGCCGTCGGCCAGGCCGGCTATCACATGGCCGACACGGCCTGCCCGATCTCCCGGGACACGTGGGAAAGCGCCCTGTGGAGCGCGTGGAGCGCGGTGGAGGCAGCGGAAACGGTGATGTCAGGCGCACCGGCCGCTTATGCGCTGTGCCGGCCGCCCGGCCACCATGCCTTCGCCGACGTCGCCGGCGGCTTCTGCTTCATCAACAACTCGGCGGTCGCCGCGCAGGTCCTGCGCAGGCAGGCGGCGCGCGTGGCGATCCTCGATGTCGATCTGCATCACGGCAACGGCACGCAGGGCATTTTTTACGCGCGGCCCGATGTGCTGACCGTATCGCTGCATGCCGACCCTGTGCGGTTCTATCCGTTCTTCTGGGGTCACGCGGACGAGCGCGGCGAAGGCCCGGGGCTCGGCTACAACTTCAACCTGCCGCTGCCGCGCAAATCCGCCGACGCGGCGTTTCTCGAAGCGCTTGGCGTCGCGTTCCAGCGCATCCGCGCCTTCTCGCCGGATGCGTTGGTCGTCGCGCTCGGACTGGATGCCTTCGAGGGAGACCCGTTCGGCGGGCTTTCGGTCACGACGCCGGGCTTCTCGCGCATCGGCGAGGCCATCGCCAAACTGGGTTTGCCGACGGTCATCGTCCAGGAAGGCGGCTATCTCTGCGATGCGCTCGGTGACAATCTCACCGCATTCCTCACCGGGTTCGGCGGCAAGGCACGGTAGAGCCTTGCCGTTACTTCAAGGCCGCTGCTGCCTGAGCATGGCAATGACCCGGTGCACGCTCTCCAGCGTCTCGTCGATCTCGTCCGGGGTGTTGTAATGCGCGATGCCGATGCGCACGACGCCGTGCTCGGCCGGAATGCCGAGCTGGTGGACGATCTCCCAGGCGTAGTTGTGGCCTGACCACAGGAAGATGTTTTCGGCATTCATCTGCCGCACGATCGTCTCCGGCACGATGCCATCGACCGTGAAGGAGACTGTCGGTACGCGATCGCCAAGCCGCTTCGGATCGGTAATGCCGTGGATGGTGAGCCCCGCAATGGCCGACAGGCCGTCGATCAGCCTTTGCGCCAGCGGGTTTTCGTGGGCGATCGACACTTCGAACGCCTTGGCGATCTTATCCCTGCGTGAGCCGCCCTCGCCTGCCGCCTCACCAAGCCCGGCAAAATAGTCAACCGCCGCCGTCAAACCGGCCATGAGTTCGATCTGCGGCGTGCCGAGTTCGAAGCGCTCCGGCAGGCCGTTGGACGAACAGCGGCATTTATAGGGTGTGAGGCCACCGATCACGTCGCGCCTTCCCCACAGGATGCCCATATGCGGGCCGAAGAATTTGTAGGCAGAGCAGACCAAGAAGTCACAGCCGAGGCCCTGCACGTCGATCAGCCCGTGCGGCGCGAACTGCACGGCGTCGACATAGACCAGGGCGCCAGCCTGTTTGGCAATGGCGGTCAAGGACTTAACCCGATTGATCGAGCCGGTCAGGTTGCTGGCATAGTTCAATGCGACGAGCCGCGTCCTGTCGGACAGCAGGCCGGCCAGCGTCGCTTCCTCGACCTGCCAGCTCTTTTCATCGAATGGCAGCCAGCGCACGACGAGGCCGATATCCTCGGCCAGTTGCAGCCAGGGTGAGACATTCCCCTCATGGTCCATCCGGGTGAGGATGATCTCGTCACCCGGCTTCATCGTGCGGCCGAGCGTGCGCGACATATGATAGGTCATCGTCGTCATGTTGGCGCCGATGATGATTTCCTCGTGGCTTGCCGCGCCGAGGAAATCGGCCATCGCGGCATGCGCTTCGTCAACCACGGCCTGAGCGGCGATCGTGGTTTCGAAGTAACCGCCCAGATTGGCGTTGGTGGTCAGCAGGCAGCGCGCCACCGCATCGGCAACTGCCTGCGGCACCTGCGTGCCGGCTGGATTGTCCAGATAGATCCGGCGGCGGCCCTTGTCGGTCAGCGAGAGAGCGGGGAATTTTCCACGCACGGCCTCGATCGGAAAATCCACCATCATTCCCTCCACTTTTTGTCAGCTCCAATAATTCCGCGGCCCAAAATCTGTCAGGGACAGGGGTTGCCGACCCGCTGATGTATGGCATCGACCGCCTTCTGCATCTCCTCGGTCCAGACGACATCCACGGAGGACAGCGCCATGTCGAGCTGTGCAATCGATGTCGCGCCGATGATGTTCGAGGTCACAAATGGACGGCTCGACACATAAGCATTGGCAAACAATGCCGGTTCCAATCCGAACGAGCGCGCCAGTTGATTGTATTCGAGCAGCGCTTGCGCGGCATTGGGCGTCTCGTAGCGCTGGCCACGGTTGAAAAGCTGCGAGCGCGATCCCTGCGGGCGCGCGCCATGGTCGTATTTTCCCGTCAGATAGCCCTGCGCCAGTGGCGAATAGGCGAGCAGCGATACCTGCTCGCGCTCGCACACCTCGGCGAGGTTCACCTCGAAGGTGCGGTTGACGAGATTGTAGGCGTTCTGGATCGAGGCGACGCGGGGACCGATTCCTTTGTCGGACTCCGCGAGGTAACGCATCGTGCCCCAGGAACTCTCGTTGGAGAGGCCGAAATGGCGGATCTTGCCTGATTTCACCAGTTCATCGAACACGGCAAGCGTCTCGGCGATCGGCGTCTCGCCAGCCGGTGCGCCGACGGAATCGGCGCGACGCGCCACGGCGCCGACACGCGTCGGATTGGCGCCCCAGGGAATATCCCGTTCCGGCCAGTGGATCTGGTAAAGGTCGAGATAGTCGGTGCCGAGCTTGGCCAACGACTTGTCGATGGCGTCGAAAATGTCGGCGCGCACCAGTTGCGAGGGCCTGTTGCCGCGAAACCAGGCGTTGGCAGTGCGGCCGACGACCTTCGAGGCCAGTATTACCTTGTCACGGTTGCGCTTGGCCTTCATCCAGCTGCCGATGATCTTCTCGGTCCGCCCTTGGGTCTCCGCCTTGGGCGGGATCGGATAGAGTTCGGCGGTGTCGATGAAATTGACGCCGCGCGCGAAGGCCAGGTCCATCTGGGCATGCCCTTCGGCCTCGGTGTTCTGCTGCCCCCAGGTCATCGAACCAAGGCAAATCTGGGTAACAAGAAGATCGGTCCGACCAAGACGGCGTTTATGCATCGAATTCTGCTCCGGAGGGGAAGGCGTGCGCGGCTGCGCGGGAGGGAAGCGCTAATCTACAAGAAAGCGCGGCCGCTCTCCAAGCCTTGGCGGGCCGACTTTTGCGTGACTTGGGCCGGTTTCAGCGGCGCGCGCCCGCCACCGCGCGGCGCTTGGCCTCGTCGATCAGCATATTGGCGACCTGCATGCGGATCATGGCGCGCTGGCGCAGATGCGGAGCGACACGGTCCGGATGGTTGGCGAAGGCGAAGCTGCGGCGCATCCGGCTGAAATCAGCAGTGCTTTTGGGCTTATCCAGCCCCAGTTCGAGTGCGATCGATTCAGGATCGATGGGCGGCAGTCTTTCCTCGGGCTTCGGCTCTTCGCCGGCCAGGGCGAGCCTCGCATGGTCAAGCAAGGCGGCGAATTCGCTCGCCAGGTCGGCGCCAGCCTCACGATATTCGCTAGCGGATACCTTGATGCGGCCGGAATGAAGCTCATCGGCGACAGAGAGATAGTCGAAGGGAATGGACGGACGCGCGCCACGCCCCTCGTTCTCAATAGCGTCGCCCTCAATGCCCTCGACCTTGTCGGAAGCAACGAAAAGGTCGTCGAGCAACGACGCGAAATCGCGCTTGGCGCTGGTAGCGATGTCAGCCTCCCCCTTGCCCGACTGTCAAGTTTTGAGAGCATAGAACCGGCTCGTTAAAAATACATGCCATTGATCTCAAGGAATCTAGTCGTTTGAGCGGGTTGCCGCCTGCCACAAACAAAAAGCCGGACTGCACTTTCATGCAGTCCGGAAATTCGCCAGGAGTGGCGAGGAAAACTGGCCAGTGCCAGCATCGAAGCCTACGATCGGTGCGGCGGAAAAGTTTCGCCGTAACGACAAAAAAATCTTATGAAAATCATCCGGACATGGCAGGCATGCAAATGCTGCACTGCACAATCGTCACGATTCACCTATATTGGCCGCTGTGGAGGACCAACCAGGAGCCTGAACATGGGTTTCTTCACTGAAATGTTCGCCCGGCCGCGCCCGCAGGAACATCTGAGATATCGTTCGGCGCTCGCACTGCTTAATTCGATGAGCAATGCCGACCGTGCCGATATCGGCATCAAGCCCGCCGATTTTCCGCGTATCGCCCGCGAAATGTCCATCCGCTGAATGCAATCCGGCGAGATGTCCCGGACCGGTCCGGGACATCTCGAAGCTTCGGCTCAACGAGATCCCAGGAAGGTCGCCTTGCCCAGCGGCACGCCATTGTGGCGCAGGATGTCGTAAGCGGTGGTGAGATGGAAATAGAAGTTGGGCATGGCCACATGCAGCAGGTACTGCATGCCGCCCAATGTGATTTCGCGGCCTCCCAGCTTCAACTCGATCATCTTGTCGTCGGAACCGTCGATATCGGCGGCCGAGAACGTCGCCAGGTGCGCGACCGTCTTGGCAATGCGCGCCTCGAGATCGGCAAAGCTTGCTTCATTGTCCTCGTATTTCGGCACTTCGCGGCCAGCCAGTCGCGAGGGGGCGCCCTTGGCGTGGTCGGTAGCGATCTGCACCTGCCTGGTCAGCGCGAACATGTCCGGCGCAAGCCGCGCGGTCAAAAACACTTGCGGGTCGATCTTGCGGTCAAGCGCGTTTTGTTCGGCCGCGGCCAGAACATTGGAAAGGGCTTTCAGCCTGGCTGAAAACACCGGTACGGATGCCTCATACATCGATATCGTCACGTGAAATCTCCTATCCGGCAGGAACGCCGACGGTGAGGACGTAGCGCCCTCAAACACGATTCTTCAAGCGCGGCGGGCGTCGCGTCACCACGCCGCCGCAATCGCCATGGTAGAATCTGCGTTATCGAGCGGAGATTCCCGATGAGACGCGCCTTTCTCGCAGCGACTGCCCTTCTCTCCCTTGCCACGACGGATTTGCCGGCTTTCGCCGCCGGCGATACACCCGAAGCGCCCTATGTCGACGACCGGTCCACCGCGGAAGCGGTCGTCAATTCGCTCTACAGCGCCATCAACCGGCACGAATTCGCGCGGGCCTGGGGCTACTACGGCGATACAAAGCCGGCAAAGGATTTCGATACGTTCGTCAAGGGCTATGACGGCACCGACAGGGTGGAGGTCAAAACCGGCGCCGTATCCGACGAAGGCGCGGCGGGCAGCATCTACTACAGCGTTCCGGTCGCTATCCAGGCGACCGACAAGAAAGGTGAGTCGAAAGTCTTTGCCGGCTGCTACACGCTGCGCCAGGTGAATGCCCAAGCCCAGGTGGCGCCGCCATTCCAGCCGATCTTCATCGACAAGGGAGCGCTGAAGCCGTCGACAGCCGATTTCGAGCAAGCCGTGCCGCCGAGCTGCGGTGACGGTCCGCCGCCGCCAAAGAAGGATGCGGCCCTCGAACAAGCCAAGAAGGCCTTCCTGGCGACCTATGGCGACCAGTGCGACAAGGACAAGCTGGCCAGCGAGCCGGAGGTCTTTTCGATCAAGTACAAGGACAAGGACGCGCAGCCCGGCGATCCCGACAAGGAAACCCGGCTGTTCCATTTCTCCTGCGCTGCCGCGGCGTACAATGAAAGTTCGGTCTATTACATGACCGACCCGTTGTCGGTCGTGCAGCAATTGCAGTTCACGGAACCGGAAATGGACATCCGCTATGTGAACAACGACAGCGAGGGCAAGGTCGAATCCATGCACATAGTCGGCTTCCGGACGACCGGTTGGGCGACGAATTCCAGCTATGATGAGAATGCCCACACGATCACCACGTTCGACAAGTGGCGCGGTGTCGGGGATGCCTCGTCATCGGGCACCTATCTGTTCCGCAACGGCGACTTCTCGCTGGTCCAGTACGATGTCGACGCATCCTATGACGGCGAGGAAAACCCGCAGACCGTGGTCGACTACAACACGGCGCCTTGAGCCACCCGGCTAATCAAGGCGCCTTCGACAGCATCCAGTTCAACGTTCCGCGCCAGTCGACCATGCGGATCGGCGTGCCATGCGTGCCGGTCTCGAAACGCACGAAACGGGTCGGATAGGTCTTCGATTTGGCTGTGATGGAGCGAAAGAAGGCTTCCTGGTTGGCCACGGGGAAGACCACGTCATGGCTGCCCTGGCCGAAAAAGACCGGCACCCGGCGCTTGAAGGCGGGACTTGTAAGAAAGCTCTGGTCCCAGAGCGAACCAAGCAGCAGCAGGCCGTTGATGCGGCCACCGGTATCCTTGCGGCCGGCGAGCTTCCAGCACAGGGCGCCGCCCATCGAGCCGCAGGCGACGAAGATTTTCGCGCCCGGCGACTGTTCGGCATAATGATCGATCAGGGCCGCGACCTGTGCGGCGCCCTTGTCGCCGAAATCGGGGAAATCCGGAGAGATGTAGAGGCCGCCATTGGCCGCCATAAGGTTCTTGATGCGGTTGAAATTGCCGCCGAAGGTGAAGTCGTCGACGCCCTGTTTGCGGCTGCCGCCCTGCCCGTGCAGGTAGAGCACGATGATGGCGGCGCCTTCCGTCTTGCCCACGGCGACATGCCTGACGTCGCCGGCGTCGGTCTTCAGCAGCAGATCCTGCTGCACCTTGCGCACACCGGTATCGGTATATTGCGCACGGACGCGCTTCTCCGGCACCTCGTCACGCTGGTTGATATCGCGCATCTCGTGGTAGTCGAGGACCGTGTAAGCGCCATTGCTGTCAGACGACAAGGCGGCCGGATAGGCGAAGAGATCGTCCTTGAAGGGTTTGAGTTCGAGCGCGTTGGCGCGACCTGTGGCGCAAAGCGCGAACGTTGCGACCAGGAGGAGAGAAACAGAACGACGAGCCATGCCGCAGGCTTGCGTTTTTCAGCCCGGGTTTGTCAATCCTGCAACACGCCGCCCGCCCCTTCAAGCGCCTCGCGGGTGTCGACATCGACAGAGGCGCCCTCGCCGATCTCGACATCAATGACGTCAAGCCCCTCGGCCTCAACCAGATGGCGTGCGCCGGTATCGCCTTCGAGGTGGGCAATGGCTGCAAACAGCGAGCGCGGCAGGAGCACCGGGTTGCCGCGCTTGCCGAGATGCGAGGCGCGGACCACGGAATTGCCCCCGGCCGCACGGAACGCATCGATCAGCCGGTCGAGGTCGCCAGGCGCAATGCCCGGCATATCTCCAAGAACGATCATCGCACCGGCAGTATCTTCGGGCATATAGGCAATACCGGCCTTGAGCGAGGTGGACAGGCCATCGGCGAAATCCGGATTGTCGGCAAAGGTCACGTCCAGACCCGACAAGGCACCGCGTACCCGCTCGCGCTGATGGCCGGTAACGACGATCGTGCCCGAAGCTTTCGAGGCGAGTGCGCGTTCGGCTGTTCGGCGCACCAACGGTTGTCCGTCGAACAGCGCCATGAGCTTGTTCGGGCCGCCCATGCGGCTCGACCGACCCGCCGCAAGAAGCACGATCCCGACCTTGAGCCGGTTCCGGGCTGGCAGCGGCTCGCGCGGCTGCGGTCGCGTCGGTATCTCCATCAGCAGCCCGCCCACCCCCATGCCGGCGATGTCTCTTGCAGTGACGTCAAGACCCGCAATCAACCGGTCGAGCACCCAGTCGAAGCCGTTCTCCCTGGGGCTGCGGGCGCAGCCGGGCGCGCCGATGATGCGCTTGCCATCGAGCGTGCCTAGCACCAGCAGATTGCCCGGATCGACCGGCATGCCCGCTCGAATGACGGTTCCGCCAGCCCTTTCGATCGCCGCCGGGACGACATCGGCGAAATCGCTCATGGCGGAGGCGCCGAAGATCACCACCATGTCATTGTCGCGCGCGAGCGCAACAGCGGCCTCGGCTACAGGGGCAATCTCATGTGACGTGCGGCGCTCCGCCGTCAGCAAGCCGCCCGAGCGCGCCAGCCTTGCTTCGGTGACGCGCAACGTCTTGTCGAGCACTGTTGGCTTGATACCCGGCAGCACCGTTTGAATGACGCCGACACGCACCGGCTTGTAAGCATTGACGGCGAAGATTTCGCCACCGGCGCAGATTTTCGTCACCGCATCGACCAGCGCGGAAGCGACCGCGAAGGGAATGATCTTCACCGTCGCGACCATCTGTCCTTTCTCGACCGGAGCATGCTGGGCCAGAGTGGCAAGGGTGATGGCGGGATCGACAGCGTTGATGGCGTCGATGACGGCGGCATCGACCGTGAAGATGCCGGCCGCCTCGGCATGAAGATTGACCCGGCCGGTGGCGGCGGGCCTTGCCTCGATGCCTGTGAAAATCATGCTCTCGGCGATTTTCTGCGCCGCCGCGTCTTCACTGAGGTCGCCGGGAGCAAGCACGGCCGCGACGACCTGCGCAACGCCCGCCGCCTTCAATATCGAGAGGTCTTCGGCGCTCAACCTGTGCGCCTTGCGAAACCGCGTTTCGCCAGCGGTCATGGCATGCGCCAGCACCGCCCCTTCGGCGGCATCGATCGGAATCGGTCCGAATTTCACGCCGCGGCGCCCTTCGCGTCCAGGCCGCGCGAGCGGAAGGCAAGGATCGTTTGCGCGAGAATGGCAACCGCTATCTCGGCCGGGCTCGCGGCACCGATATCCAGCCCGATCGGCGCATGGATACGGGCGATCTGCTCGGCGCTGGCGCCCAGCGCCAGCAGCCGTTCGACGCGTTTGGCATGCGTCTTTCGGCTGCCAAGCGCTCCGACATAGAAACAGCTGGCGTCGAGAGCCGCCTTCAGCGCGAAATCGTCGATCTTCGGATCATGAGTGACGGCGGCAAGCGCGGTGTAGGCATCGAGCGGCTGGCGCTCCAGCACATCCTGCGGCCATTCGGCGTGAAGCGTGACATCGGGAAAGCGATCCGGCGTCGCGAAGGCCGTGCGCGGATCGATAATCTCAAGGGGATAGCCTGATATCCGGGCCATGGGAGCGAGTGCCTGGCTGATATGGACGGCGCCGATCACCACAAGGCGCGGCCGCGGCAGATGCGCGTTGAGAAAGAAGGTCCGCCCCTCAGCCTCGACAGAGCCGGAATTGCCGGATCGAAACGCCTTGGCGATGGCCGTTCCGAGATCGCCGGCGACCTGATCGCCTTCGCGAACGATGCGATCGCGGCCATCGCCGAGGTCGGTAACGAGGATGGCCGCACGGCGGGCGCGGCGTTCGGCGTTGAGGGTTTTCAGCGCATAGGGATCCATCCGAAATCACCCCAATCGTTCGACATAGACCCTGATGCGGCCGCCGCAAGACAGACCGACCTGCCAGGCAGTCTCATCGGCGACGCCGAACTCCAGCATCCGGGCCTTGCCGGAGCCGATGACGTCGATCGCCTCGCTTACCACGGCGCCCTCGACACAACCGCCCGACACGGAGCCGTGGAAATTGCCCTCGGCATCGATGACGAGGTGGCTGCCGACCGGGCGCGGCGCCGAACCCCATGTCTCCACCACGGTCGCGATCGCGACATCCTTGCCGTCCTTCATCCAGCCTTCCGCGATGATCAGCGGATCGCGGGCCTCATCGAGATAAAGACTGTCGCTCATGGTTGCTTCTCTCAGGGTCTGTTTTTCCAGGGAGCCGAAAACATATGGCTACGCGGCATGCCTCGCGCCAGCATCCATCCATCTTCGCGGATCGACCGAAAGCGCCGATTTCTTGTCCAGCGAAGCGCAGAGATCGGCGAGCGCATCGAGGTTGTGCACCGAGCGGAACTCGTCGACATGCGGCAGCATCGCCCTGACGCCACGGGCGCGCGCCTGAAAACCGTCGAAGCGCAGCAACGGGTTGAGCCAGATCAGCCGCCGGCAGGATTTGTGCAGCCGTTCCATCTCCTGCGAAAGCCCGGCGACATCGTCGCGCTCCAGCCCGTCGGTGATGAGCAACACCACCGCGCCCTGCCCCAGCACGCGCCGCGACCACACAAGGTTGAACTGCGCCAGCGTGTCGCCGATGCGCGTGCCGCCCGACCAGTCCTTGACCGCGGCCGAGCAGTCGGCAAGGGCGGCGTCGGGATCCCTGTGGCGCATCTGCCGGGTCAGATTGGTCAGCCGCGTGCCGAAGACGAAAGTGTGGACGCGCCGGCGCTTTTCCGTCAGCGCATGCAGGAAATGCAGGAAGATGCGCGTGTACTGGCTCATAGAACCGGAGATGTCAGCCAGAACCACCAATGGCGGATGCACTTCCCGGACCGAGCGGAACTTCGGCAGGATCAATTCGCCACCCGTGCGCGCGGCCGAACGCATCATGGCGCGCGGATCGATGCGGCGGCCATGCGCATCGGCCTTGAAGCGGCGGGTCCGTACCAGATCGACAGGCAGCCGTAACGCCGCGATCGCCTTCCTCGCATCGGCCATCTCGGCCGCGTTCATCTGGGCGAAGTCCTTGCCCCGCAACAGCTCGTTGCCGGAGAAGGTAAAGCGGGCATCGACCTCGATCTCGGGAATCTCCTGGGTCGGCCGGCTCTTCTGATGGCCTTCGAACATCGCCTGGCTGACACGGTTTTCCGCCGCGCGTGGCTTCTGCTTCTCTTTGGTATCAAGCGCCACCGGCGAAAACATCGCCAGCAGCTTCTCGATCAATTCGCGCGATTTCCAGAACAGCCGGAAAGCTTCGTCGAAGATCACGTGGTCCTCATGCCGCGAGACCAGAACGGCATGCAGCGTCCAATAGAAGTCGTCGCGCGAACCGATGCCGGCCGCCAGCACCGCCTCGATGGCGTCCTTCACCGAGGCCGGCCCTACCCGCATGCCGGCCTTGCGCAAGGTGCGCGCGAAATAGACGATGTTGTCAGCGATCCGCCCGTCCGCTGTCGCTTCCCTGGGTTCGGCACGGGGCGCGGTCACGGTCTACTCCGCCGCCGAAAGCTCGGCCTTGACCTCATCGAGGATACGCCGGCCCTCACCCGACCCGATGCGGGCAATATCGTCCTGGTACTTCAACAGCACGCCGATCGTGTCCGATACGGTTTCGGGGTCGAGCGCCACCTTGTCGAGTTCGGTCAGCGCGCCAGCCCAGTCAATGGTTTCGGCAACGCCGGGCACCTTGAACAGTTCGATCCGGCGCAGCTTCTGGATGAAGGAGACCACCTCCGCCGAAAGCCGCTGATTGGCCCGCGGCACCTTGCGGCGCACGATTTCGAGCTCCCGCTCGGCATTGGGGTAGTCGACCCAGTGATAGAGGCATCGCCGCTTCAGCGCGTCATGGATCTCACGGGTACGATTGGTGGTGATGATGACGATCGGCGGCTCTTCGGCCTTGATGGTGCCGAGTTCCGGCACCGTCACCTGATAGTCGGACAGGATTTCGAGCAGGAAAGCCTCGAAGGCTTCGTCGGTACGGTCGAGTTCGTCGATCAGGAAGACCGGGGCCGCGCCTTCCTTGCCGGTCAGCGCATCGAGAACCGGGCGGCGGATCAGGTATTTTTCCGAGAAAACATTGCGCTCCATGGCGGAGCGATCGACCTTGCCGGATGCCTCCTCCATGCGGATCTCGATCATCTGGGCGGCGTAATTCCACTCATAGACAGCCGAGGAGACATCGAGCCCTTCATAGCATTGCAGGCGGATCAGCCGGCGGCCGAGCGCCTCGGCCAGCACCTTGGCGATCTCGGTCTTGCCGACGCCTGCCTCACCCTCGAGGAAAAGCGGTCGTTTCATGCGCAGCGAGAGGAAAAGGACCGTCGCCAAAGAGCGATCCGCCACATAGTCCGCTCCGGTCAGGAGATCGAGCGTCTCGTCGATCGTCCGCGGCACGGCGCGCGGTGTCAGCCCGTTCATTCCTTCTCCGTGAACGCCGCCGCACCGCTTTCGAGAACATGGTAGCCGCGGGCGTGATAGATCAGCGGCCGCAAATTATCGCCCATGCGCAGGCCTGTCACCTTGCCAAAAAGCACACGATGGGTGGCAAGGTCCTTGGTGTCGATCAATTCGCAGTCGAACACGGCGAGCGCGCCCTTCAGCGTCGGCGCACCGGTGGAGATCACATCCCACTCGCCCAGTGCGAAACGCTCCTCAACGGGAAGGCCGGTGATGCCGGAGAACCCGACAGACAGCGGCTGCTGGTGCGAGGCCAAGGTGTTCAGGGCGAATCTGCCGTTCTTCACGAACGCCTCGTTCTTCGGATTCTCCCGATTGAGGCAGACCAGAATGGTCGGCGGCGTGTCCGATACAGAGCAGGCCGCGATCACCGTCGTACCCCGTTTGCCGGCCGGGCCATCCGTCGTGACCACGTGGACGTGGCCGGCAAAATGGCTCATCGCGTCGCGATAGGCCTGTGGTCCAATGTCATTCTTCTTCAGCACCGGAATTTTCCGTAACCAGAACCCTACCGCTATATATGGCCAGACATGGCATGCCACAAGCGAAGTGCTTGGTTGATATCCCTGAATTCGCGTGTTGCACCAAGGCCGGGCAGCCTTTAGGTCTTGGCGGGAATTGATGGCTGCCCGGCAGGCGCGGCCCCGGAGGAATTCAGCGACAGGATGCGATCGCGAGCAATGATATACGCCGCATTGGCCTGGCTGCTTCTGGCCGGCCCCGCCGGCGCCCAGACGCTGACGATCGGCGTCGCTGCGCCGCTGTCGGGACCATCGGCCATTCTCGGCAAACAGATCGAGACCGGTGCAGGGCTAGCGGCCGAAGCGAACGGCATCCAACTCAAGACCATCGATGACGCCTGCACCGCCGATGGCGGCACGGCGGCGGCGAGGGAGTTCGCGGCGGCAAAGGTCAACATCGTCGTCGGCTTCCTTTGCACCGACGCTATCGCAGCGGCAATGCCGATCCTCAAGGGCGCTAATATCCCGGTCATCACCGTCGGCGTGCGGACCGAAAGCCTGACCGACCGACGCGCCAAGACCGGTTGGCCGGTCTATCGCCTCGGCCCGCGCGGCGACGACGAGCGCAACGCCGTTGCAGCCGCGCTGACCCGTCTGTGGCGGGACGAACTGTTCGCCATCATCGATGACGGCACCATCTATGGCCGCGAGATCGCCGAGACATTTCGCGCCGCGGCGGAGCAAGCAGCACTGAAACCCGTCTTCGTCGACACGTTCCGGCCTCAGCTCGACAACCAGATCGGCCTGATCGGACGCCTGAAGAAGGCCGGCGCCACGCATGTCTTTGCCGGCGGCGACGGCGACGACATCGCCATCATGGGCCGCGATGCCGCGCAGCTCCAGGCGGGCATCGTGATTGCCGGCGGTGAAAATCTGCGCACGCCGCCTGGCGACGTGCCTTACGCGACCGGCACGCTGATGATCGCGCCGCCCGAATGGGCCGATGTCGCCGACCCGAAAGTGCTGGCGGCCTTTGCGGCGCAAAAAGCCGTGCCCGACGGCTATACGCTGCCCGCCTATGCGGCGATCGAGATCGCCAAAGTGGCGTCGGAGGAAGCCGCGAACACTGGTAAGCCGCTGGCCGAAATGCTGACCGGGCATGATTTCACCACCGCGATCGGCCCCGTCCGCTTCGATGCAAAGGGTGACCTCAGCCAGAGCCCCTACCGCGTTTTCCGTTTCGACGGCACACGCTTCGTGCCCCTGGAAAGCAACTGATGTTCCGTACCGGTCCGCGCAACCTGATCACCGATGTTGCCGGTCTGCATGTCGGCAACGCTGCCGATGCCAGGCTGAAGTCTGGAGTGACCGCCGTCCTTTGCGATCAGGCGGCGGTGGCCGGCGTACAGATTCTGGGCGGAGCGCCGGGCACGCGCGAGACAGACCTGCTCGAGCCGCACAATTCGGTCGAAACCGTCCATGCCGTGGTGCTCTCGGGCGGTTCGGCTTTCGGCCTTGACGCCGCGTCCGGCGTGCAGGCAGCGCTGCGTGAGCGCGGCATCGGTTTCGAAGTGGGCGGCTTCCGGGTACCAATCGTGCCGGCGGCGATCCTGTTCGACCTGCGCAATGGCGGCGACAAGGATTGGGGTCGTTATCCCCCGTATCGCGACCTCGGCTATGAGGCGGCCCAAGCCGCCACCGCCGACTTCCAGATTGGAACAGCCGGCGCCGGCACCGGTGCATTGACCGCCGGTCTGAAAGGCGGCCTGGGTTCAGCTTCGACACGGCTGGACAATGGCGTGACGATCGGCGCGCTGGCCGCCGTCAACCCGACCGGATCGGTAACGGTCGGCCGTACCCGCCATTTCTGGGCTGCCCCTTTCGAAATCGGCGAGGAGTTCGGTGGGTTCGGCTACCCCACGCCCATGCCGGACGATGCCAAGCGGATCCTGCTCAAATATCGCGACAAGCACTCTGGCATGCAGATGGAAACCGGCGGCAACACCACCATCGCCGTCATCGCCACGGATGCCGTTCTCACCAAGGCGGCGGCAAAACGCCTGGCGATGGCCGCGCATGACGGCTTCGTGCGCGCCATCTGGCCGACCCATACTCCGGCCGACGGCGATCTGGTCTTCGCGCTGGCGACGGGCAGAAGCGGCATCCAGCTCGAAGCCGACGCTGCCATCGACCTCTATGCCGCGGCCGGCGCCACCATGGCGCGCGCCATCAGCCGCGGTGTGTTTGCCGCGACGCCAGCCGAGAACGATTTGTTCCCGGTCTGGTCATCGCGCGCCGATTGACCCGATGATCAGACAGGATCCGATTTTTCTTCCTCGAACGTAACCGCGACATCGGAATTCGCCGACAACCAGACCTTTTTGCCATCGACCTCGGCGACCAGCGCCAGCGAAATGTAGTGGTGATGGCCCTTGTGTGCGCCCTCTCCGCTATCGGCCTTGGTCAGCTTGATGCGCTGGCCGTCGACCTTGTCGACCGTGCCGACATGCACGCCATCGGCGCCGACGACTTCCATATGCTCACGAATTTTGCTGGTGTCGGTCATGGTAGTTCTCCATTGGGACTGCCGACAATAACAAATGACGAGCCGATTGGATGCATAGGTCCTGACCCGCACGACGTTTTGATTTCGGCATGCTAGGCATTGAAACAACCGCACCCCCGGAGTGAAACACGATGCGAATGCTTTTCCTGTTTGCCGTTTCCCTGGCCGCGCAGCTTGTGGCTCCGATCGCCGGGCATGCCGGAGATGTCGCCGGACTGGAAATCCTGGGATTCACCAGGGATGGCGGCGTGTTCGCCTTCGAGGAATATGGCGTGCAGGACGGCTCAGGCTTTCCCTATGCCAACCGTTATTACATCGACACCCGCACCGACAGCTTCCTCAAGGGCACGCCGATCCGCGTCCGCCTGGATGACGAGAGCGCGAAACTGGATGCGGCGCGCCTTCAGGCGCGGCAAAAGGGTGAGGCGATCGTCAGCCAGGCCGAGCTTGACGCCAATCGCGGCATTACCGCCGGCTTCAACCCGGTGACCGAACTTTCGGCCGATCCACACCGGATGGCGGTCAATCCGCGCCCGATCTTTTCCCCGGTGGACCAGCCGCTCGAATTCCGGCTGGACGAGATCGGCATGAATGCCACCGAGGGCTGCGAAAGCCAGGGCGAGATCAATGGCTTCCGGCTGCTACGCATCGAGGCGCAGGACGGCGGCACGACCAGACTGCTGCATGAGGACAAGTCCATCCCCAAGAGCCGAGGTTGCCCGAACGGATACCGGATCGGCGCGGTGCAGACGTTTTCGATGGACAGTCTCAGCGCCTATGCCGTGCTGATCGCGGTGCGCCAATATGGCTTCGAAGGGCCGGACTACCGCTGGATCGCCGTGACCGGCCGCCTGTGACAGAGCTTGTGCGGGCCGCAAGGTATAGTCGTGTCCTGAACCACCTTTGTCGCGCGATACCGACGCCGGGTACCGCGTTTCTGGGAGCGTTGCTGTGGGCGCTCGCGATGGGCGCCAGCACGCTCGTCAACCTGTTGCTGGACAATTGGGTGACGCCCCAGAAAATCCGCACCGTCTCGGTGCTGTTCGCGGCCGGCGGCGGCCTGGCGTTTCCGGTTGGGTTGTTCGCCGCCCGGCTGGTCTCGCTTGGAAGGAGCCCGGAGGTCGCCTTCGCAGCGGCGTTCGTCGGCATCGCGGCGGCGACCATCGGCCTGACCGCCCTGCTCTATGCCCTGCAATACCGATCCTACTATGCCGAATGGCATGCGCCCGTCTTCACCCTCACCTGGGGCTTTCAGTTCGCATTCACCATGGCGGTGGCGTCCTACCAATTCGTCGTGCTTGGCATACGGCTCTATCTTCCGCTCGGTTTCATCGCCTTGTTCGCCGCCAGCCTCTGGTTTGCTCGGCATCAACGTTGAGGATTTTGGCTGCCTCTGTTAGGAGGCGGGCTAATCCCACCGACATGTCAGGACTGACCGATGATTCCTCGTTACTCCCGGCCGGAAATGGTCGCCATCTGGTCGCCCGAAACACGGTTCCGCATCTGGTTCGAAATCGAGGCCCATGCCTGCGACGCGCTGGCCGAGCTTGGTGTCATCCCGAAGGAAGCCGCCAAGACCATCTGGGAAAAGGGTGGCGCCGCGCAATTCGACGTCGAGAAGATCGATGCCATCGAGCGCGTCACCAAGCATGACGTCATCGCCTTCCTGACCCATCTTGCCGAATTCGTCGGACCGGACGCGCGTTTCATCCACCAGGGCATGACGTCTTCGGACGTTCTCGACACCTGCTTCGCGGTCCAGCTCACCCGCGCCAGCGACAAACTGCTTGCCGACATCGACGCGCTGCTGGCGGCGCTCAAGCGCCGCGCCTTCGAACACAAGGACACCGTAACCATCGGCCGCAGCCACGGTATCCACGCCGAGCCGACGACCTTCGGCGTCAAGCTGGCGCAGGCCTATGCCGAGTTCTCGCGCTGCCGCGAGCGGCTGGTGCATGCGCGCGAAGACATCGCCACCTGCGCCATATCAGGCGCGGTCGGCACCTTTGCCAACATTGAGCCCTATGTCGAGGAACACGTGGCGGCAAAACTCGGGCTGAAGCCGGAGCCGGTGTCGACGCAAGTGATCCCGCGCGACCGTCACGCCATGTTCTTCGCCACGCTCGGCGTCATCGCCTCGTCGATCGAGCGGCTGGCGACCGAAATCCGCCACCTGCAGCGCACCGAAGTGCTCGAAGCGGAGGAATTTTTCTCGCCGGGCCAGAAAGGCTCGTCGGCGATGCCGCACAAGCGCAATCCGGTCCTGACGGAAAACCTGACCGGCCTTGCCCGAATGGTGCGCTCCATGGCGCTGCCGGCGATGGAGAATGTGGCGCTCTGGCATGAGCGCGACATCTCGCACTCGTCGGTCGAGCGCATGATCGGCCCGGACGCCACGGTGACGCTCGACTTCGCGCTGTCGCGGCTGACCAGTGTGGTCGACAAGTTGCTCGTCTACCCCGACAACATGCTGAAGAACATGAACAAGTTCCGCGGCCTGGTGCACTCTCAGCGCGTCCTGCTGGCGTTGACGCAGGCCGGAGTGTCGCGTGAGGACGCCTATCGCCTGGTACAGCGCAACGCCATGAAGGTGTGGGAGGAAGGCGCTGATTTTCTTGAGGAATTGCTAGCCGACAAGGAAGTGACTGCTGCCCTGCCGGAGGCCGAGATCCGCGAGAAATTCGATCTGGGCTACCACACTAAACATGTCGATACGATTTTCAGGCGGGTGTTTGGAGAGGCCTGAGCTTCCTTCTCCCCGTTTACGGGGAGAAGGAAGCTGCGCCGACGTCCAATCAAGCCTTTCCAGGAACAGTCCTGATCACTGTCCCCCACGGGTCTTCGCGGTCCACCGGGCTGGTCACATTGTCCGAGCGCATCTCGACCCAGGCGAGACCGGAACGAGACGGATCACGGGGGCCGGCGCCGGCGCTCTGCCAGGCATTGGCGCCGATGTGATGGTGGTAATGGCCTGACGACAGGAACACCGCCTGGCTGCCATATTTGGCAACGGTGTCGAAACCGAATTCCTGGTTCCACCAGGCTTCGGCCTCTTCGGGCCTGCCGACGCGCAGATGGACATGGCCGATGATGCTGTTCTCGGGCGCGCCCTGCCAGCCGGCATCGCCGGCCGGTACGCTGGCGACCACGGACGGAACGTTCATCCGCTCGGTCGCCATGGCGATCCTGTCGCCATTCCATTTCCAATCCTGCGGGCGGCGGTCGGCATAGATTTCAATGCCGTTACCCTCGGGATCCGTCAGGTAGAGCGCTTCGCTGACGAGATGGTCCGAAGCCCCCTCGATCGCGATCTTTTCAGCAATGGCGTGGTTGATCCAGCGGCCGAGATCGGCCCGGCTGGGCAGCAGAAAAGCCGTGTGGAAGAGACCCGCGCTGCGCGGATCGTCCGGCTTGGCAGACGTGTCGGGCTCAAGGACCAGCAAGGGCCGCCCGGCGGCGCCCAAGGTGATCGCGCCGTCGGCGCGGCTCAATTCCTGCAGGCCCACGACCCGGCGATAGTAGGCGGCGAGGCTCTCGGCATCGCGCGCCTTCAGCCCGACCCGGGCAACGCTCACCGGCGTGGTGGCGGCAAATGGCAGTTCGCTCATCATTGTCTCCGTTGCGGCAACGCGTGAGGAAGCTCCCAATGCCAGGAGCCCGGCGCCGCCGATCATTGTGCGTCGTGTCAGTGCCAAAATCCGGTCCTCCACGGCTGTTTCTCTCATGACCAGAGATCGTCGATCGCAATCGTTCACACAAGACGGCGAAATGCGAACATGGTGTTCACCGTTCCGCGCTGAGGCAAGCTCATCAACGGTTGCACGAGGCAATCGCGCTCGCTATCTCAGCGGCATGAAAGTCAAAGACGCAGATATTCTCATCATTCCCGGCTACACCAATTCCGGACCCGAGCACTGGCAGACCCGCTGGCAGTCGAAACTGTCGACGGCGCGACGCGTCGAGCAGGCGGAATGGTCTAAGCCTGTGTGCGAGGACTGGGCGGCGAACGTGGCCAAGGCGGTCAACGAGGCCGAGAAGCCGGTGGTTCTTGTCGCGCATTCGCTGGGAGTAGCGGCGGCGGTACAAGCCATTCCGCAATTCGTGAAGCCCGTGGCCGGAGCCTTCTTCGTTGCGCCGCCCGACGTCGCCAACCCCGAAATCCGCCCGAGGCACCTGATGACCTTCGGACCCTATTCGCGCGAGCCGCTGCCTTTCCCCTCAATGGTCATCGCCAGCCGCAATGACCCGTTTTGCGCCTTCGAGGTGGCCGAGGACATTGCCGCCGCCTGGGGCTCGCTGTTCATCGATGCCGGCGAAGCCGGCCACCTCAACGCCGATTCAGGTTTCGGCCCGTGGCCGGAGGGATCCATGACCTTCGCCAAGTTTTTGACGGAACTGAAGGCCTGAGGTCTCCAGCCGCGCCGCGTCAGGCGCCGATCGAATCCTTGATGCCCTTGAGCAAGGTTTTGGCGCCCAGCGAAATCAGCGCATGTTCGGAACCGGTGGCGAGCAGGCGGTAGCCCATCGACACGACACGGCCTGCGATGGCCGGCTCGACGACATAGATCGCGGCGTGCTTGCCGGCCTTGCGGGTGCGCTCGGCCACCGAGGCCACCGTCTCCATCATGCTCTCCAGCGTCGAACTGACGGTGGCGCCGTTGGTCCAGGCGATCGAGAAGTCGGATGGCCCGAGGAAAATGCCGTCGATGCCTGGCGTGTCGAGAATACCGTCGAGCGCGTCGAGCGCGGCGCGTGTCTCGACCATGGCAAAGGCCATGGTGCGCTGGTTTGTGTCGCGCAGCCATTCGGCATGGTCGCCCTTGCCGTGGCGCGGAAAGGCATAAGTCGGCCCCCAGGAGCGCTCGCCGAGCGGCGGATACTTCATCGCCGCGGCGAACAGCTTCGCGTCGGCCACCGAATTCACCATCGGGGCGATGACCGCCTCGGCGCCAAAATCGAGCGCCCGGCTCGCCATGTCGAAGCGCCCGACCGGGATGCGCACGAGTGCCGGCTTGTTGGCCGCAAGCACGGGCATAAGGCCGCGCAGAACGCTGTCCTCGTGATGGCCGCCATGCTGCATGTCGAGCGTGACCGCGTCGAACCCCTGCTTGGCCAGAATCTCGACGGTCAGGGCATCCGGCACGCCGGACCATGCGGTGACCAGCGTTTCATCGGCGGCGAGGCGGGACTTCAGCGACATCTAAATCTCTTTCCTTGTTAAGGATCGCAGTTTCAGCCGGAAACCGGGGCAAAGGCAAAGAAAAACCGCCCGGTGGTGCCGGGCGGTCGATTGGTCGAGTCACTCAAGGCTTGCCGCAGGTTTTGCGTCAAAACCGTGGGACACTTTCGCGGACACGGCTAGATCAGGTGTTCTTGATCTGCTCGATCGCCTGCGCCATCAGTTCATCCATGGTGCGGCGGATCTGATGGTCGGACTGGTCGACGCCGGCGGCATCGAAATCCCGGCGGATCTTGCGGAAAACGTCATGGTCTCCGGCTTCCTCGATGTCGGAAACCACGACCTCCTTGGCGTAGGCATCGGCGTCGGCGCCCGACTTTCCAAGCTTTTCGGCGGCCCACAGGCCGAGCGCCTTGTTGCGGCGCGCCGAGGCCTTGAACCGAAGCTCCTCGTCGAAAGCGAATTTGCGCTCGAAGCCCTCTTCGCGGTCTTTCATGCTGCTCATGGCGTCCCTCCGGGTCAAATCCGATTCGTTTTGCGGTGCATATGTGTGTTGCCGAAGCACAAACCAAAAGGTCGCGAGCCGGTCAATACGCTTCGTCGCATGCTGCGCTGCGGCATTTCAGTCCCGAAAGCGGTTGATTGGAAGGATTTGACGATTGAGCAAACAATGCGATTGCGATAGACACCGGCATTGAACGCCACCGTCGCCGCACTAATTTAGGCAGACGGACAGGAACTGGTCGCTTGCCGCCTGCCCGCAAATCCAGAGAAAAAATCAAATGAAAAATCGCCGCCGCATTTATGAAGGCAAGGCCAAGATCCTCTATGAGGGCCCGGAACCGGGCACGCTGATCCAATTCTTCAAGGACGATGCGACCGCTTTCAACAAGAAGAAACACGAAGTGGTCGATGGCAAGGGCGTGCTCAACAACCGCATTTCGGAGCACATCTTCAACCATTTGAACCGCATGGGCATCCCAACCCATTTCATCCGCCGGCTCAACATGCGCGAGCAGTTGATCAAGGAAGTCGAGATCATTCCGCTCGAGGTCGTGGTGCGCAACGTCGCCGCCGGCTCGCTGTCCAAGCGCCTCGGCATCGAGGAAGGCACCGTTCTGCCGCGCTCGATCATCGAATTCTATTACAAGGCCGACGCGCTCGACGACCCGATGGTCTCGGAAGAGCACATCACGGCCTTCGGCTGGGCGAGCCCGCAGGAGATCGACGACATCATGGCGCTCGCCATCCGCGTCAATGATTTCCTCTCCGGCCTGTTCATGGGCGTCGGCATCCAGCTCGTCGATTTCAAGATCGAATGCGGCCGCCTGTTCGAGGGCGACATGATGCGCATCGTCGTCGCCGACGAGATTTCGCCGGACTCCTGCCGGCTCTGGGACGTGGCCACGCAGGACAAGCTCGACAAGGACCGCTTCCGCCGCGACATGGGCGGCCTCGTCGAAGCCTACCAGGAAGTCGCTCGCCGCCTTGGCATCATGAACGAGAACGAGCCGCCGCGCCCGACCGGCCCGGTGCTGGTCGCCTCGACCGACGGCTTCAAGGGCAAGCCGCACTGAGTGCGGCTTGCGATCCAACATTCAGACAGGAGCATACCCAGCGTGATCAAGGCCCGCATTACCGTCACCCTCAAGAACGGCGTGCTCGACCCGCAGGGCAAGGCGATCGAACACGCGCTGTCCGGGCTGGGCTTTGACGACGTCGGCGCGGTGCGGCAGGGCAAGGTGTTCGACGTCGAACTGGCGGGAACCGACAAGGCCAAGGCCGAGACCGACCTGAAAGCCATGTGCGACAAGCTGCTGGCGAACACGGTGATTGAGAACTATAGTGTGACGCTTACCTGAGGTTGCATCGGAGGCGCCATGTCTGAAGTCACGAATGGGCTGATGTTCGAGCTTTTGAAGCGCGTTCATCAGGAAATTGGTGAGCTTCGTCAGGATGTGTCCGAGACGAAACGGGAATTGAATGTGATGCGGGGTCACATGGTGGCGACGCAGAGTGACATCCATAACATCTATGGCATTCTCGCCCGCCAGGATGATCGACTTGAACGCATAGATCGCCGTCTCGAACTGCGTGAACTTGCCGAAGCTCAGAGGCCTTACGAACCAAGATGAAATCAGCCGTCGTCCTTCTTCCTGGCCTCAACCGCGACCGCGACATGATCGCCGCGCTGACCAAGATTTCCGGCAAGGCGCCGGCCACCGTCTGGCAGACCGACACCGAAATCCCCGATGTCGACCTGATCGCCATTCCCGGCGGCTTTTCCTTTGGCGACTACCTGCGTTGCGGCGCGATCGCGGCGCGCACGCCTGTCATGCGGGCGGTCGCCGAAAAGGCGGCCAAGGGCGTTATGGTGATCGGCGTCTGCAACGGCTTCCAGATCCTGGTCGAGGCCGGCCTGCTGCCGGGCGCGCTGATGCGCAATGCTTCGCTGAAATTCGTCTGCCGGCAGGTGAAGCTCGAGATCACCAATGCCAACACAATGTTCACCCGGCGCTACCAGCCGGGCCAGATCATCCGCTCGCCGGTGGCGCACCATGACGGCAATTACTTCGCCGACGCCGAAACGCTCGCCCGCATCGAGGGTGAGGGCCAGGTGGTGTTCCGCTATGCCCAGGGCACCAACCCCAACGGCTCGATCAATGACATTGCCGGCATCATCAGCGACAAGGGCAATGTGCTCGGTCTGATGCCGCACCCAGAGAATCTGATCGAGGCGGCTCATGGCGGCAGCGACGGAAGGGCGCTGTTCGAAGGCGCGCTCGGCATTGCCGCTTGAAGTTTGCGACCGCAACCTTAAGAATTGCGGTGATTCAAAATAACAATCTCGGGGAGAAACGGTCATGAAACTCTATTCGCGGCCGTTGTCGCCCTACTCGTCGATCGTGCGGGCATTGGCCTATATCAAGGACGTGCCGCTCAAGATCATCGCGCCGCCGCCCGGCTTCCCGATCCCCGAAGAGTTTCGCGCCATCTCGCCGATGAACCGGATTCCCGTGCTGATCACCGGCTCCGGCGAAACGATCGTCGAATCGGTGGTCATCGCCGAATATCTCGAGGAGCGGTTTCCGGAACCGGCGCTGCTGCCGGCCGATTCCAGGGACCGCGCGCTGGTGCGCATGTTCTCCCGCATCACGGATCTCGATGTGTTGACGCCGACGATGAAACTGTTCGAGCTGCATTTCGTGCAAAAGCGGAATAATGCCGAGATCGACGCCCAGTTCGCCCGTCTTCACCACGGACTGGCGGCGATCGAGGCGCGCATGGCGCAAGGCCCGTTCGCGCTCGGCAACGACATCAGCTTCGCCGATGCCTGGCTGACGCCGACCCGGTTCGTCTTCAACAATTTCCGTGTCATGACCGGCCGCCATGATCTGCTCGACGCCTACCCCAAATTCGATGCCTATGAGCAGATCGCCTTGCAGCACCCGGCATTGTCCAGGGTATGGGGCGAGATGACCGACGGCCTGAAGATTTTTCTGTCCGAACTCGAGATGGGTGCCGCTTGATCAAGAGCAAGACTGTCTTCTTAGTCGTCGCGGCCGGTTTTGCCCTGGCATCGTGCCAGTCGAGCCCGAAGAGCACGCCTGCCCCTTCGGGCAAGAGCGCGTCGCTGCTGGCCATGGAGCAGGTGGCGATCGCGGCCCACAAATGCTGGATCGCCAGCAAGGACCCGGCCTTCAGGCAATATCAGATGGCGAACGAACTGAATTCGTTCAGCGGCACGCCGCGCTTCCTGCTGGTGCCGGCCAAGCACTATGGCGGCAAGCCGCTTCTGGTCGTGCAGGCGCAAGGCAATTCGAGCCGCGTCGACGCATTCGGCCCGCTGATGAACGATCCGCTCGGCGCGCGTATCGGTTCCGACATTGCCCGCTGGCAGGCGGGTAATCCGTCCTGCACGGCTGCCGCGTAAGGCTGCGATGGGCCGGTTCCTGCAGATCGCGGGGCTGGTCGTCGGGTTGATCGGGCTTGTGTTGCAATTGGCGATCACCATCCCGGCATCGATGGCGGCAGGCCGAAGCTTCCTCGGCTCTGTTGTCTTCTATTTCAGCTTTTTCACCATCCTGACCAACATCGGCGCAGTGCTCGTCCATACCGCACTGCTCTCGTCCACCGGCTATGCCTGGCTGCCGGCCTTTGCGAGATCACGCATGCGTGCCGGGGTGGCGGTTTCGATCACCCTGGTGTCGACAGTCTATGCCACGGTTCTGGCCCCGCTCTGGCAACCGCAAGGTCTGTTTCTGCTTTGCGACGTGCTGCTGCATTATGTGACGCCAGTACTTTTCGTACTCTGGTGGCTGATATCTGGCACCGATGGCAGGACGCGATGGAGCGACATCTCCTGGTGGATGCTCTACCCCATCGCCTATCTGGCTTATGTTCTGGCGCGGGCACCGCTGGCCGGCGAGGTGCCCTACCCGTTCCTGGATGTCGCCAAGAACGGCATCGAGAGTGTCGCCGTGTCAGCGCTCGCCATCACCGCATTGTTCGTTGCTATAAGCGCCGTCGCGGTGCTCGCCGATCATGGCGTCGCGAGCCTCAGGACCAAAGGCGCAGGATAGGGCCAGTTCCTACTCCCAGAACGGCCTGATACCCTCGCGGTGGGCATCGCAGCGGGAGATGCCGATGTCCTTGAGCTGATCATCCGTCATCTCGAGCAATGCCAGCCGGCTGCGGCGGCGTTCCAGCAGATGGTCGATCCATTTCGCCAGCGACATCACCACCTGCACAAAGCGGCCGACGAAACCACGCCGGCCTGATGGGCGGGCGGACTGGCCGAGCAATTCGGTTGCCGGGTGACGGATTGTTGCGATTGTGTCCATTGTCTTTCTGCCGAAATTGTCAATTGCACCTTTTTTGACGCAATCGTGATATGTATTGACTCACAAGACGGTGCAATATACAAAATTGTCACCATGACAAATTGGATTCCAGACCTGACGGGCTCCGGGCCGCTCTATCAGCGCCTCGCGGACTCCATTGAAGCCGATATCGATCGGGGGGTGATCGGCGCGGGGGTAAAACTGCCGCCGCAGCGTGACCTCGCCTACGACATAGGCGCCACTGTCGGCACGGTCGGCCGCGCCTATCAATTGCTGCGCGAGCGCGGTCTCGTCAGCGGCGAAGTCGGCCGCGGCACCTATGTGCTCGGGCAGAGTCCGGGCGCCCAGCCGGAAGCCTCGGACGTGAGTGTCGAGGGCACGCGCTATGTCGATGCCCCCAAGGACAAGCTGCGCTTCGACAGCACGGCGGCTCCCGACATCGGCCAGGGCACCATCGTCGCCGACGTTCTTTCGCGGACGGCACAAGACCATCCGCACGAGATTTCCAGCTACACGCGCGACTTTCCGGACCGCTGGTATGAAGCCGGTGCCCGGTGGCTGTCGCGCAATTCGTTTCTGCCAACGGCCGATACCATCGTCCCCACCCTCGGCACGCATGCAGCGGTGATGGCCGTGATCGCGGCGCTCACCGCGCCGGGCGACTATGTCGCCTTCGAGCACCTCACCTACTCGCAGATTTCCCGCAGCGCAGGGCTGATCGGGCGGCGTACCGCGCTGGTGGCGTCGGACGATGAGGGCCTTGATCCAATCGATTTCGAGCGTGTCTGCGCACAGAAGCACCCCAGGATGCTGTTTCTGATACCGACGGCGCAGAACCCGACCCTTGTCACTTTGTCGGCGGCACGCCGCGAAGCGATCGCGCGCGTCGCGCGGGACTACAATGTCATCCTGATCGAGGATGATCTCTACGGCCATTTGACCGACGATCCGACGCCGTTGCTCGTCGAATATGCGCCGGAGCGAACCATCGTTGCCGGCGGCCTATCCAAATCGGTGGCCGCCGGATTGCGGGGCGGCTGGCTCTCCTGCCCGCCCGCCTATCGCCATCGCATCCGCGTCGCCCACAAGATGATGACCGGCGGCATGCCGTTCCTGCTGGCCGAGGTGAATGCGCGGCTGGTGCTGTCGGGTCAGGCCAGCGACATCCGCAAGCGCAGCATCGCCGAGATCAGTGCCCGCATCTCCATCGTACGCGAGAGCCTGGCAGGCTTCTCGTTCAAGGCACACGACAAAGTGCCGTTCGTCTGGCTTACCCTGCCCGACCCCTGGCTTTCCGGCACGTTCAAGAATGCCTGCCTCGAGCACGGCGTGCTTATCGACGATGAAGACGAGTTCAAGGCGGGACGCTCGGAGCGGGTTTTCCACGGTGTGCGCTTCGGCGTTTCGCAGCCGAGGCGGCGCGAGGATATCGCCGGCGGCGTCGCGGTGATCAGGCGTCTGCTGGACGAAGGCCGGGCGGGTTACGACAGTTTTTCCTGAACCGGATTGCTTCGCAGCCGCAGGATATCGACCTAGCCGGACCACCCTGTCGCTTTGTCCGGTTTTCCTGCGTTTTTCGTCAATCCATGGGTGTATCGCCCTGTCGGCTTGCAATAAGAGGGGACTCAAATCCCCGCTTCCATGGACATACATCACCGCCCATGACCATTTCTAATTCCGTGCCGATCACATCAGAGCTCATTGCCGCCCACGGGCTCAAGCCCGACGAATATCAGCGCATCCTCGACCTGGTCGGCCGCGAACCGAGCTTTACCGAACTCGGCATCTTCTCGGCGATGTGGAACGAGCACTGCTCCTACAAATCCTCGAAGAAATGGCTGCGCACGCTGCCCACCAAGGGGCCCCAGGTCATTCAGGGTCCGGGCGAGAATGCCGGCGTGGTCGACATCGGCGACGGCGACTGCGTCGTCTTCAAGATGGAAAGCCACAATCATCCCTCCTTCATCGAGCCCTACCAGGGGGCCGCGACCGGTGTCGGCGGTATCTTGCGCGACGTCTTTACCATGGGCGCGCGGCCGATCGCGGCGATGAACGCCTTGCGCTTCGGCGCGCCGGACCATCCCAAGACAAGGCATCTCGTCGCCGGCGTGGTTTCGGGCGTCGGCGGCTACGGCAATTCCTTCGGCGTGCCGACAGTGGGCGGCGAGGTCAATTTCGACGCCCGCTACAACGGCAACATCCTGGTCAACGCCTTTGCCGCAGGCCTGGCCAAGACCAATGCCATCTTCCTGTCCGAAGCCAAGGGCGTCGGCCTGCCGGTCGTCTATCTCGGCGCCAAGACCGGGCGTGACGGTGTCGGCGGCGCCACCATGGCGTCGGCCGAATTCGATGACAAGATCGACGAGAAGCGCCCGACCGTGCAGGTCGGCGATCCCTTCACCGAAAAATGCCTGCTGGAAGCCTGCCTGGAACTGATGGCATCGGGCGCCGTCATCGCCATCCAGGACATGGGCGCGGCCGGCCTCACCTGTTCGGCGGTCGAGATGGGCGCCAAGGGCGACCTCGGCATCGAACTCGATCTCGACAAGGTGCCGGTGCGCGAGGAGCGCATGAGCGCCTATGAGATGATGCTCTCGGAAAGCCAGGAGCGCATGCTGATGGTGCTGCGCCCCGAGAAAGAGAAGGAAGCCGAAGCGATCTTCCACAAATGGGGGCTCGACTTCGCCATCGTCGGCAAGACCACAGACGATCTGCGCTTCCGCGTGCTGCATCAGGGCGAGCAGGTCGCCGACCTGCCGATCAAGGATCTCGGCGACAAGGCGCCGGAATATGACCGCCCCTGGATCGAGCCCAAGAAGCCGGCGCCGCTTGCCGCCAATGATGTTCCTCAGGCCGATGTCGCCGATGCGCTGCTGAAGCTGCTCGGCGGCCCGGACCTGTCCTCGCGCCGCTGGGTGTGGGAACAGTACGATACGCTTATCCAGGGCAATTCGCTGCAGCTTCCCGGCGGCGACGCAGGCGTGGTCCGGGTCGAGGGCCATGCCACTAAGGCGCTTGCCTTCTCCTCTGACGTGACGCCGCGCTATTGCGAGGCCGACCCCTATGAGGGCGGCAAGCAGGCTGTCGCCGAATGCTGGCGCAACCTGACCGCCACCGGCGCACAGCCGCTGGCGGCCACCGACAATCTCAATTTCGGCAACCCCGAGCGGCCCGAGATCATGGGCCAGTTGGTCGGCGCGGTGAAAGGCATCGGCGACGCCTGCCGCGCGCTCGGCTTCCCGATCGTTTCCGGCAATGTCTCGCTTTACAACGAGACCAACGGCCAGGGCATCCTGCCGACGCCGACCATTGGCGGCGTCGGGCTGATCGCCGACTGGTCGAAGATGGTGCGCATCGGCTTCGCGGCCGAAGGTCAGATGATCCTGCTGGTCGGGGCGCCCTCCTCCTGGGGCACGCATCTTGGCCAGTCGGTATACATGCGTGACATCCATGGCCGCACCGATGGCCCGCCGCCGCCGGTCGATCTCGACCATGAGAAGCGTGTCGGCGACCATGTGCGCGCCCTGATCGCGTCCGGCATTGTCACCGCGGCACACGATGTTTCCGATGGCGGCATCGCTGTCGCCCTGGCCGAAATGGCGATGGCGTCGGGCATCGGCGCGACCATTCCCGGCCTGGTCGGCACCGACCCTATCCCGGTCTGGTTCGGCGAGGACCAGGGCCGCTATCTGCTGACGCTTTCCATCGACCCTCACGGCCAGGAGTGGGACGCCATCCGCAAACGGCAAGGCGAACTCGGCATCTTCGCGCCGTGGATCGGTTCGACCGGCGGCAACACGCTGAAGCTCGGCGATGCCAAGGCAATACCGGTTGCCGACCTGACCGCCGCGCATGAAGGCTGGTTCCCCCGCTTCATGGATCAGGCCAGTTGAACGCACTGGCCGTCCGGGCGCTGCTCGCAGTCGTTTTCTGGCCGTCGCTGTTCTTCTTCTGGTGCCTGGGTCCGTTCGTCTTCTTCCTGCTGTCGACGACGTCGAGCCAGGTTTGCCCGCTCCTGGAAAGACGGGAGCAGTTCCTGGCCATGGCAAACGGCACGCTGCCGATGCTGGCTCTGCAGAACCTGATCTATGCGATTCCGATCATCTGCCTGGTGCTTTGGAACCGCATTCTGCCGGAGCCTGCACGAGCGAAGCGGATTGTCACCTGCATCAAGCTTTTCCTCGCCGCGGCGGTCATCGGCGCGCTCTGGGAGTATGGCTCCTCGCTTGCCTGCGATGGTTACGGCCAACCTTTCTTCTCATCCGCCTGGGGGATGACGAGCTACTTGCCGATAGTCAATCTGGTGCTCAACATTCCGCTCTACATACTAGTGTTCAGCCTCGGCCGCGCCTTTTCGATGCGCGAGGATGATCCCGTGCAAGACGAGGGCGGGACCATCTCCTGACCGTCAATCGGACGGAACGGCTTCAATCCGGACGGAAAAGTCTCTAGGCTTGACCGACTCTCATTGCACGGGTTGCCGCAGCGCCGCCCGCCCGACACAGGAAATTGTAGAATGGCAATGGACGCCCGCGACATCGAAAAACTGATCAAGGACGGCATCCCGGACGCAAGGGTGACGATCCGCGACCTAGCCGGCGATGGCGACCACTACGCGGCGGAAGTCGTGGCCGAGAGTTTTCGGGGAAAAAGCCGCGTCCAGCAGCATCAGATGGTCTATGACGCGCTGAAGGGTAACATGGGCGGCGTGCTGCATGCCCTTGCCCTGCAGACCAGCGTGCCCGACTGAGGTATTTTCACTCCCATCGCAGGGACGGCTAAGATGACCAGCGATATGCCGATCGCCAAGCCAGCCTATGCATCGTTTGCGGATCGCTACGATGCGCTTGCTCCAACCAAGCCGCACAACGCGCTCTATGAACGCCCGGCCTCCCTGGCCCTCGTCGGCGATGTCGCGGGGCTCGACATTCTCGATGCAGGTTGTGGCTCGGGCATCTGCTCGGAAAAGCTAGCGCGTGCCGGCGCGCATGTCCGCGCCTTCGACGTCACGCCGGAAATGACGGCCCTTGCCCGGCAACGCTGCGCCGGACTCGGAGTGGAGATTCGCGAAGGCGACATGTCGAAGCCGCTGGACTGGATTGTAGACCATACCGTCGACGGCGTGCTGTGCTCGCTGGCGCTCGACTATGTCGAGAATCTCCGACCAGTGTTCGACGAATTCCATCGCATTGCCCGGCCGGGCGGCTGGCTGGTCTTTTCCATGGGGCATCCCATGCGGGACTGGGCAGATACCCTCGCCAGAGGCGAGAAGACCTATTTTGAAACCAATCGGTGGGGCATGTACTGGGGCGGGTTTGGCGAACCCAATCCCTATGTGGAATCCTATCGCAGACCGCTTGGCGATATCATCAACGGTCTTGTCGATGCTGGCTGGAGGCTCGACCGTTTCGTCGAGCCGCTTCCGGTACCCGAAATGCAAACGGTCGATCCGAGGCATTTTGCCGAACTGAGCTTGGCACCCGCGTTCATTTGCGTTCGCGCAATAAAAAAATAGAACGGGATAGTTGCGCTCCTGACATCCACAACTAAAAACTTGAGCACGCGAGTAAGGATCAAGCCCGCATGAATGGCGCTCCGACAATATCGACATGGTATATCGATCCGGACGCCGAAGACGCGATGGCCGACGGCCATGCGCCGATCTGGCGGCACCTGATCGAACTGGTGCCCGAACGCGACCTCTCGGGAAAAGCCATTCTCGATTTCGGCTGCAACCAGGGTGGCTTCCTGCGCCACCTCCATGCGATGCGGCCCTTTCGCAAAGCGCTCGGCATCGATATCGCCGAGCAGTCGATCGCCAGGGCGAATGCGCTGAAAGGCAATCTGCCGATCCAGTATCAGGCGGGTTCGCGATTGCCCGGCTGGAACGAGGAGTTCGACCTCGCCTTCAGCCATGAGGTGATCTATCTGGTAGCCGATATCGAGGAGCATGCCGGCGATATCTGGCGGGCGCTGAAACCGGGAGGCACCTACTATGCCATCACCGGCTGCCACACCGACAATCCGCTCTGGCCAAGCTGGCGCAAGCTGGTCGCCGAACGCACGAACACGGTCGTCCAGGACCGTTCCATCAACGATTACGCACAGGTCTTCGCGGCTGCCGGTTTCACGGTCTCGGCCCGCAGGCTCGGATTCGACGGCTTCATCCCCTATGTGCCCGACGGCTGGATGCCCAATTTCGCCGACGCGCTCGACTACTATACCCGCACCAAGATCGTGTACCGGCTGGTCAAGCCGTGACGGCGCGCCAGCGCGACAGGTGAACGTCGAAATGAGGCGCCGACTCCGGCGAGAGCTGGACAAAGCGCCCCTCGACGCGAAACACCTTCTCGATCAGCCCGCTTTCGGCCAGCGCCTGCGCCTGTCCGTCGAACACAAGCCTGCCTTTCTCCAACAGGGAAATGCGGTCACAGATCGACATGGCCTGGTTGAGATCGTGGATCGCCATGACGATGCCGACGCCGCGCTCCCGGCTCAGGCGGTAGACCAGATCGAGCACCTCGATCTGGTAGCCTATGTCGAGGAACGAGGTCGGCTCGTCGAGCAGCAAGATCCGCGCCTCCTGGGCAAGTGCCGCCGATATCCACGCCCGCTGGCGTTCGCCGCCGGAAAGCTCGCGCAATCCCCTGTCCGCGAAGTCGGCCAGCCCGGTGCTTTCCAAGGCCCAGCGAATGGCCTCATCGTCGCGTGGGCCATAGCTCCTGAACAGGCCGACATGGCTGAAGCGGCCCTGGCGCACCAGTTGCTCGACGGTCATCTCGTCGGGCGCGACGGGCTGTTGCGGCAGGAATGCCAGATGGCGCGCGATCTCGCGGCGTGACATCGAGGCAACCGCCCGGTCGCCGATCGCAGCACTTCCCGCCGCGGGTCTTATCAAACCGGCCAGCGCCTGGAGAGCCGTGCTCTTGCCGGACCCGTTTGGTCCGATCAGCGCCCTTATCTCGCCGGGAGCCAGCGAGAGGCTGAAATCACTCAATGCTTTACGACGACCATACGAGACAGACAGCCCGGAACAGGAAAGCATTGGATACCTCACGCGGTTCTGCGCAGCAGCGCAACGAGCACGGGCACGCCGCAGACAGCCGTGATGACGCCAATGGGGATTTCCTCGGCTTGGCCCAGGAGCCGGCCCACCAGATCGCCCAGCGTTACGGATATCGCCCCCAAGGCGATCGTCAGCGGCAGGACTAGGTCGAAGCGCCGGCCGGCAATGAAGCGCGCCAGATGCGGAACGATGAGCCCGACGAACACGACGGGGCCAACGACACCGACGGCGCTGGCGGCGAGCACGCACGCGATCAGCAGCGCCAATGAGAATTGCCGGCGGTAGGAAAGCCCGAAGGAACGGGCAACGGTCGCCTCGAACCGAAGCAGCGCCAGCGGTCGCCTGACCAGCGGCAGGATAGCCAGGCCGGCCACGGTGAACGGCAGCAGAAAGACCACATGTTGCCAGTTGCGCGCATAGAGGCTGCCCGAGAACCATTCGAGGAGAACCTCGATACGCGCCGATCCCCAGCCGGCGATCATCCCGATGCCTATGGCATGCAGAACGGCACCCACCGCGATCCCGCAGAGCGTGATGCGCAGCGGGCCGAGGTCGCGGCGAAAGGCGATCGCATAGATGAAGCCACCGGCAAGCATGCCGCCGATGGTGCCGATCACCGGCAGCCAGCCGAGCGGCAGCGCCTGCAGCGTGTTGGAGCCGGGATCGTGAACATACACCGTGAAGACCAGAAAGCCGCTGACGGCCAGCATCGCACCTTGCGAGATCCCCATCAGCGATGGATCGGCCAGCGGATTTCGCGTGATCGTTTGAAGCAAAAGGCCCGCCACGGCAAAATGGATGCCCGCCAGGATACCGGTGACGACCCGCGGCAGGCGGATGTCGAGGATGATGGAGCGCGCCTCGCTCGACCCGTGCCCGGCAAGCGCGGCGATGACGTCGGATGGCGGCAGGTCGACGACACCGAGGAAGGTGGCGAGGGCCAGGGACAGTACGGCCATGCCGGCGAAGGCCAGCACCAGCCAGCCTGAAGCTGCGCGCTGCGAGGCCTGGGTTGCCGCCGTCATAGCCCACCCGCTCGCGCGCCATCGCGGCGCTGGACGAGGTAGATAAACACCGGCCCACCGATCAGCGCCGTGATGATGCCGACGGGAATCTCCTTGGGCGCGGCAACACTGCGCGCGATAATATCGGCGCTTGCCGTCATCAAGCCGCCAAGCGCGACCGTCAGCGCGATCGACCACGCCGGCGAACCGGGCCGCAGCAAGCGCACGATATGTGGCGTCGCCAGACCGACGAAAGCCACCGGGCCCGCCACGGGAGCGACGCCCGCAACCGGAAGCACGGAAAGAAACAGCACGGCGGATTTCCAGAACGCCAGCCGCAGGCCCATGCCCGCCGCCGCCTGTTCGCTCAGCGCAAGCAGATCGAGCACGCGATGGCAGGCCAGCGCGCCCGCGACACCGACAATCACCCATGGCGCCATATAGGCGAGTTGCGGCCACGAGCGGCCCTGAAAGCCCCCCGACAGCCAGAACAGCAAGGATGGCACCTGGGGGCCGCTGAGGAGCAGCACATATGTCGTGATCGCGCCAAGGAACAGGGAAACGCTGATGCCGCCCAGCGCCAGATGCAGCGGCCTTCCCCTCCCTCCCCGCGCGATCCAGAAAGTGGCGGATGCGCCGGCCAACCCACCGGCCATGCCGATGAACGGATAGAGCGCGGACGACAGCCAGGGCAGAAACACAAAGCAGAAGACGATCGGCGCCACGGCACCTGCGCTGACGCCGGTGAGTTCCGGCCCCGCAAGCGGGTTGCGGGTGAGTGTCTGCATGAGATAGCCGGAGACAGCGAGGCCGGCGCCGCCGACAAAGGCCGCGAGGCTGCGGGGCAGCCGGAGCGTCCAGACCAGGATCGAATCGATCTTGCCATCGGGCGTAAACAGAGCCGACATCACCGCCTGCGGTGCAAGCGGCCTTGTGCCGATCGTCAACCCGCCTGCGATAACCAGAAGGGAAATGACTGTTATCGCCGCCGTCACCGTCAAGGCTCGGAGGTGATGTGCCGGCGGCCGCGCTGTCCGGCCTGACGTCATTGGCGCATGTCGGCGGGGATGAGCTTTGCGGCCTCGGCCTTCACGTCGACTTCCGGAAACGTGTCGGGATAAAGATAGTGCGCCGCTTCACGCAGCACGATCTCGCGGCCGATCGGCCCGTTGGTTTCGGCCCACTCGTCGCCGACATAGTGCACGCGCCCGTTCTTGACTGCCGAGAGCTGGCTCCAGATCGGGTTGTTCTCGTGCGGACGGTCAGGGCCGCTATCCATGACGAAGATCACCTGCGGGTCCTTCTCCAGCATGGTTTCCAGGCTGAGTTCGATGCCGAAATGGCCACCCGGCGTCATCGGGCCGGCGATGTTGTCGCCGCCGAGCGCGGCTACAATGGAAGCCGCCGTGTTCTCGGTATGGAACGAGAAAGGCGTGTCGCCGCCCCACATGATCTGGAAGCGCGGATGCTCATCCTTCGGCGCCCGCCCGGCGAACTCCGCCAGATGTTTCTTGAACTCGGCGTTGAGCTCTTGGCCGCGCTCCGCCTTTCCCATGATCTTCGAAAGCTCGGCCACCTCGCTGTAGCTCTCGCTCAAAAGCTCCATGTTATAGGCGACGTAGGGAGCGATTTTCTGCAGCTGCTCGGCATTGCCGATGGTGTAGCGCTTCATGGCGATGATGAGATCGGGCTTGGCCTGCGACAGCAGTTCGAGATTGGGTTTCGCACGCTGGCCTATCTGCTCGATGTCCTTCGTCAGGCCGAGCAGAAAGTCGGGGTAACGTCCCGCGACCATGTATGTCGTCGCGACCGGCTTGACGCCAAGCGCCAACGCGACATCCGTGGCGAAATAGGAAATCGATGCAATCCGCGCGGGATGGGCTGGAAGCTCGACCGTGACGCCGCGATCGTCAACGACGGACTGGGTTTTTGCGTCTTCGGCCAGCGCCACACCGGCCAACAGGCAGGCGGCCAATCCGAGGCCAAAAACGCATCGAGAAACATTCCGCATCACGCACATCCCTACTTTGGTTGGTTGCGGACATGCAGTAATGCCAAAACATGATATTAACAATCATGTTTGCGTGATGACTTGTTGCGTGATGGCTTTGCCTTGGCCCAAATCAGGCCATTCTTTGCGCCATTTCGGCCATGGCGCGGCTAATGTCTTGTTTCGGGCAACCTATGGGTTTATCTGAGGGACATGCTTCGAGCCTGACTCCCACAGGCGTGAAAGGATCGTCCATGAGCGGCATCAACGACTACATCGACAATGAAGTGAAGAGCAACGACGTCGTCCTTTTCATGAAGGGCACGCCCGGTTTCCCGCAGTGCGGCTTCTCGGGTCAGGTCGTCCAGATCCTCGACTATATCGGCGCCGACTACAAAGGCGTGAACGTGCTCGATTCCGCCGAACTGCGCCAGGGCATCAAGGACTATTCCAACTGGCCGACCATTCCGCAGCTCTACGTCAAGGGCGAATTCGTCGGCGGTTGCGACATCGTGCGCGAAATGTTCCAGGCCGGCGAATTGCAGGATTTCCTGGTCGAGAAGGGCGTCAGCGTCAAAGGCGCGGCCTGATTTCAGGTTTGGGCATGTCCTGATCGATATGTCCTGAGCAATCCGGGGCTGCCCCACCTCGGCAATTTTATGTCCCGAATCCGGGACCGAGACGAGCCAATGCGCCGGCCCGCCGGCGCATTTTCGTTTGAGAGATCGGACTTGCCGTGGATCAGCAATCGACAGCGCCGCAACAGGCAGGCACTTTGCCCCCGGCAAGCAAACTGCCCATTCCTCGCTGGGAGTTCATCGCGCTTTGCGCGGCGCTGATGGCGCTGAATTCGCTGGCCATCGACATCATGTTGCCGGCATTGCAGCAGATCGGCGCCTCGCTCGGCGTCGAGAGCGAGAACCACCGCCAGTATGTCATAACAGCCTATATGCTCGGCTTCGGCGGCGGGCAGCTTTTCTTCGGACCTATCTCGGACCGGTACGGGCGTCGCGCCCCGCTGGTCTTCGGCCTGATCGTCTATGTCGCCGCCGCGGGCGCCGCGGCCATCGCGCCGAGTTTCGCGATCCTGCTCACATGCCGGCTCGTGCAGGGTTTCGGCGCCGCCGCGACCCGCGTCATCGCCGTCTCGATCGTTCGCGATACATTCGAAGGCCGGCGCATGGCCGAGGTGATGTCGCTGATCTTCATGGTGTTCATGGCGATCCCGGTGGTGGCGCCCGGTATCGGCCAGCTCATCATGCTGTTTGCCAGCTGGCACTGGATTTTCGTGGCCATGGCGGTCGGCGCGCTTGTCATTTCGGCCTGGTCGCTGCTGCGCCTGCCGGAGACCCTGCATCCGGAATATCGCCGGCCGCTGACGGTAAGCTCGGTCGTCGACGGTTTCCGCATCGTGCTCACCAACCGCCTCACGCTTTGCTACGCTTTTGCCAGCACGTTCATCTTCGCGGCGATGTTCGGCTTCATCAGCTCGGCACAGCAGATCTATGTCGACATCTTCCATGTCGGCGAGCTGTTCCCGGTCATCTTCGCCGGCGTTGCCGGCGTGCTCGCGTTCTCGAACTACCTCAACTCGCGGCTGGTCGGACGGATCGGCATGCGCCGGCTGTCGCAAGGCGCGCTGCTCGTGTTCCTTTGCATCAGCCTTGCCTGGCTGGTCGTCTCGCTCGAAATGAAGATGCCGCTCTGGCTGTTCATTGCCTTCTTCGCTGGCGCGATGCTGCCGTTCGGCGGACTGGGCGCGAATTTCAATGCGCTGGCCATGGAGCCTCTCGGCGAACTCGCCGGCACGGCCGCATCCATCCTGGGCTTCATGCAGACGTTTCTGGGCGCCATCATCGGCGCGCTCATCGGCCAGGCCTTCAACGGCACGGTGACACCGCTTGCCGCGGGCTTCTGCAGCGTCTCCGTCGCGGCGCTGCTGATGATCCTCATTGCCGAGCGCGGCCGGATGTTCCAGCCGCACAATCCACCCGTTTCAGGGCATGTCACCGACCTGCATTGAGCGCGGGCCAGCCTTGAAGTCGGGCGGGCGGCTCAAGCCGCCCACAGCTCACGGCGCAGTTCCTGCCAGCTTTCCTTGTCGGGCGCCACGAGCAGGCCACCACCGACATGCGCCGGCAAGTAGGCGCTGCCGTCGAAGCGCGCCGCATGGCCACCGGCCTCGGCATGGATCAGCGCGCCGGCGAGATGATCCCATGGCATCAGCTTGTTGTAGACGACGAAATGGCCATGCCCGCTCGCCAGCAGCCTGTATTCATGCGCAGCGCAACGGTAGTTGAACTGCGACAGCGTCTTGGTCTGGTTGCAGGCAAGGCGCGTGCGGTCGGGCTCTGCCATGTATTGCCAGGAGACGGCGCCGGTCATCTGCGATATCGGCGCCGGCGCGGCAACCCTCACCTTCTCGATGGCGCCATGCGCGTGGCGGATGTGGCTGCCGGCGCCCCTGGCGCCGATAAGCCAATCCTTGCCGACCGGATCATGGATGATGCCGGCAACCGTCTCGCCCCGGACCACGACGCCAAGCATGACGCCGAACAAGGGCACGCCGGAGGCGAAATTGAAGGTGCCGTCGACGGGGTCGATGACGAAAGCGAGATCAGCATCACCCAGGCCATCGAGCAGCGCCGGATTGTCGGAACAGGCTTCCTCGCCGACAACCATGGCCGAGGGGTAGCGCTGGCGCAGCCTGGCGGTGATCAAGCGTTCGGCATTGACATCCGCCTCCGTCACCAGGTCGGCGGCGGAGGTCTTCTGCCTGATGTCGCCATCGCCCAGCCGGCGAAAACGCGGCATGATCTCGGCGTCAGCCGCTTCGGCCAGTAAGCCGGCCAGCCAGTCGATCGCGGTATCGTCAAATGTCATCGGAAGCGTCTTGTCCTGTCATGAGGTTGTGGTTGAGGGCGGCGAAATCGAACAGTTTTCGGTCGAGCAGATGCGATGGCCTGGTATTGGACAGCGCGCGGATCATCGTGTCCTTGCGGCCGGGCATGCGCTTTTCGATGTCTTCGAGCATGGCCTTCATGGCGTTGCGCTGAAGTCCTTCCTGGCTGCCGCAGAGGTCGCAAGGGATGATCGGGAACCGCATCGCGGCGGCGAATTTTTCCAGATCGGCCTCGGCGCAATAGCTCAGCGGGCGAAGCACCATAACGTCGCCCTCGTCGTTGAGAAGCTTGGGCGGCATGGCCGCGAGCCGGCCGCCATGAAACAGGTTCATGAAGAAGGTTTCGAGAATGTCCTCGCGGTGGTGACCGAGAACCAGCGCGGAGCACCCCTCCTCGCGCGCGATGCGATAGAGATGGCCACGCCGCAGCCGCGAGCAGAGAGAACAATAGGTGCTCCCCTGCGGCAGCTTGTCGGTGACCACCGAATAGGTGTCCTGGTATTCGATACGGTGCGCAATGCCGTTGGCGTTGAGATAGTCGGGCAGGATGTGCTTGGGGAAATTCGGCTGGCCCTGATCCAGATTGCAGGCCAGCAGGTCAACCGGCAGCAGCCCGCGCCATTTGAGGTCGAGCAACAGGGCCAGCAGTCCGTAGGAATCCTTGCCGCCCGACAATGCGACCAGCCAGCGCTGGCCCGGCTCCACCATCGCGAAATCCTCGATCGCCTGGCGCGTGAGCCGCAGCAGGCGCTTGCGCAGTTTGTTGAACTCGACCGAGGACGGCACCTCGGCGAAGAGCGGGTGGCAGCCGCCCTCGCCGGCCGGCTCAAGCGTCTCGATGTCTGGCAGCATGTTCATGGCGCGGCGGCCCCAGAATGTGATTTCCGCCCGGATTAGCGCATCGGCCGGGAAATCGAAACGGCAAAGCGGATGCGCCAAACAAAAAGGCCGCCCCGAGGGCGGCCTTTCCAAGATACCGTGAAAGCTTTCGCTTAGCGCGAATAGAATTCGACGACCAGGTTCGGCTCCATCTGCACGGCGAACGGAACGTCCGACAGGCCGGGGATGCGCGAGAAGGTCGCGACCATCTTGTTGTGGTCGGCTTCGATGTAGTCCGGCACGTCACGCTCGGCGAGCGCAACCGATTCCAGCACGATCACGAGCTGCTTCGACTTTTCGCGCACTTCGACGACATCGCCCGGCTTGCAACGGTACGAGCCGATGTTGACGCGCTTGCCGTTGACGTTGACGTGGCCGTGGTTGACGAACTGGCGGGCGGCGAAAATGGTCGGCACGAACTTGGCGCGGTAGACGACCGCATCCAGACGCGACTCCAGCAGGCCGATCAGGTTCTCCGAGGTGTCGCCCTTGCGGCGGTTCGCCTCTTCATAGACCTTGCGGAACTGCTTTTCCGAAACGTCGCCATAGTGACCCTTCAGCTTCTGCTTGGCGCGCAGCTGCAGGCCGAAGTCGGAAAGCTTGCCCTTGCGGCGCTGGCCGTGCTG
>NZ_JAFKIC010000113.1 GCF_017306585.1 Mesorhizobium sp. | reverse complement strand
GGCGCAGCCGGTCAGAGTTATGAGCCATTCCCGGGCTGGGGTGGCGGAAGCTGTCCGCCCTGGTCGGGCGGACCTCCAGGTCCGGCTGCATCTTCCGGCGGGCCGCCCCAGGGACCGGGGGGTGGTCCGTGAGGGCGTTCCGCCGAAGCGAGGATTTCGAGCTGTTCGGGCGAGAGCTTGGCGCGCAGTTCGGCGATCGCGTCCTTCAGCTTGGCCGCCGAGGCCGCACGGGCCGTGACATCGTCGGCCAGCCTTTCCTGGAAGGCGAAGGGATCGGCCTTGGCGTCCGGACCCGCATCGGGGCCTTTCGCCTGAGGGCCGCCATCCGGCCCGCCAGGACCACCGGTGCCGCCAGGGCCGCGATCATGGTGCGACGGCGCAAGCACCGCCTGGAGCGCGCTGGTGTAGTCGCGCCAGGCGTCGAGCTGTTCGGAGCGGATGCCGACCCGCGTCTCCAGCACTGCCAGCCTCGTGGCCAGCATGAATTCCGGCGGCGGTCCCATGCGGCGGGGGCCGAAGCCTTCGGGCCCGAAGCCCTGCGGGCCAAAGCCTTTCGGACCGTGCGGCATCGGGCCGTGCGGGCCGGGACCGAGGTCGGGACCGCCCTGCATGGCCATCATTGGCGGCATGGGCGGCGCCTCGCCGGGCGCGCCGCCGGGATCGGGCTGCGCGGCAAGTGCCGGGTGGATGGCGGCGAGGGAAAACAGGCCGAGCGCAAGAAGTCTGTTGCGCATGATGTGGTTCCTTTCATCCATGCTTGGGACGACCAGGAGGATAGGAAGGCTGTTTGTCCGCTTCGCGTCGGCGTGTTGCCGAAGGTTTCCGCAAAAGGGCAATTTGTTTCCGAATGTTTCCAGCGGGCCGCCAGCAACATTGCGTTGCAATTTTCCATGCCGCTTGTCCGCGCTCTCCCTATAATCACCGCCAAGCCCCTATGGTTACGGGCCCCATGATCACGGGCAATGGCACCAACATGCAGTCACAACCCCATATCCTCGTCGTCGACGACGACCGCGAAATCCGCACGCTTCTCGGCCGCTATCTCGACGGCCAGGGGTTTCGCGTCTCCGTCGCGGCCGACCGGCGCGAATGCGAGCAGAAGCTGGCGACAGGCCAGTTCGACCTGATGGTGCTCGACGTCATGCTGCCGGACGGCTCGGGGCTGGACATCTGCCGCGGCCTGCGCGACCGCAAGCCGCATATCCCCGTCATCCTGCTGACGGCGCTGAAGGAAGATGTCGACCGCATCATCGGGCTGGAACTCGGCGCCGACGACTATCTCGGCAAACCGTTCAACCCGCGCGAGCTTACCGCCCGCATCCGCGCCGTGCTGAGGCGTGTCGTGCCCGAGGATGCGCCCGCCCCGCCCCGCGCCCGCGTCTATCGCTTCGCCAGCTACCGGCTGGAGCCGGACACCCGCAAGGTGATCGACGCGCAAGGCGAGCTTGTCGACCTCACCGGCGCCGAGTTCGACCTTTTGCAGGTATTCCTCGACCGCCCCGGCCGGCTGCTGTCGCGCGACCAGTTGCTTGATCTCACGCAGGGCCGCGAGCGCGACCCGCTCGAACGCTCCGTCGACGTGCTGATGAGCCGGCTGCGCCGCAAATTCGCCGAGGCCGGCGACGGGCCGCTGTTCAAGACGGTGCGCAATGGCGGCTATCAGCTCACCGCGCGCGTCGAGACCGTGGAGATCGAGGCGTGAACTCGCTCCGCCGCCGCCTCATCGTCCTGCTGGTCGCCTCCATCGTCGGCGTCGTCGGCTTGGCGACCGCCGCCGTCATCAGCGTGCGCGGCGGCGGCCCGCCGCCGGAACTGACCGTGCCCTGGGTCGCCCAGCAGATGGAACTGGTGCTGCGCGTGCTGCCCGGCGAAATCCCCGACGGCCTGCCCGTCCATCTCAGCGACCATCCCGCCGGCGGCCGGTTGGACCGCGCCGAGACCGCGATGCTCAACGACATATTGCGCGGGCGCGGCCTCGATGTAGAGGCCATGGTCAGCGAGAAGACCGACGGCCCCGGCCAGGTCGCCTCGGCGCGCCTGTCGGACGGCCGCTGGGTGATCGTGGAAGTGCCGCTGATCACCCCGCCCAAGCGCGAATGGCTTGTTCTGGCCGGCTGGATTTCGCTGATCGTGGCCGGGGCCACCGCCGTCTCGGTCTATTTCACCTCGGTGCTGATCCGGCCGCTGGAAATGCTGGAGGCCGCCGTCTCCAAGATCGGCTCCGACGGCGTGCTGGCGGCGGTGCCCGAGGTCGGCTCGGCCGAGGTCAAGGCGACCGCGCATGCGCTGAACCAGCTATCCTCGCGGCTGAAGACGTCGATGGAAAGCCGCATGCGGCTGGTGGCCGCCGCCGGCCACGACCTGCGCACACCGATGACGCGCATGCGGCTGCGCGCCGAATTCCTCGACGAGGAACGCGACAAGTGGCTGCACGATCTCGACGAACTCGACCGCATCGCCGACAGCGCCATCCGCCTGGTGCGCGAGGAGGTGAACCAGGACGCCGTCGAGCCGCTCGACCTGGAAAGGATGGTGCGCGACATAGCGGACGAAATGGCCACGCTCGGCCACGACGTCTCCATCGAACGCCTCGACGCCGTCTCGGTGCGCGCCGGCGCGCTCGGCCTGCGCCGGGCGCTGCGAAACCTGATCGTCAACGCCGCCACCCACGGCCGGGCCTGCACCATTTCGCTCACCGCCGCCGACCGGCGCGCCGTGCTGTCGATCTGCGACATCGGCCCGGGGATCCCGCCCGACCTCATCAACAAGGCCTTCGAACCCTTCTTCCGCGTCGACCCCGGCCGCCAGCAATCCATCCCCGGCGCGGGCCTGGGGCTCGCCATCGCCAAGGAAATCATCGAGCGCTACGGCGGCACGGTGACGCTGGAAAACCGCTTCGGCGGCGGCCTGGCGCAGACGGTGGTGTTCAAGGCGGTGTGATGGGGGCGGCCCGCCATGGGCGGCAGCCGCCCTTACCTCACGGCGACATCAGCGCCCACATCGCCTCGTTGAACTTGCGCATCTTTTCGCGGAATTTCTTTTCCGCCAGCATGCGCGCCAGCGTGGCTTTCTTGCGCCTTGTGTTGGCGGCTCGCCACAGCGCTTCCACACGGTGGAACTCGCGGCCGGCGGCTGCGGTCGCCTCCTTGCCCTTGGCGCGCATCACCGCCTTGCTCGCGGCCTTCATCGCCGCCAGTTCGGCGTCTTCATCCTTCTGTGCCGCTTCTTCTTCCTGCCGCGCCGCGCCATAGTCCTGCGCGGCCTTGGTCAGGTCCTGCACTGCTTTCCCGATGTCCGGCATTGTTGCCCCCAATGTCTGTAATCGCAGGCTACAAACATTAGTGAGACCTTAAATTTGGCCGATGTCAATGATGGCTGATGCTGGAGAGGTATTTCGGACGATGAGCTGAGAAATAACGGTCAGCAGGACAGAGGGGGGCGCGAAGGATCGCGGCCTTCCCCTGCTTCGCCTCACCCCGCCATGGCGAGCGGCACCGGGCTCTTGTTGGGGATCTGGATGTCGATCTCCAGCGTCGACATCGTCTCGCCGCGGTCCATCGACACCTGGAGATAGTCCTGGTCGATCTGCACGTGCTTGGCGATGACGGCCATGATCTCCTCGCGCAGGATCGAGACAAGGTCGGGCTGGGCGCGGCTGCGGCGCTCATAGGCGAGCAGCACCTGCAGCCGCTCGCGCGCCACCGGCGCACTGGTGCGCCGCTTGAAGAGGTCGAGAATGCTCATGCCGCCCTCCTTCCGAGAAGCCGGTCGAGAAAACCCTTGCGCTCGAAGGGAACGACCACCGGCAGGTCTTCGCCTTCCAGCCTGCGCGCCGCTTCGAGATAGGCCTTGGCGGCGGCGTTGATCGGCTCCGACAGCGTCACCGGCGCGCCGAGATTGGAGGCGCGCAGCACATCCTGGCTTTCCGGGATGATGCCGATGAGCGGCACCGACAGGATTTCCAGCACGTCGTCGATCGACAGCATCTCGCCGCGCGCCGCGCGCGCCGCGTCGTAACGCGTCACCAGCACGTGCTTGGCGATATGCTCGCCCTGTTCGGCGCGCATGGTGCGGGCGTCGAGCAGGCCGATGATGCGGTCGGAATCGCGCACCGACGACACTTCCGGATTGGTGACGATGACGGCCTCGTCGGCGAAGCGCATGGCAAGCTGGGCGCCGCGCTCGATGCCGGCCGGGCTGTCGCAGAACACATAGTCGAACACCTGGCGCAGGCGGCCGATGACTTCCTCCACGCCTTCTTCGGTCAGCGCGTCCTTGTCGCGGGTCTGCGAGGCGGGCAGCAGATAGAGCGTCTCCAGCCGCTTGTCGCGGATCAGCGCCTGCGACAGCTTGGCCGTGCCCTGGATGACGTTGACGAGATCGAACACCACGCGCCGCTCGGCGCCCATGATGAGGTCGAGATTCCTGAGGCCGACGTCGAAATCGACGAGCGCCACCTTCTTGCCGGTCTTGGCCACGGCGGCGCCGAGCGCGGCCGTCGAAGTCGTCTTTCCGACGCCCCCCTTGCCCGAGGTGACCACCACTACCTTGCCCATATATCCAGCCTCCGTTGGCGTTTTATCTTTTAGCCCTGCCGTGCCGGCACGGCATCCTGTCTCAACCGCCGATCCTCGCACGCGAAGCCGGCCCGAAGCTTGCGCCGACGCTCAGCCGAGCGGCATCACGCACAGCGCGTCGTTTTCGAGGAAGGCCTGCACCGCCTTGCCGCGCGACACGCCTTCCATCTCTTCCGCCGTCGTGTACCAGCCGTCGACCGCCAGCAGTTCCGCCTCGTTCTTGCGGCAGAAGATGCGCGCCGAGATATTGCCTTCCGAACCCGCGATCGCCCGGCCGCGCAGCGTGCCGTAGACATGAATGGAGCCGCCCGCGACGATCTCCGAGCCCGACGCCACCGAGCCCAGCACGATGACATCGCCATGAGGATGGAACACGGACTGCCCCGAGCGGATCGGCGTCTTGATCATCAGCGTGCCGGCCGCCGGTTCGCTTGACTGGGGGAGAGCGCCCTGCCCCGATCCCGCTTTGGCGAATTCCGCCGTGGCCGGTTCGATCCTGACCGCTTCCAGCCCCGCCAGCGCGGGGTCCGCCTCTTGCTCGTGGACGGTCGCATCCTGGGACGTGTCGTCCTGAAAAGCCGCGTTGGCCGAAACCGCTGCCGGCAAGACCGCCACGGGCGCCTCCGCCGGCACGGCGTGCTCCACGGCAACGGCCGCTTCCAGTTCCTCCGCCCGCGCCTTGCGCGCCGCGCGGCCAAGCAGCCCCTCGGCCGTCGCCTCCTTGGCGCTGGACAGCAGCGGCGGCAGGTCCAGCCCCAGCGAAGCGCCTTCGAGTTCGATGGCGTAGACCCGGATGCCCCGCCCCGCGAGCGAGGCCACCAGCAAGGCGATATCGGCCACATCGGGCTTCAAAACGTTGAGATCGAGCACCACAGGCCGACCGTTGAAATAGCCCGGCGAATTGCCGATCCAGTGGTCGAGCCCCTCAAGCCAGTCGGTGATGGGCGCCTCCGGCGTCAGCGTGAAAGCGACGAAGGAACGAGCGCGAAATCGGATGGATTTGGTCTCAACGGGGGCGGCAAAGGTCACGGCCGGTCGATTCCTTACTCAATGGTTAAAGGGTGCCGGGCTAATGGTTAACAAATGGTTAATTTTGCGGGTAAGCGCCGTTAAGATCTGACGCGGCTAATATCTGTGGCCAGACAGTGACAATGCTGCACGAAGTTCCGCAAGGGGTTCCGGGGAAAGGGTGAAGGTGAGCGCTCCACGGCGCCCCCTCTGGCCTGCCGGCCATCTCCCCCACGAGGGGGGAGATCAGCTGTCATCGCGGCCTTCGCCAATCTCCAACAGAGTATAGGCGAGCGCCGGCGCTGAAGCTGCCAAGCTCCCCTCGTGGGGGAGATGGCCGGCAGGCCAGAGGGGGGCGCCGTGGAGCGCCGGTCTTGCCCCCACCAAACGCAGCCGCAAAACTGTGTGAACGGCACGACATTTGCGTTACAGTGTCTGGCGGCGTCGCTAGTTTAGCCGACTGGTTGCATCTGCCTGGAAAACAGGCGGTGGTGGGAAGAAATCATGAAGGACCGTGCCGGGTTCGATTTCGAGACGACGGGACATGGCGCCACCGCGCCGGTCACCAAGGTCGATATCAGTTCGGTCGTCCGCGTCGGGTCGAGGCTGGCGGCCTGGCGCGACGCGCTCAACAATTATTATTACCCGCTCGACCTTTCCACGCCCGCGACCGCGTTCAGCGTCGGCCACCTGTCGGTCCACGATGTCGCCGAAATCCGCATCGGCGTGCTGGACAGCGACCCGATGACGGTCACCCGCCGCCCCGCCCATATCGGGCGCAGCGACGATGATTTCTTCATGATGCCGATAACCGGCTCGCACAGCCTCTACCTCACCCAGCGGACGCGCGAATGTCAGGTCCGCCCCGGCGACCTCGCCTTCATCGGCACCGGCGATCCCTATGTCTATGGCCAGCCGGACCGCACGCTGATCACCGCGGTTCGCCTGCCGGCGGGCATGCTGCGCGAGCGGGTGCCGTGGATCGACGACATGACCGCGCGGCAATGCCAGCGCGAACAGCCGCTGGTCCAGATGTTCCATGAGTTCCTGCGCTCGATCACCCGGCACGGGGCTCATCTGAGCGGGCCGGAAGCGAAATTCCTGCGCCACACGCTGTTCGACCTGCTGGCGCTGGCGCTGACCGTGCCCGCCGGCGCGGCCACGGAGGAGAGTTCCGTGCGCTTCGCCAACCGGCAGCGCATCCTGCATTTCATCGAGGAACACATATCGGACCCGGATCTCGGCAGCGCGCTGATCGCCGCGCGGCTCGGCCTGTCGCCCCGCTACATCCAGAAGATCTTCGCCGAGCGCGGCGAGACGGTGACCGAGACCATCCGCAAGCGCCGCGTCATCCAGGCCCAGCAATTGCTCAGGAACAGGAACCTGGCGGGAAAATCCCTCCAGGAAATCTCCTACCTGGCTGGCTTCGTCGACCCGGCCTATTTCAGCCGGGTCTTTCGCCAGGAGACCTCGATGTCTCCCGGCGAGTACCGCCGGCTGCACGCGGCCGGGTTCTAAGCCGAGGCGTCAGGCCGCCGCGCGCCTCAGTTCCGCCCGCCGCCGCGCGGTCGCGGCCTCGTCGATGCCCATCGTGTCGGGATCGCTGCCGGAAAACACCACGCCATAGATGTCGTTGGCGCGCTCCAGCGTTTCGTAGCGCTCGATCACGTCGCTCAGCACGCGCCTGGGGTCGCGCTCCAGCGGGTTTCCGTAGCCACCGCCGCCGGCCTGGTTGCCCCTGACATACTCGTCCTTGCGGATCTTCAGCACGGCGATGTTGGGCAATTCCTCCTCCTGCCCGTTGGCGCCCACCTTCCAGTGCCGGCAGCGGAAGCCGTCGCCGCCGCCGCGCACGCCCTTGGGCGGGTAGACGGTGCCGTCGCAGGGCCAGATGACATCCATCGGCTGTTCCTTCGGGCCATAGGCCACTTCCATGGCCGGCGCGCCGCGGAATTTGCCGGCCCCGCCCGTGCCCTCCATCAGGCGCAGGAAGCGGATGGCGATGGGATGCTTGAGTTCGTCGATCTCGACCGAGTCGCGATACATCAGCCCGGCCGCGACAGGCAGGCCATAGGTGATCCAGCCATCAGCGCTGGGCGACCCCGGCCCGCCGGCATTGGCCAGGAAGAGCTGGTTGACATAGGCCGCGTTGTCGGCGCGGTGGTCCTTGCCCGACACCACGGCGCAGCCCGCGCCCATGCCGAGCCCGCCCTCGGCCAGGCCCCAGCCTTCTCCCAACTCGGCAAAGGCCGATTGCACGATGTTGACCAGCCGGTCGGCGACATTGGTGGTGGCGACCGAGCAACTGTGCGGAAATTTCGGCCGTCCCGCCACGCAGCCGTCGCGCAGTTTCAGCCTGATGCGGCTGAACGATCCGTAATTGCGCGGCACCGAGGAATCCAGCGCGTTGAATATGCCCGTGATGGTCGAAGCCGAGGTGCACGCCTCGCTCTCGTTGAAACCGCATTCGACATTGTCGCCATTGTCGGTCAGGTCGAGCTCGATGAGCGCCTTTTCCGGGTCGATGTCGATCGTCACCTTGAGCGGAATGCCCTCGGGCAGGAGATCGCCGAACGGATCGTGCGCGCCGGAATTCGTCAGCGTCACCCTGGGCAGGGCGCGGATCGCCTGGATCATGCGCTGCTCCGAATAGGCGAACCAGTGGCGCACGAAGGCCTTGATCTGCTCCTTGCCGTATTTGGCGCACAACTCCTTCAGCCGCCGTTCGGCGATGCGCGCCGCGCCGATGCCCGCGAGAAAATCGCCATACCACTGGTCCGGCACACGGATGCGCGAACGGCACATGCGCACGACATCCTCGACCATCTCGTGATTGCGCTGGATCCGCACCGCCGGGAAGATCAGCGCGCCCTCGGCATACTGGTCCTTCGCACCGGCCATGTAGGTCGTGGGCAGGGCGTTGCCGATATCGGCCTGGTGCGCCTTGGCGACAGCGGTGAAAAGATGCTCGCCATCGATGAACACCGGCACCAGATAGGTGTGGTCGCCGGCATGCGTGTTGCCGCTATAGGGATCGTTGTGCAGGTAGCAGTCGCCTTCGGCGAGCTCGTCGCCGGCGAAGTCGCACATCGCCTGCGTCTGCATGTGGCTGCCGAAGATGTGGATCGGCAGGCCCTCGGCCGAGGCAAGCAGCCGGTTGTCGCCGGTGCAGATCGAACAGCTGAAGTCGCGCGCGCCGTTGATGACGCCCGAGCGGGCGGCGCGCAGCAAGGTGTTGGTCATTTCCCGGATGATGCCGTCGATGCGGTTGGAAATGATCGCGGTCATATAGGGGTCGAAATCGGCTTCTGTCGTGTCGGTCATGATATGGGTCCTTCGCGGGCGCGATGTGTCAGGCGATTTCAAGCAGGTAGTTGCCGTTGCCGCTGATCGAGACGGCCATGTCGGGATAGACGACCAGGGTGGTGGTGGTCTCCTCGATGATGGCCGGTCCCTGGATGCGGCTGCCGGGCGCAAGGTCGCCTGGCTTGTAGATGGGAACCTCGAGCGGCGTCTTACCGCCGAAGAAACAGGGCCGCGTCGCCGCGCCCGGCTTGACCTCGCTGAATTCGACGGAAGGAGCCGGAACCGGCGGCTCGGACAGCGCGACCTTGAGCCGGGCCTTCCAGCTGACGGTCTCGATCGGGCTGTTGGGATCACGCACCGCGAACACCCGCTCATGTACGTCGTGGAAGGCGCCGACATAGGCGGCGAGGTCGTCGTCGCCGAAGAACCGGTCCATCGGCAAGGGCGTGTCGAGTTCCCATATCTGGCCGAGATAGCGGGCCTCGCCGATGCGCTCGATGGCATAGGCGTCGCCGCGGCCCGGCAGCTTCCTGCGGAACGCGTCGAGCTTGTTCTCGAGCTCGTCGAAGACCTCGTTGACGCGTACCGCGTCGAAGCGGTTGGACAGCGTGACCAGGCTTTGCGCCTCCTCGGCCACGATGTTGGCGAACTGCATGCCAGCGGCGGAAAGCGCCGAGGCGCTGCCGGGCAGGATCACCTTGCCGCAGCCAAGCTCCCTGGCGATCAGCATGATGTTGACGCCGGCGGCGCCGCCGCCCGCCACGATCGTGCTTTCGCGCGGATTGACGCCTTCGTTGATGGTCACGTCACCGATCGCGCGCACCATGAGGTCGCTGGCAAGGCCGAGGATCCGGAACGCCGTCTCCTCGATCGTCAGGCCGATCTGCAAGGCGACGCCGTGGACGGCATGACGCGCGGCCTCGACATCGAGCTTCATGCGGCCGCCGAGAAAATAATCCGGGTCGAAATATCCAAGCACCACCGCGGCGTCGGACACGGTTGGTTTGGTGCCGCCGCGCCCGTAGCAGGCCGGTCCAGGCACCGAGCCCGCCGACATCGGCCCGACACGCATCAGGCCGCCATCGTCGATCCAGGCGATCGAGCCGCCGCCCGCGCCGATCGAGCGCATGTCGACGGCGGAAATGCCGAGCAGGTCGCCGGTGTAGCGCGGCCCTAGCCAGGTGTCGCGGCTGAACGTCAGGCGGCCGTCGCGCACCACGCCCACGTCGAACGTGGTGCCGCCGGTATCGCAGACGATGACGTCCTCGCCCATGCCTTCCATGGCCGAATAGGTCCTGGCGGCGATCGGCGCCATGGCCGGGCCCGATCCGACCGTGTAGATCGGCTTCTCGATCAGCGCATCGATGCTGCTGCAGCCGCCCGCCGCCGTGCTGACCAGCACCTCGCCCTGGTAGCCGGCCAGGCGAAGATCGCCTTCGAGGTCGCGAAGATGCGCCTGCATCAGCGGCTTCAGCGAGGCGTCGATTGCCGTCGCCGACGCCCGGCGGTATTCGCGAACCACCGAGATCAGCTGGTGCGACAGCGTGTAGGGAACACCGGGCAGCATCTCCTCGATCAGCGCGCCCAGCTGGAGCTCATGGCTGGGGTCGGCGATCGACCACAGCAGGCAGACCGCGATGGCCTCGAAATTCTGCTCGCCGAGCCTGCCGATCGTGCGGCCTGCTTCCTCGATATTGAGCGGAATGATGATCTGCCCCTCGGAGCCAACCCGCTCCTCGATCTCGAACGTATGGCGGCGCGGCAGGTAGGGATGCGGATAATCCTGCGAGAAATCATGCGGATTGAATTTTCCGCCCTCCTTCAGCACCAGCACGTCGGGAAACCCTTGCGTGGTGAGCAGCGCCGTCTTGGCAACCGTCTTGGTCACGATGGCGTTGGTCGCCCGGGTCGTGCCGTAGATCAGCAGCGAGGTGTTCTCCAGAAGGTCCTCGAGCGAGGTCGACATGTCCTGCGCGACATTGACCATCGCATTGCGCATGCCCTCGAAGATGCGGTCGGGCGTGGTCAGCGACTTGCCGATGGAGAAATTGCCGTTGCCGTCATTGACCACGACGTCGGTGAACGTCCCGCCAGTGTCGACGGAAATGCGATAAGTCATTGTATTGTCTCTGTTCTTGAGTGAATGAAGCGGAGCGGACGGCCTCAGGCCGCCCGCTTGACGAACCAGTGTGGCTGGGCCTGCGTCAGCAGCCCGTAATAGAGGCCGGCCGCCACGATGGCCGTCACCGGAGCCGAGAAGCTCGCGGTCAGCCCGCCCATCTGCTGCAGCACGAGGCCGGCGCCGGCGCCCGCGAACCAGGCGGCGAGCCCGCACGGATTGAATGTCGGCACGCGGTCGCTGCGATATTCCAGGGTCGTGCCGAACATGCGTTCATAGCGCGACGACAGGATGTGCGTCAGGGCGATCGCGACCCAGGCCACGACGAAGATGCCCTGATAGGCGAGCGCCTGCAGCAGGTAGGAAAACACGTCGGCCAGCATGAGGGCGTAGACGGCGGCCCCGACGACGAGGGCCCACACCCATTTTGGTGCGCGGGCGCCGAACAGCTCTCCGAAGAAGGTCTCCATGTTGACGGTGGCGAGATGGAAGTTCGCCGTGTTGATGCGCGTCTGGGTCACCCAGACGAACAGCAGGCCGGCAATGCCCATCAGTTTCAGCAGCGCGAGCAGCACCGACACTTCCGACAGCGCGCCCTGCATCGGCACCGTGGCGACCAGGAAGATGCCGAACAGCCCATTGACGATGAGCGCCATCAGGTAGAACGGCGTGCCGAAATTGATCAGCGCATGGTAGCGCGCGTCTTCCTCGCGGCCGAAACGGGCATAGTCGAACGTGTACATCATCAGGATCCACACGCCCATGAAGTAGACGAAGCAATCCCACCAGCCGCCGGCCGGCGCGCCGCCTGCCGGGCCGAGCGACATCCAGGCGTTGGAATAGCCATATTCGGCGATCGCCATCACCACCGCCGCAACGAGGCCGATCAGGTAGAGCGGAAGCAGCACGCCATTGAGCTTGTTAAGCCAGTTCTGCACCGAACCCATGGTCAGCGGTACGCTGTAGAGCACGACGATGAGCGCCGCCCATCCGTAGGAGATGCGCGGGAACACCGTGCTGATCCCGACGGCGATGACCGACCCTTCGAAAACCGCGTAGTAGATGGCGGTGGCGAAGAAGATCAGCGTTGCCAGCGCCGCGCCCGCATTGCCGAACAGGATGCGCGAGAACAGGCCGACCGACAGCCCGGTCCTGATCGCGTAGCGGGCGATGACGGCGTTGATGACGGCGTAGACGACCACCGACAGAAGCATGCCGATGATTGCATTCTTGGCGCCGAACCCTTGAGCGAGGGCCGCCGCGACGACGAAATAGAAAACGGCGCTCGACACAGCCCACCAGGCCATTGTCAGGGCGCCCCGGGACATGCGCTGGTCGGCCGGCACCGGCCGCATGGAAAAATCTGAAGTCTCGGATTGCGTGGTATCGGAACGAGCCGCTGCAGCCACAAAAGTCTCCCATTGGTTGCGGCTTCCGCGCCGCCCTGGAGCGGACGGAAGCCAAAGGAGATCGATGCCGGTTGATAGCTTTGTGCCTGTTCTTGGCTAGCACCGATCGGTATCGGGAAGACTATTCCGATCGTGCGGCGGCGGTTTTGGACGAAAGCGCCCGTTTTCTTGGATTCCGGCGCTGGGCCACTTGGGCATGGTGCGCAAAGCCGGCTGAACAATGATGGGCGGGAGCCAAGCCCCGTCGCTCGGATGGCGCCCTCGTGATCGCTATCCCGTGGAGTTCGAGAATGCAGCTATGCTAGCCTGCGCCTCCATCGAACCGGCTGAAGCTCGGGCATGAGGGGCAAGTCATGTTGGATCAATGGAGCAATTTCTTCGTCATGGTGGGCGGCGGCGCGGCGGGGCTTGCCGGGTTGATCTTCGTCGCGATCTCGATCAATCCCGAACGCATCGTCCGCAACACGACGCACAAGAACCGGGCAATCAACATGCTGTCGGGCTTCTCCGCGATTTTCATGGCATGCAGCCTGGCGCTTCTGGGCGGTCAATATCTTCCGGCGCTTGGCCTCGAATGGTTTTTCCTCTGGCTCGTGGCAACGTTCATCTTTGTCAGAGGGTATGTCGTCGCCATCATGTCGGGGATGAGTTCCATCGGGCTCACCGCACCCCGGCTCGCCGGCGGCACGATGTGTTACCTCGCGGAGGTCACAGGCGCGATTTTCCTCATTCTCGGACACAGCACGGGCCTTTACATCGCCGCCCTTGGAACCATCGTGTTGTTCGCCTTCCTCATTTCGGGCGCATGGCTTCTCATCATCGGCATCTACGAAGAACCGGCCAAGGGATAAGCTACGGGCCGGACACGGCAGAGGGCCTCTCAATGCCGCTTGAAATACTGAACCTCCCGCTCATGCTTCTCCGCCGCTTCGCGCGTGTCGAACGTGCCGAGATTGCGCCTCTTCCCGGTCTTCTCGTCCTTCTTGCGTGAGTAGAGCCGGTATTTGCCGTCCTTGAGTTTGCGGATCATCGCCTTCTCCCTGGAAACTGAAGAGGCCCGGTTCCCGCCGGGCCTGCTCCTGGTGCCGGCGATCGCGGGCGCAATGCCCGCTCTCGCTTTGCCGCATCAGTCCCGATGCTCGGGCATGGCTTTCAGCTGGTCCTTGGTCCAACTGGTCACGGCATGGATGTCGCCGTCCTCGTCGCGCATGAAGTCGAGTTCGCGGGCGGCGACCGCCACCGGCTTGGCGCCGATGCCGAGAAACCCGCCGACATCGATGACGACCTGGCTGCCGTGCAGATGATCGACCGAGCCGATCTTCTCGTCGCCGGGGCCGTAGATGGTGGCGCCTTCCAGTTCGTCAGAGGTCAGTTCGGTATCGGTCAGCCTGACGTGGTTGCTGTGGTCCATGGGGTGCATCTCCTGTTGGGGTTGGACAGGAGGAACCTGCGAGAGGGGTTAGGGTTCCCCGGAAAAGTGCCAGCGCCAAAGCCGCCAATCTCCCCCCTTGTGGGGGAGATGTCCGGCAGGACAGAGGGGGCGCCGTGGAGCGCCGGCCTTGAAAAAGACGCCCGATGAATCATCTTCTCATCGGGCTATCCCAACGCCTTGTTTGAAAAGGCGAGTTCGCGCTCAGCGCTTGCGCCTGGACTTCAGTGCGCGGGCGGCATCCTCGATCGCGGCGCGGTCGGTGCCGAGGCGGTCGATCAACTCCTGTGCCTGGTCACCCGATATGCCGGTGCGCATGGCGAGGTCCTCGACCGTCAGCACGTCGGTGCTGGCAATTTCGCGCGTTTGCGGCAAGGCATCGTCCGCCGTCAGCGGCAGCGCCGCCTCACGGTCAATTTCGAGTTCCGCCTGGTTCCAGTGGCGCTCATGATCGCCATGCAACCCGCCTTCGCGCTGCCAGATCGCGTAGGCGCGGTCGCGGATTTTGTTGTTCCTGTCGTCGCTCATGTCGATTTCTCCCTTGTGAGGAGGATGAACGTCGCGACGCCGCGAACGATCCGGAAATTCTGCGTGATTGGTGGGTGCGGAAGGCAGCGCTCCACGGCGCCCCCCTCTGGCCTGCCGGCCATCTCCCCCACTTGGGGGGAGATCGATGTCGCTTCGGCTTTCGCCAGTTTTCAACGTTGCAAGACGAGCGCCAGCGCCAAAGCAGCCAATCTCCCCCCTCGTGGGGGAGATGTCCGGCAGGACAGAGGGGGGCGCCGTGGAGCGCCGACAGGGCAAGCCCCGCGTGACCTCAGACCGGCAGCCTCACATCAACCGTCATGTGGTTCTCCACCGCCAGCAAGGCCGCCACCATTTCCTTGTCGCGCTTGCGCTGCTGGAGATAGGCCATGACCAGCCAATCCAGCGAAATCCGGCCCGCGCCGGCGACGGCCAGTACGAACATGCCGCCGGCGATGGCCAGATCCTTCTCGAAATTCAAAAGCTCGGTCTGGCTGGCGAAGTTGGTGTGGAACAGCGTGGCCGTTGCCAGGCAGAAGAAGCCGAGGCCGATGGCGCCCAGCCGCGTCAGCACGCCCGCCGCCACCGAGAGCCCTGCCCCGAGCTGCAACGCGATGGTGGCGACAAACAGCGGCAGGCCGACGCCTTGCGCGGCCATCGCCTTGGCGGCGCCGTCGAAATGGATGATCAGCGTCACGCCCTCGTGCAGGAAGATGAAGGACATGAGCAGGCGGCCGGCAAGCAGGGTCACATCCCCTATGTGATATCTCGTGGCGAGGCCGGTGAGCTTCGCGTCGATTTCGGTCAGTGTCATGGGTCAGCCTCCAGTTTCTGGTCGCAGGCAAGGCGCCACGCGGCCCGTGGGCCACGCGCAAAGGGCGCTGCAATGTCGGTTTCTCGAAAAGGCCGGAGCCGGTCTGAGGGAGAGGTGCCGGCTCCGGCAATAGGGCGCCAGCCACGAGCGCCGGAACTTTGGCCCATGAGGGGAGAGGTCAGCGCCAGCCCCCTCATCCGGCCGCTTCGCGGCCACCTTCTCCCCGGCGGGGAGAAGAGGAATGCCCAGCGCCGGCTCCCCTCCTCTCCCCTCGGGGAGAGGTCGGATTGCCCTGAATTGCCCTTCGCAATTCGGTCTCGGCAATCCGGGTGAGGGCAACCTTACTTCGTCACCTTGGTGGCGATGGCCTTCTGCAGATCCTCGAGTTCCTCGCAGCCGGCGGGGCACAGTTTCTGCAGCGAGGCGAGCTGTTCGTTGGCCTTGGCCATGTCGCCGGTCTCGACATAGAGCTCGCCCAGATATTCGCGGGCGGCCTTGTGGTCGGGCTTCAGCTCCAGCGCCTTGTTGTAGTAGGTCAGCGCGGTCTGGAAATCGCCGGTCTTGCGCAGCGTGAAGCCAAGCAGGTTGTAGACGTCGGCCTGCTGGTTGTCCTGCGCGAGGTCGCGCAGGTCGGCCAGCGCGCCCTTGTAGTCCTTGGCCTCGATCTTGGCCTTGACGGCGGTGAGGTCCGGCGCGTCGGCGCCTTCGATGTCGTCGACCGCATAGGCCGGCATGATCGTGGCGACGGGCACGACCGTCAGCACGGCGATAGCGCCGAGCAGGCCGAACAGGGCGTTCCTGCCCATGAAAATCTGTCTCATTGTCTTTCTCTCTTGGTTTGAGTGCTAGCGTCGAGAGACCGTTTCGAAATTCGCTCTGGCGAGTCATATGATGGTGGTTTCGAGAACCGGAGCGCAGCGTACTTTTGGGTACGTGAGCTCAGTTCTACTGCGACGCAGTAGAACGGGAAGCGCAGAAAACGCCTTCAGATGGCCGCCAGAGTAGAGTTTCCAAACGGTCTCAAACTTGAACCGGTGTGAAGCCGTAAGCATTGCCGTCTTTCACGAAGACGCCGGTGCCGGGGAACGGGAAGTGCGAGCCGGAAATGCGGATGTTGTCGGCGATCACCCGGTCGATGATCTTGTGGCGGGTGGTTATCGCCGTCGGCCCGTCCTGGTCGTAGCTGCCTTGCCACTCCGGATGCGGCGCCAGCAGCGCCGGCACGTACATGGTGTCGGCCGAGACCATGAACTGTTCCTTGCCGGTGCTGGCGAGATACACCGAATGGCCCGGCGTATGGCCCGGCGCGGCGATGATCTGGATGCCGGGCGCCACTTCCGCGCCGTCCTCGACCAGCTTCCAGTTCTTCCATTTCGGGAAATTCTCGGCGATGCGCTTGCCCGCCGGCTTGCGGCCCTCGGGCAGTTTCGCGAGCCGGCTGGGATCGGTCCACCAATTGTACTCCGTGGCGTTGACGATCAGCTCGGCATTGGGAAACACCGGCGCGTTGGTGCCCTTCTCCATCAGGCCCCAGACATGGTCGGGGTGGAAATGCGAGATCATGATGGTGTCGATCGCCTTGTAGTCGATGCCGGCGGCGGCCATGTTGGCCGGCAGATGCGTGGCGTTGGTCTGCCACTGGCCGACGCCCGAGCCGGCATCCATCATGATCAGCCGGCCGCCCATCTTCAGCACCACGACGGTGAGCGGAATGGGCATGAAGTCGGTGGTCAGCCCCGCCTTGGCGAGCGCTGCCTTGGTGTCGTCGACCGAAGCATTGGCGATAAAGGCCGGGTCGTGCGGCTTCCTCCAGATGCCGTCATAGACGGCGGTGACCTCGATGTCGCCGACCGTGTATTTGTAGAAGCCGACGGCAGGTTCCACCGGCGTCTGGGCGAAGGCCGGTCGGGTGAATTCGAGCTTGCCGGCCAGCCCGAAGGCGGCAGCGGCGGCGGCGGTTCCAAGCACTGTGCGGCGTGTCATGCTGAACATCAGCGTTCTCCTGTTGTGGTGAAGGGGTGACGGAGGACCTTGTCACGAGGCCCTCCGCCCTGATCGCGGACCTGGTCGGGACCTTGAGGGCAGCCCGAACCCGTGAATTCAGCCTCCCATGCCCAGGACGGGCGGGCCGAAATCATCCGCGCCAGACTGGGCCGGCGCCGGGCTGGAGCTGGAGGTCGGCCTGGTGGCGACCTTCTTGTGGCCCACGGTGTAGGGGATCGAGGCGGTGGCGGTGCTGTCGACATTGGCGACAGGCTGGCTTCCGGGACCGGCATTGAAATGGTCTGAGCCGGCGAAGGCGGAGCTCGAGGCGAGCAGCATCGCAGCCACGCCGAGGGCGAGCTTGGTCATCGTGATAATCCTTGTTTCTTCTCAGGGGTCGCGGGCCGCTGGATTGCCCCGCTTGCAGTGAAGACCCGCCGGCCTGGCGCTTTATTCCCGGGCGGCGAAAGTTTTTCTGAAAAAAGATTGAGGGCCGGTGGCTGGATGGCCCGCGGTCGGCCCGACCCGCACTCTTGACTCGGCAAGGCGATGGCCTAGCAATCAGCGCCGGGTGGGGATTGAGAGATGATTGCAAGACGAGCTTCGTTGGCCGCGCTCGCGGTGCTGGCGGCAACGATCGATGCCGCCGGCGGTGACTATCTCCATCCGTCACCCCATCCGGCGTGGGAGAGCCGCGTCCAGACGATCTATGATGCCGCCACCCGTTCGGTCTCGCGAAAGACCGTGCGCGTCTGGGACCCCTCGCCCGAAAAAGGCCTGGATTTCATCTGGGAACCGGACCCGCTGCTGGCCGATGGCGGCCTGTCGCCCGACGGGCTGCCTTCCGGGCATGGGCGCCTGCAATGGCGCGTCGGCGGCTCGCCCTCCTACGATCCGGGAACGGTCTTCGCCACCTATGTCGGCTCGCTCGTCGGGGGCAAGCCGGAGGGACATGGCCGGCTGGAATTGCGCACGGGCGAGTATCTCGACGGCGAATGGCTGGATGGCGCCCCGGAGGGGTCGGTCCTGTGGGTGGATGAGGCCGGCAACCGCTATCAAGGCCAGATGCGGCATGGCGTGGCCGACGGGCCGGCCCGCTATGTCTCGACGAATGGCGAGATCTTCATCGGCACATTTCGCGACGGCGTCCGCGACGGGACGGGAACGACGCAGCTTCCCGGCGGCACGACCTACCGATCCGTCTGGCGGGGCGGACGCGAAGTCGAAGGCAGGCGCCCCGATCTCTTCGCCGATGCCCGGGTGGGCGGTCTTCTGAAAGCCGGAACCAGGTCGGGACAGGCGGCCGGGTTCTCCATCTCGGCGGCGATAGATGAGCGCATCAACCTGATATCCAGTCCATTGCTTCAATACGAAACACTAAATTTGGCTGATAACGTTCAGTTCTATCCGAGATCAAGCGCCCTTATGAATTTCTGGAATGGCGACAGCAATATAGAAATAGAAGATCATACGTTTGGCGAAATAGAATGGGATGACTATTATGCCTTTTTAAAGGTCGACCTAGCGTCTGACAAAGGTAAAAAAGGCAGAATATCCAGTATGTCTCTGGATTTCACGGAAAGTGAACCGTTCAATAAACCAATGTTATCACTTTTCGCGGATATCGGCTGCGAAGGGTTCAGCCCACGATTCATGATATTGAACCAAGGGTGGGGCCAAGTTCTGGAGCCGGAATTCCATTTCGCTTTTTCCGACGAGCGAGGTTATTCATCGACCTTTTTCGACATCAAGGGTCTCGAAGATTTCGATTCTTCGGAGAGTATCGACGTATTGACCTCAATCAGGCAGGCCGGTGCGGACGTAGGCACTTTACAGACGCGCCATTTCAAATGCGCGTCCATCGACGGGCTCGAAGAGTGCTCGCGTCAATTCCTGGCCTCGATAGAACTGGGCGCGATAGCAAAGTCTATCTACAGACTTGAAGGCTTGATGCTGACCAACCTCGTAGGCAAGATGAAATACAAGTGGAAAGACGCCGACGATAAAATCCATACGGAAGAACAGGCCTTTACCGTCCCAGTTTCCATCGCCGCGCTGGAGGTGCCTGAACCCGTCGCTGAATGCGGCTCCGGCTCTGAAGGCTCACCGGAGGCGGCTCGCTATCAGGACATTCACCTACCGTATAACCGAAAGAACTATAGCATCGACGTACCTGTTCGCGGCAACCGCGACATCGCGCAGCAAACCAGCCGATTCAAATTCCATGCCGACCGCTCCTCCATTCACAAATTCCGCGTCAGGGCGAAATTCGCTGACGGCAGCGAGCGGCAGAGCAAGCCACTGGAATTGCTTTGGTTCAGGCCGCGTCCGTATAAATTTGATTACTTCGACCTAAGCCGCAAATGTGATCCAGGTATCCAGTACAATATTTGCAGGTAGCGATTGCATGACGGGCCGGCCGCGAGCCTGCTCTTCGGCCCTGTAGCGCCGGGCCGGGTACGAAGGAGTACCGGGATTAGCTTCGCAATCCCCAAAAAAGAGCGAAACAGGCGCCCAAAAAGTGCGCTCAGAAACAATCCAGAAACAAATCGCAACAGTTCAGAAAAACTGGCGAAAGGATCGTATGGCATAACCATGTGCGAACAGGGTTGATTGCAGGAAATATAAAAACACTCGAACGGATTTTAGGATAGCGGCCCGCCAAAAAGGGACGAGGCCTGGCGGTCAATCACCGCCGGCAGGGATTGAGGGGCTTCCGTTTTGGAAGCTTCGGTCATCCCGCCTCCATCGACCAGGGTCAGATTGCAGCGGCGGCGCAGCCGACAATGCCTGCTCAAGCGGCATCGTCGACTGTCACGGCTTCGCCAGGACGAGAAAGTTTGGAAAATGGATCACGGTCTAGATATTGCCGCACTTGACAGGGACATGGCCCGCACCGACGGGGAGCCAGGGACAGGCCTGGCCGAAACCGGCTTGGCCAAATCCGGGCGGGCGAAATCCGAGCGGGTGGCCGTCGATGCGCTGATGAGGAGCGCCCAGCGTTCCCTGGCCGAGCACCCCCAGATCCTGACCGGCGCGGATTTCCCCCGGCAGACGCAACCCGGCGAGCGGCTGGACCAGGTCTTCGATCATCTGGCCGAGACCTTCGCCGACCTGCCGGCCGTGATTTCCGAAGGCCGTAGCTGGACCTACTCCGAGCTCAACCGGCGCGCCAACCAGTTCGCCCGCCTGCTGGTCAAGCGCGGCGTCAAGCCCGGCCACCGGGTCGGACTCATCCTCGACCGTTCGGCCGACACCTATATCGCGCTCCTCGCGGTGATGAAGGCCGGCGCCGCTTTCGTGCCGCTTGCCACCGCGTTTCCGCAGGAGCGCATGACCCTCATCATCGAGGATGCCGGCGTCAGCCTGATCGTCACCATCGCCACCTATGCCTCCCGCGCCGGCGAGCTGACCGTCCCCCATATCCTCATCGACAGCGCCGCTGCCGAGATCTCGGCGCAGTCCGACGCCCCGCTGAAGCCGGCCAAGGCGTCCGCCCCGGCCGACGAGACCTGCTACATCCTCTACACCTCGGGCACGACCGGCAGGCCGAAGGGCGTGGCCGTCACGCACCGCAGCTTCATCAACTTCATCCATGTCGCGGCAGCGTCCTACGGCTACAAGCCGGGCGATCGCGTCTACCAGGGCATGACCATCGCCTTCGACTTTTCCTCCGAGGAGATCTGGGTGCCCTTCGTGGCCGGCGCGACCGTCGTCCCGGCGCCGGGCCAGATGCCTCTGGTCGGCGAGGAACTGGCCGATTTCCTGCGTCTGCACGACATCACCTGCATGGCCTGCAGCCCGACGCTTTTGTCGTCCATCACCAGCGAGGTGCCCGGCCTGCGCACCCTGCTGGTGGGCGGCGAGGCCTGCCCGCACAATCTCGTGGTGCGCTGGTCGAAGCCCGGCCGCAAGATCCTGAACACCTATGGCCCGACAGAGGCGACCGTCACGGCGACGATGGGCGAGCTGACGCCCGACCGGCCGGTGACCATCGGCGCGCCGCTGCCGACCTACTCCATCGCCATCCTCGACCCGGAGAAGCCGCAACTGGCCGCACCGGGCGAACTGGGCGAGATCGGCATTGCCGGCATCGGGCTCGCGGTCGGCTATCTCAACCGGGCCGACCTGACGGAGCAGAAATTCATCGCCGACTTCATCGGCCTGCCCAACAACCCCTCGAAGCGCATCTACCGGACCGGCGACCTCGGCCGCATCAACGATGCCGGCGAGATCGAGTATAACGGGCGCATCGACACCCAGGTGAAGATCCGCGGCTATCGCATCGAGCTCGGCGAGATCGAGGCGGTGCTGCTCGACCAGCCCGAAATCGCGCAGGCCGCCGTCACCACCTGGGAAATCGAGCCCGGCCGCGTCGAGCTCGTCGCCTATTACGCGGCCAAGGCCGGCCAGCCGCCGATCCGGCGCGCCGATCTCGCGCAGGTGATGAAGCAGCGCCTGCCCGACTACATGGTGCCCTCCTACCTGGAGGAACTGCCGGCGATCCCGATGACGGTCTCCAACAAGGTCGACACCCGTCGCCTGCCGAAGCCGACCAGCGTGCGGCTCTCGGCCGACCGCGCCATGGTGGCGCCCGGCAATGACGACGAGCGCTTCCTGGCCGAGGCGCTGGCCGAGGTGCTGAAATTCGAGACCGTCTCGGTCGAGGACAATTTCTTCGACGATCTCGGCGCCAATTCGCTGCTGATGGCTCACTTCTGCGCCCGCGTGCGCACCAGGAAGGAGTGGGCCACGACGTCGATGCGCGACATCTACCTCTATCCGACCGTGGCGCGCCTGGCCAAGCATCTGGGCGTGGCGGAGGAGATGACGATCGCCACCACCGAGCGCGTCCCGACCCGCCAGGCGTCCAACTTCGCCTATTGGAGCTGCGGCGCCGCCCAGCTTTTGTTCTACGCGCTCTACAGCTACGTGTCGCTCTGGGCGATCAATCGCGGCCTCAACTGGGTCTATGACGCGCTCGACGATCCGCTGAGCCTCTATCTCAGGTGCGTGGTGCTGTCGGCCGGCGTTTTCTTCGGCATGACCGGCTTCGCGGTCCTCGCCAAATGGGTGCTTGTCGGCCGCTGGAAAGCGGAAACCTTCCCGATCTGGGGCCTTCGCTACTACCGCTTCTGGGTCGTCAAGACCCTGATCCGCACCGCGCCCGTCGTGCTGTTCCGCGGCAGCCCGCTCTACAGCATCTATCTCAGGCTGCTCGGCACCAAGCTCGGCCACAATGCCGTCATCGAATCCAAATCCGTGCCCGTCTGCACGGATCTGATCTCGATCGGCGACCGTACCATCCTGCGCAAGGAATCGATGATCCTGGGCTTCCGCGCCCAGGCCGGCTATATTCAGACCGGACGGCTCACCATCGGCAACGATGCCTTCGTCGGCGTCGGCTCCACGCTCGACATCGACACGGCGATCGGCGATGGCGGCCAGCTCGGCCATTCGTCCTCGCTGCAGCGCGGGCAGAGCATTCCCGACGGCGAGCACTGGCATGGATCGCCTGCGGTGCCGACCACGGCGGACTATTGCAAGGTGCGCAACGTCAATCCGCCGCGCATCCGCCGCTTCCTCTACGAGGCCGTGCAACTCATCGGCCTGTTCGCCATCGTCACGCCGCTGCCGCTTCTGTTCCACTCCTATTGGGAAAATGTCGGCGACGACTATCAGGAGACGATCGGCCTCGTCGCCATCGGCACGACGGTGACCGTATTCGGCTACGTCGCCATCGCCTTCCTTGCCGCCACGGTGGTGCCGCGCCTGTTCAGCCTGATCCTGAAGCCCGGCCGCACCTACACGCTTTACGGCTTCCGCTACTGGCTGCAGAGCGTCGCGGAGTTTTCGAGCAATTCGCGCGTGCTGGGCCTCGTGTTCGGCGACAGCTCGGCCATCGTCCACTACATGCGCGCCATCGGCTGGAACCTCAACAAGGTGGTGCAGACCGGTTCGAACTTCGGCTCCAACCAGCAGCACGAGAACCCGCTTCTGTGCGAGATCGGCACCCAGACCATGGTGTCGGACGGCCTGTTCATGATCAACATGCACAAATCCGCCTCGGCATTCCGTCTCGAGCAGACCCGCATCGGCGAACGCAACTATCTCGGCAACAACATCTATTATCCGCCGGATGGGCGCACGGGCGACAACGTCCTGCTCGGCACCAAGGTGATGGTGCCGATCGACGGCCCGGTGCGCGAGAATGTCGGCCTGCTGGGTTCGCCCGCTTTCGAGATTCCGCGCATGGTCAACCGCGACAAGGAGCTCATCGCCGGCGTCGGCGAGAGTGACCGCCGCAACCGGATTCCGCTGAAGAACCTGCACAATCTGGTGACGATCCTGCTGTTCCTGGCCACGCAATGGGTGATGCTGTTCGCCACGCTGGCGATCTGGGACCGCGCGCTGAACTACTATACGGAATGGGCGGAGATCGCTCTCTTCGTGGCGGTGCTGCTGACCTCGGCGATCACCATCCCGTTCTACATCTTCGTCGAGCGGGCGAGCCTCGGCTTCCGCAGGCTGAAGCCGCGCATCACGACGATCTACGATGCCACCTTCTGGCGCCACGAGCGCCACTGGAAGCTCGCGGATTCGCCCATTGTGCGCCTCTTCGCCGGCACGCCGTTCCGGCCGATGATCCTGCGCCTGCTGGGCGTCAAGGTGGGCAAGCGCGTCTATGACGGCGGCGCCAACCTGACCGAGCGCTCGCTGGTCGAGATCGGCGACGACGCCACGCTCAACGAGGGATGCGTCATCCAGGCCCACTCGCTGGAAGAAGGCGCCTTCAAGTCGGATTACATCCGCATCGGCAAGGGCTGCACGCTCGGGCCTTCGGCCTTTGTCCACTACGGCGTGGTGATGGGCGATGGATCGATGGTCGATGCCGACGCCTTCGTGATGAAGGGCGAGGTGCTGGAGCCCAACACGATCTGGCGCGGCAACCCGGCCAAGCTGCACCGCTTCGTCGAGCCGGTCAGTGAGGGCGCCGGGGCCGTGGCGTCTTGACGGACGGCCCGCGCGGCGCCGCGGGCGTCCACCTGGCGCCCGTGACCAGGGCCAACCGGGCCAAGGTCACCGCCCTGCGCGTCGCCCCGGAGCAGGCGGACTTCGTCGCCGGCAATGCGGATTCCCTTCGTGAAGCCAGGTCCGATGAAGATGCCCGGCCGCGCGTCATCATGGCCGGCGAAGAGGTCGTCGGTTTCCTGATGTACGATGCCGCCGAAGACGATGACGAAGCACGCATCTATCGCTTCATGATCGACCGCGCCCGGCAGGGACGAGGCTACGGCAAGGCGGCGCTGCGGGCCGTGCTGGACGAAATCCGCGGGCTCGGCCACGTCAGCCACGTCTCGATCTGCTATGAACCGGAGAACGAGGCTGCGCGGCAACTCTACCGCGCCGCCGGTTTCGTGGAAGAAGGGCTCGACGAGGATGGCGAAATGATCGCCGATCTGGTGCTGGGCACAGCGGCCGAAAAGCCATGACAACAGCCATCCTCGCAACCGGGGAGATCGCCCTCGCCCGCGCGATGGCCGCCATGGCGCCCGCTCACGTGCGCACCGGATGCAGACTGATCCGCGAAGGCGATGAGGCGCATCTGTTGCCCGACGAAGCGCGCTCGATGCCCGCCCGCCAGCCCACCATGCGCCGCGCCAGCGGTGCGGCGCGCTTTCTCGCGCACCGGCTGCTGGCGGATGCCGGCTTCGACGGCTTCGCCGTTTTGCGTACGCCCTCCGGCGCTCCCGCCTGGCCGGAGGGTATGACGGGCTCGCTCGCCCATGACGACGACATGGCCGTTGCCGCGGTTGCCGCCATCGGCGATGTCGGCTCGCTCGGCATCGATGTCGAGCCGGCGCTGCCCCTGCCCGACGACTTGCTGCCGCTCGTCGCGACGCCGGCCGACCGGATCGGCGCGGTCGAGGAACGGCTTGCCGGCCGCTTGCTCTTCGCCGCCAAGGAAGCCGTCTACAAGGCCGCCTATCCGCTCGATCATCGGGTGCTGGGCTACGAGGATATCGCCGTCGATCTCGGCGCGGGCCACGCGACGACGAGGACGGGACGGAGCGCGAGGCTGACCTGGTGCGTGGATCCGCGCATCGTGGTGTTGGCGTTTATCGGCGGTGATGAGGCTTAGGGTCCGACGCCGTAATCCTCGACGTTGGCGCTGCCCCTCACCTGCCTGCCGGCATCCTCTCCCCGTATAGCGACGGGGAGAGGGGCGCTGTCATCGCTGATTTCGCCAACCGTCAACCTTGAAAGAATGGGCAGGCGTTGCAACCAGTCCTCTCTCCCCGTCACTACACGGGGAGAGATGTCCGGCAGGACAGTGAGGGGCGGCGCCGACATTGGCCACTGTCAACAGTCGCCACGGCTTACACCAGTTGAAGCAGCCCTACCTCACAAGCCGGCGGCCGACTTCCTCGAACCGCCTTCGTCCAGTTCGCCAACCACCTCGGTATATTCCCTCACCTTCCCGTCCAGCCCGCGCAGGCGCCAGTTGGCGCCCTCATGCGCCTCGACATGGCATGGCCCGAGCGGCACCTTGCCGCCGCCCTGGGGCAGGTCGATGACATAGACCGGGTTGCAGATGCCCGAGAGCCGCGCCCGCAGCACCTCCACCAGCGCCTGGCCCTGCGCGATCGTGGTGCGCCGGTGCGCCATGCCGCGCGCCAGATCGCCGTGGTGGAGGTAATAGGGTTTAACACCGAGCCGGTACATCAGTTCGCGGCACAGCTCTTCCAGCGCCTCGACGCTGTCGTTGACACCTTTCAGCAGCACAGTCTGGTTGAGCAGCACGAAGCCCGCCCGCCGCAGCATGGCGCAGGCCGCTTCGGTCGCATCGGTGATCTCGCGTGCATGGTTGAAATGGGTGACGACCGTCACCATCAGCCTCCCCTGCAGCGCCTCGACCAGCCCCGGCGTGACGCGCGACGGCAGCGCCACCGGCACGCGGGTGTGGATGCGCAGCAGCCGCACATGGGCGATGGCCTCGATGCGGGCGCGGATTTCGGTGAGTGCCGCATCCGGCAGCGACAGCGGATCGCCGCCGGTCAGGATCACCTCGCGGATCTCGGGATGCGCCGCGATATAGTCGAGCGCCGGCTCCAGCGCCGCGCGCGTATAGCCGCGCCCGATCGAAGTCAGCGATTCCTTGCGGAAGCAGAACCGACAATAGACCGCGCATTGATAGGTCGGGAACAACAGCACCCGGTCGGCATGGCGATGCGTCAGGCGCGGCACCGGGCTGAACGCATGGTCGCCGATCGGATCGTCGAGTTCGCCCTCGGCCTCGTCGAGTTCTTCGGGCGAAGGGATGACCTGCGCCCGGATCGGATCGGCCGGATCGTTCCAGTCGATGAGGTCGAGATAGGCCTTTGGCGCGCGCACCTTGTGGTTGGCGGCGGCTTGCTGCGCGGCGCCTCGCTCCGCCGCCGACAGCGGCAGGCGTTCGAGATCGCGCACATGGCGCACGCCCTGGCGGACATCGTCCTGCCAGGCGGCGTCGGTTTCGTCGTGGAGGATTGTCGTCATGGAAGTCTCGGCGGCTGTTTTGCCGGGACCTATCGGCTGGATGGCCTGACGGGTCAACAGCGGCGCGAAGCCAATTGCACCCGCCGCTACTCTACGGCGCCCCCCTCTGTCCTGCCAAACGTCTCCAGATACGTGCCCCCCGCCGCGCCTTAGAACTTCGCCGTCAGCGACCCGTAGAACGTGCGTCCCGGCCCTGGCTCCGTCACCAGGCCGAGCGGGTCGACATAGTAGCGGTCGAACAGGTTCTCGATGCGCGCGGTCGCGGTCAGGTTCTCGGTCAGCTTGTAGTCGGCGAAGACGTCGACCAGCGTGTAGGGGTCCCACTTCACCTGCGAGATGAACTGGCCGAGCCCTTGTGTGGTCACCTGGCCGTGGCCGATGGCGCGCGGCCCGATATAGGACACCCGGCCGCCCAGCGTCAGCTTGTCCTCGATGAACTTCTGCGTCAGCGTCAGGTCGACCGAATATTTCGGCGGCACCTGGTTGGTGGCGTAGTCGCCATACATGGACTTGGCGTCGCACGCGCTGTTCAGCTGGCAGAATTCCACGTCGAGATAGTAGTTCGCCGCGAGGTCGGCGGTGAAACCGCCCGTCTCGTAGCGGCCGGAGAACTCCAGCCCCGAGAACCGGGCGCGGTCGATATTGTAGACCTGCATCCCTTGCCAGACGTAGCCATCACCCTGGAAGGAGCGATACGCGCGCGCGATATAGTTCTTCACATCCCAGTTGAAGTAGCCGAACTTGACCATGCCCGCATCCGTCTCGCTCAGCAGACCGTTGCGGTGGAAGTTCATGCCCAGTTCCCAGTTGCTGGACCGTTCGGGGCCGAGGTTGGGATTGGGGATGATGGTGAAGGCCGACACGGACTCGAACGTGCTCGGGAAGCGCAGCGCATTGGAGTAGTTGACGTAGAACTGCGTGCCGTCGAACGGCTCGACCGTGACGCCGATCGAGGGGCTCATCCCACCATCGTTGCGATCTGGCTTGGTGTTGAGCTGGAAGGGGCTGTTTGCCGTCTTGCGCCGATCATGCAGCCAGAACTGGGAGTAACGCAGGCCGGCGTTCAGCGTCAGCCAGTCCACCGGCTTGTATGCCGTCTTGATATAACCCGCGGCTTCCTGCCGCTCGGCATCGCGCAGGTTGAGCCAGCCCTCGATCTCCTCGGTGTATGCGCTGGGGTTCGTGTCCTCCTTCCGGTAGGTCATCCCGTAGGTGAAGTCGAGCTGCCCATAGTCGGTGACGAATTTCGACTTGTTGGAAATCTCTCCGCCCCACATGATCGTGTTGGAACCCGGCCGAAAATCCTTTGAAAGCCACACTGGCCTGTTCCCATAGGCATTGCGCGCGGGATTGCGCAGTTGAAGGTTGGTCATCCATAAATTCGCGCTGAGATTCAGGAGGTCGTTGTCCTCCGGATTGAGACGATAGCGCAGCGTACCGGTATCGAGCCTGGTGCCGCTCGTCTGCGCCGCCTGCGTCGCCGGCGAGGCAACGCTTGCGAGCGCCGAGGCCAGCTTGTCGCCGGCCTCGCTGCGAAAACCCGTATAGCCGAACTCCAGGCTCTGGCCATCACCGAAACGCCACGTGCCCTTGGCGATCCAGGACTGGGTTTCGAGCTGTGTGTTCAGCACCTCCTCGCCGGCGCGGTAGTTGGCGAGGCCGGCATTCTCGACATAGTCCTTGTAGTCAAAGGAAGGCACGCATGTGCCGTTACTATAACAGAACGGGGTCGGGCCCAGATGCACCGGATTGGCCACCGGACCATATTTGCCGGCGTGATAATTGCCCTGCTTGCGGTAGGCGTAGCCGGCGATGAGGTCGAAGTCCTCCTCCTGCACGGCCGCGACAACGCTGCCCGAGCCGCTGGTCGGCGTGAGGAATGAAGGGCGGTTCAGGCCGGTGGCGGCTTCCTTGACGGTCGGCCAGCCCCCCCAATCGTTCGAAATCGCGTAGCCGGAGGTGGCGCCGGCGACCGGGCTGGATGTGTTGGTGCCGAAGCCGCCCTTGAGCCGCAGGCCGAAACGCTTGCCTTCGTCCACGATGTCGGAGGCGTTCAGCGTGCGCATGGCCACGGTGCCGGCGATGCCGTAGGAGGCGGCGTCCGAACCCTTGGTGATGTCGACGCCGCCCAGAAGGTCGGGATCGACATAGGACCGGTTCGAGATGCCCTGATAGCCCTGGTAGACCTGCAGCGAATTCTCGGCGCCGTCGACGGTGACGTTGACGCGGCCCATGCCCTGCATGCCGCGCACGTTGACGTCGATGGAGCCGGCGCCGTTGCGCGCCTCGCCCGACATCACGCCGGGCGTGCCGCGAAAGATGTCGGCCGGACTGGAGCCGCGGAACCGCTCGATGGTTTCGCCGGAAATGTATGAGGTGGGCGCCGCCGTCTTGTAGGGCTCGTCGGCCGGATTGCCGCCGCCGGCGATGACGCTGATCTGATCGAGCGTCGTGCCGTCCCCGCCGGCCACGCCGGGCGCGTGCGCGGCGGCGACGCGGTCGCTGATCGTCACCGTGCCGGCCCCGGTGAAGGCATAGGTCAGGCCGGTGCCCTGGAGTATCCGTGCCAGCGCCGCGCCGGGCGTCGCGGCCCCGGAAACACCCGGCGAGCGCTTGCCCGCCGCGATCTGCGGCAGATAGGTGACCTGCAGCCTGGCCTGCCTGCCGAAGCTTGCCAGCGCGCCCGGCAGCGGCCCGGCGGGAATGTTGAAGGCCGTCTGTTGCGCGGATTGCCCGTGCGCCGGCCCCTGCCCGATCACCGTGGCGGTAACGGCCGCCGACGACAGCAGCGCCGCTGTCAGCAGCCGCGCGCCGAATGTTCCTGTTCCATATCTCTTTTGCCCCAGCCCCATGGCTCAGCCGCTCCGTTTTGATTTTTGTGGGAGGGAGGACCTGTTGGCAGCGGCTGACGGCATCCCTGTCTCGTGAAACGAACAGGGGTTCGGGATTTTCTCCCCCTGTCCCGCATTTTTTTCAGATCGATGACCCGTATTTTTTCAGATCGATGAAATGACGGTCAGCCAGGGCGATATCCGCCGCACCTTGCCCTGATAGGGCTGGACGACCGCTTCGAGCGCGGCGAGCGGATCGGTGAGGTCGAAGACGCCGCTGATGCGTCCCGCGCCGAGGCCGGCATCGGCGATGACGACGCGGCCGGATTTCCAGCGCGCGATCCTGGCCACGACCGACGATACCGTTTCGCGGTCGGCGACGATAAATCCGTCGCGCCATGCCGCGATCTGGCTGGCGTCGCGCTTTCCCAGTTCGATCTCGCCGTCATCGAGCGCCAGCCAGTCGCCCTCGGCAAGACGCTGCGCCTGCGCCAGCGGCGATTCCGGCATCGCCACCTCGACCAGCCCATGCGCGACCGACACCGTCAGGGATCCGGCGTCGCGGCTGACATCGAAGGCGGTGCCGAGGGCCGTCGCGGTCAGGGTTTCGACCTCGACCCGGAAAGGCCGCGCGGCATCGGGCGCGACCTCGAAGAAGGCCATGCCGGCCAGCAGTTCCACATGCCTGAAGGCAGGCGTGAAGGTGCTTCGCATGGCGCTGTCGGGGCCGAGCGTGACGACGCTGCCGTCGGCGAGCGTGACCTTGCGCAACTCGGCCGTCGTGGTCACCTGGTCGGCCCTGAGGCGCAGAAGCAGGTCCGGCCCGTAGATCGCGCCCGCGCCGAGCGCGGCGAAGCCGGCAAGGCCCGTCAGGATGACCTTGCGCCGTGACATGCCCTCCCCGGCCGCGGCGTCGCGCCGATCCTGGAACACCTTCCCGGCCATGCCGCGGATTTCGGCGACTTCCGCCCAGGCCGCCTCATGGGCCGGGCCGCGCGCGCGCCATTGCTGGACAAGCTCGTGGGCGACCGGGCTGGCCGGCTCGTTCTGCAGCCGGATGGCAAGGTCGGCCGCTTCCTCGAAAAGCCTGTCTTCGTCGTTTTCGTCCCCGGTCATGCTGGCGCCCCTGGTGCCGGAGCCGAGATGGTCCGGTACCGACTGAAACGAACGGACGGCGCCGATTTCCTGCCACGGCGTGAATTGCGCGCGCGGTTCATGACGCTTCATCCTCGTTGAGACGTGCGCGCAGGTGCTGGTAGGCACGGCGGATCAGCGTCCAGGTCCGCGATGTCGACAGGCCGAGTTCGACGGCGACCTCGCTCATCGTCTTCTCGCCCATCCTGTGCATCTCGAAGGCGCTGCGGGTGCGCGCGGGCAGTTCCAGCAGAGCCTTCTCCACGATCGCCAGCCGCTGCCGGTCATAGACGACGGTTTCGGGCGAAGGCGCGCCGTCGGCGATGCGCTGGAACGCCTCGTCGGCCAGATGCACGTGCTCGACGACGCGCTCGCGCCGTCTCAGATCGATCGAGAGGTTGCGCGCGACGCGCCACAGATAGGCGCGCGGGTTTTCCTCCGCCCTGCCCGGGGCCGCCGCCATCATCCGCACGAACGTATCCTGGGTCAGGTCGGCCGCGGTTTCCGGCGTGTGGCCACGGCGGCGCAGGAACCGGTCGATCTCGCGCGCATGACGCACGAACAGGCCGTGCAGGTCCCACCTCACGCGGCGCGTCCGGGATCTTTGCCCGACAAGGATGGGCCGGGACAGCGCGCCGACAGGAAATGGAAAGGACGACGGACCATTGGGACTGCGAACCGTGGGCCGGCTCCATGCTGTCACCACGCAAGCCGCTGATATCCATCCCCTATGGCTTCTGAAATTCTGTCGCAATGGCAAAGGGTTAGAATGATTTTCCCGAGCGTGGCGCGCTTCGCTTTAATAGATGACTGTTTTAATCATGTTTTTCACGGTGATAGCGTCCCGACACCATGGCCGACCATCATCGCGCCGTGATGCCGCCACCGGGAATTTACCGCCAATCTGTTGCGCAAATGCCTCAGGTAGCGCGTCGCCGCCGGGCAGCCGAGACGGGTGGGCAGCCCGTGGCGCCCACCCGGCCCCCGCCGCTCTTGCATGTCGCCCAAAGGGGGCATCGGTTTTCGGGACCAGACATGCGGCAAGCATGGATACCGGCATGCAGAGTGAACGCTGGCGGCGATACCGGCCAGTCGTCATATGACGACTATGCGCGAAGAAGTGCGGCGCCTCGCTCCGGCGCCGCCGCCATTCCTCGAGCTACTCCCTGGCTCGATAGGCCTCCGGCACGATGAAAACCTCGTCGGCGCGGCCATAGCCGCCATCGGCCACCTCCTCGACAAGCACCATCGTGTAAGGCCGCACGCCTTCGCCGAAGAAGTCGACGAACATGGCCGTGGTGCGGTGGATGAGGTCTTCCTTCTGCGCTTTGGAGAGGGCCGCCTGCGGCATCTTGATGTTGGCGAATGGCATGGTCGTTTCCTTGTCTTGTGTTTGGTTTCAGGCTTTGGGGTGCAGCAGGTCGGCAAGGCCGATCCGCTCGATGAGCTGCGCCCGCACGCGGTCGGCGACACCGTTGACGATCTCGGCGCCGTCCTGCGAGGGGTCGACATGGACGCGCAGCGGGCGGCTGCCATGCGGCATCGCCACGAGGTCGACGATCGCCGCCGCGACATCAGCCGGATCGGCATCCCCCGGTTCCAGTGCCGCCAGCCCCTTCAGCACCTGCTGGTCGACGCCGGCATAGGGACCGGCCCAGTAGAGCCCGGCGCGCGCCGCGTCCGCCGGCTGGGCCGCGTGGTGGAAATGCTCCGTGCCCTTTGGTGAAGGCGCCGGGCACCACGATCGTCGTCTCGATGCCGAAGCGGGCGAGTTCCAGCGCATAGCTCTGCGCCAGCGCGTCCATGCCGGCCTTGGCCGCGAAATAGGCCGCCAGGAATGGCGGCGTGCCGCCGCGCGTGCTGCTGGAGCCGACCCAGATCATCTGGGCGCGGCCGAGGGACCGCATATGCGGCAGCGCCGCGCGGTTGACGCGCTGCGTGCCGACGACATTGACGTCGTAGAGTTGCGCCAGCTGTTCGGGCGAGAATGCCTCCGTCGGGCCGAAGCCCATATGCCCGGCATTGTGGATCAGCACGTCGAGCCGGCCCGCCTCGCCGACGATATGGGCCACCGCCGCCTCGGCCGACGCGTCGGAGGTGACGTCGAGGGCGATCGGCCTCAGCGCCAGGCCCTCGTTGCGGGCCAACGCCTCCATCTCGCTGGCGGCGACGCCGCCGCGCGCCTTGGGATCGCGCATCGAGGCATAGACGGTGTGGCCGGCCCGGGCGAGCGCCCGCGCGGTCATCGCGCCGAAGCCGCTGGAGGCGCCGGTGATCAGGATTGTCTGCTGCATGTCGGCCTCCTTCAGATCACGCCGCCATTGGCGCGGATGATTTGCCCGTTGACCCAGAAACTGTCCGGGCCGGCCAGGAACGAGACCACGCCGGCAATATCGTCGGGCTGGCCGAGCCTGCCGAGCGGGATCATTCTGGAGATCGCCTCGATCTGCGCCGCGCTCTTGCCGTCGGTGAACAGCGCCGTTTCGATCGGTCCGGGCGCCACCGCATTGACGGTGACGCGGCGCGGGCCGAGCTCCTTGGCCAGGATGTGCGTCATCGCCTCGACGGCCGCCTTGGTGGCGGCATAGACGCCGTAGCCCGGCTGGTAGAGGCCGACGACGCTGGAGGAGAAATTGACGATGCGGCCGCCCTCGCGAAGCCGGCGCGCGGCCTCCCGCATGCCGCGGAAGACGCCGCCGAGATTGATCGCCACCTGATTGTCGAAGGCGGCGTCGTCGGTCTCGGCCAGCGGCGACAGCTTCATGACGCCGGCATTGTTGACGAGGATGTCGACGCCGCCGAACGCCTTTTCGCCGGCATTAAACAGCGTGGCCATGCCTGCGGGATCGGCGATATCGGCCTGCACGGCGATCGCCTTGCCGCCCTTGGCTTCGATGGCCTGGACGAGTGCTTCGGCCTCGGCGCGGCCGCGCGCATAGTTGACGACGACGGCAATGCCGTCGCGGGCGAGCCGCTGGGCGATCGCCGCGCCGATGCCTTTTGAAGCGCCGGTCACGATCGCCGTTCTGGTTTGGGTGTCCGTATTTGTTTCATGAGATGTCATGGAAGTCTCTCCGCGTTGTTGGTGACGCTGAGATAGGCGATATAATTTCCCGGATAATCAGCCTTATCTTGACATCACTATTCGGAAACTGCGAACAAAGGCCATGGACCGTCTGGACACGATGCGGCTCTTCGTGCGCGTGCTGGAGCGGCGCAGCTTCACCGCTGCCGCCGCCGATCTCGGCCTGCCCCGCTCGACCGCGACGGAGGCGGTGCGGCGGCTGGAGGAACATCTCGGCGCGCGGCTGCTGGAGCGCACGACACGGCAGGTGAACGCCACGCAGGACGGCGAGGCCTATTACCGGCGCTGCCTGTCGATCCTGGCCGAGATAGAGGATGCCGAAGCCGCCTTCCGCGACGCCGAGCCCTTCGGCCTGCTGCGCATCGACGCCAGCACGCTGCTCACCCGCACCTTCCTGTTGCCGCGCCTGCCGCAATTCCTCGAGCGCTACCCGCGCATCGACCTGCAGATCGGCCAGAGCGACCGACTGGTCGACCTCGTGCGCGAAGGCGTCGATTGCGTCATCCGCGTCGGCGAGCCGCCGGATTCCGGCATGATCATGCGCCGCCTCGGCCTTATCCGCGAGATGACCTGCGCCAGCCCAGCCTATCTCGCGCGCCACGGCATGCCCGCCTCCCCCGATGCGCTGGACGGCCACCAGGCGATCGGCTTCGTCTCCTCGCGCACCGGCGAGGTGCTGCCTTTCGAATTCACCGTCGCCGGCAAGACCCGCGAGGTCAGGCTGCCCGGCCGGGTCGCCGCCAACAATTCAGACACCGCCGCCGATCTTGCCCGGCTCGGCCTCGGCCTCATCCAGGCGCCGCGCTACCGCTTCGAGAAGGATCTTGCCCAGGGCATGCTGGTCGAGGTGCTGGCCGATTATCCGCCCTCGCCGACGCCGCTGTCGGCGCTCTACCCGCAAAACCGGCAGCTCTCGCCACGCCTGCGCGTCTTCCTCGACTGGGCCGCGCGCATCTTCGCCGAGGCGAACCTTTAGGCTCGTCACGGTCCCCGCGTTGCCCATCGCCGCCTTCTGATGTCATTGTCCGTCCGACAGCGCGCCATGGGGAGATGGCGCACCGCCAGGGAGGATTGCCATGACCACGACAGACGCCGGCCTGCCGCGCTATGACGACGCCGCCGCGCGCTTTCGCATCGAGGACGAGATCGCCAGGCTGGAGGGCGATCCGGCGACCGGCATCAACGCCTATGTCGAATGCTGCGCCCGCCACACCGGAGAGAACCGGCTGGCGCTGCGCGCGATCTCGGCGACAGGCGACCTCAGGGAATTCACGTTCGAGGACCTCGACGCCATGTCGGGCCGCGTCGCCAACCTGCTCAAGGCGAAGGGCGTCGGCCCCGGCGATGTCGTGGCGGGCCTTTTGCCACGCATTCCCGAACTGGTGGGGCTGATCCTCGGCACATGGCGCATCGGCGCCGTCTACCAGCCGCTGTTCACCGCCTTCGGCCCCAAGGCCATCGAGCACCGGCTAGGTTACTCCGGCGCGAAGCTGGTGGTCACCAATCCGGCCAATCGCGGCAAGCTCGACGAGATCGCCAGCCATCCGCCGGTCGCCACGATCCTCGGCGCCGGCGACACGCTGGCCGGCGGCGACATCGATTTCCGTGCAGCGCTGGCCGCTGCTTCGCCCGACTGCGCGCCGGTGATGCGCAGGGGCCACGACCTGTTCATGATGATGTCGACCTCGGGCACCACGGGCCTGCCCAAGGGCGTGCCGGTGCCATTGCGCGCGCTGCTTGCCTTCGGCGCCTATATGCGCGACGCGATCGGGCTGCGCCGCGACGATATCTTCTGGAACATCGCCGATCCTGGCTGGGCCTACGGGCTCTACTACGGCATCACCGGGCCGCTGCTGCTCGGCATCGCCACGACCTTCAACGAAGGCCCCTTCACCGCCAGAAGCACCTATGATCTCATCGAGCGGCTCGGCGTCACCAGCCTTGCCGGCTCGCCCACCGCCTTCCGCCTGCTGCTGGCGGAAGGCCCTGAGGCGGCCGCTGCCGTCAAGGGCCGCCTGCGCGTGGTGAGCAGCGCCGGCGAGCCTCTCAACCCCGAAGTCATCCGCTGGTTCGACGCCCATCTCGCCGCGCCCATCCATGACCATTATGGCCAGACCGAAAACGGCATGATGGTCAACAATCACCATGGACTGGCGCACACGGTGCGCACCGGCTCGGCGGGCTTCGCCATGCCGGGCTACCGCGTCGTGGTGCTGGACGAAGCCGGCAACGAGCTCGGCCCCAACCAGCCCGGCGTGCTTGCCGTCGACATCGCCAGGTCGCCGCTGCGCTGGTTCGACGGCTATCACCAGGCCGACACGCCGGCGATCGAGGGCGGCTACTATCGCACCGGCGACACGGTCGAATACGAGCCCGACGGCTCGGTCTCCTTCATCGGCCGCGCCGACGACGTCATCACATCATCCGGTTATCGGATCGGCCCGTTCGACGTCGAAAGCGCGCTCATCGAACACCCCGCCGTCAACGAGGCCGCGGTCGTCGGCGTGCCCGACCCGCAGCGCACCGAGATCGTCAAGGCCTTCGTCATCCTGGCGCCTTCCTTCAAGGGCAGCCCGGAACTGGCCGAGGAACTGGCGCGGCACGTCCGCAAGCGGCTCTCGGCCCATTCCTATCCGCGCGAGATCGATTTCGTCAGCGAATTGCCGAAGACCCCGAGCGGCAAGATCCAGCGCTTCCTGCTGCGCAAGGCCGAGGTGGAGAAGCGGAAGGGCTAGCCGGGTCTCGGGGCCCCGACTCGATTAATTCTGGATCGCACTTCACCCGCGCGGCTCTTCCCGGATATCGAGCTCTTCGAAGAATGCGCCCGCCCTGGGAGAACTCAGTGGGCCGTGCCGTTGGCATGCAGCATCTGCCATGTCAGATCGACCCGCCCCTGGAACTGCGAGGCAAAACGCATCGCGGCGTCATCCTCCAGCCCGTCATCGACCAGCGCCTCCACGCTGCGCCGCATCAGGGCGAGTTGCATCTGCCTGGCGTGCCCAAGGTCCGCCTCGCGCATGATTGCCGTCACATGGTAGGCAATTACCGGCTGGCCGAGGCATGACGCCAGCGTGCTCGCCCCGGCCGTCGCTTGCATAACCGCGTCTTCGATCTTCATTCCGGCGCTCCTCATCGACAAGGATGATGACGCCTCCCCGCAGGCCGACGGTGGTCCGTCGCTTGTTTTTTCTGGTCTCGCCGGGCCGTCCCGCCCGGACACCAACACTATCCCTCGGATTTGATTCAAAGGCGAACGGATAGTTAATTGATGGTTAATGCACAGGCCCGCCCCCTTGCCGCGCAATCGCCGCAAAGCTGCCCGATGGCTGGCTGGCCTGTGAATCACGACAAGGAAAGGGTCTGTCATGCGGCTGGTCTGGACGCTTCTGTTCGCGCTGGCGAGCGGCACGGCTTTGGCGGCGTCGCCCGAGGACGACTATATCGCGGCGCGCGACAAGGCGATCGCCTCGATCGCGGCGATGGAAAGCGCCAACAATCCCGTGGAAACGCTGGATGCGGCCAATGAAAAGGCCCGCGCCGACTTGGAAAAGCGCCTTTCCGATCTTCTCGGTCCCTTCACGGTCAAGGGTTTCCCCGCCGCCGGCACGATCAACATCGAAAGCCTGAGTTCGTCCGATGTCGGCTTCGGCATGCTGGACGGATTGCGCCATGGCACGGATGACGGCCCCAGCATCGTGGCCTCGACGCGCGGACTGGTCGACCGCTGGCTGAAGTCGCGCGCGGCCGAGACGGACGCCGACCTCAAACTGCCGACCAGTTTCGACGCGGCGCTGAAACTCGACGCCTTCTACACCCAGGCCATCGGCAGCGACGCCGCCTTCACCGCCACGCTCGATTTTCCGCTGAAGAAGCCCGAAGGCGCCGACATGGCGATCGCGCGCCTGGGCGGCTGGGCGCAGGATATCGGGCCGAACTACGACCAGGAGGTTGTCGTCACGGTGGTCAAGGGCAACAGCGTCCTAATCGCCGAGGCGCCGGCGAGCCCCGCCATCCCGAAGATCGCCGCCTGCGACGCTGTGTGGACCGCCGCCGACACCGCCGCCCAGAAGCTCACCAAGCAGGCCACCGACGAGAGCGACGAAGGCGGCTCCGATGCCGCCAACGCCGCCTGGGCCAAGGGCGACAACGACTTCCGCGCCTGCATGGGCAAGAAACTGCCGGGCAGTTCGGAATACTCCGCCTTGCTCACCCAGGCGCAGACGCTCGCCGACCAGATGGCGGGGAAGTAGGGTAATCCAGCCAGGGTTCCTCGCCCCCACGGAAGTGGGGGAGAGGTGGCTCGGCGAAGCCGAGACGGAGCGGGGGACGCCCTGCGGGATGCCATAGCCGACTGAGAATCAAGCGCGGCAGTGCGTAGCTTCCGTAGGAAGTTTCCAACCGTCGGCGCTACCCCCTCTCCGACCGCTTCGCGGCCACCTCTCCCCCGCTTCGCGGGGGCGAGGAACCCATGTCTTGAGAGGTCGCCCCCTTGTCGCCTTCGCATCGCATCACGATATTGCCGGTCGCGCGGCCCCTCACCCGGCCGCATCGCAACTGAAAACTGTTGAACCTCGGACCCGGATCGCGCCTAGCGCGGCGGGCGGATGAACAGCGTGGGAAGAGCTTGATGACGACTGATACGAAAGCGACGGAAACCAGGGCGTTCGAGGCGGATGTTTCGCGCCTGCTGCACATGATGGTGCATTCGGTCTATTCCGATAAGGACGTCTTCCTGCGCGAGCTGATTTCCAACGCCGCCGATGCCTGCGAGAAATTGCGCTTCGAAGCCGTCAGCCGCCCCGAACTGCTGGGCGACGATCCCAAGCCCCGCATCACCATTGCGGCCGATGCCGACAACAGGCGGATCACCGTCGAGGACAACGGCATCGGCATGAGCCGCGACGACATGGCCGAGGCGCTGGGCACCATCGCCCGCTCCGGCACCCGCGCCTTCATCGAGCGCGTCGGCTCGGGCAGCGAGGACACGCAGCTCATCGGCCAGTTCGGCGTCGGCTTCTATTCCGCCTTCATGGTGGCCGACCATGTCGACGTCATCAGCCGGCTCGCCGGAAGCGACGAGGCCTGGCGCTGGTCGTCCGACGGCAAGGGCTCCTACGAGATCGCCCCTACCCCGCTCGAAGCCGCCCCCGCACGCGGCACCCGCGTCGTGCTGCACCTGATGGAGGACGCCGCCTCCTACACCACGCCATACCGGCTCGAAGGCCTGGCCAAGTCGCAGTCGGGCCATGTTCCGGTGCCGATCACGCTGGTCGAGAAGCCAGGCGCCGAGGCGCGCGACATCGCCGACGGCACCGCGCTCTGGGTGCGGCCGAAAAGCGAGATCAAGCCCGAGGAATACACCGACTTCTACCGTGGCCTGTCGGGCCAGTATGACGAGCCGGCCGCCACCATCCATTTCCGTGCCGAGGGGCGGCAGGAATATTCCGTGCTGGCCTTCGTGCCGGGATCGCGCCCGTTCGACCTGTTCGACCAGGACCGCAAGGGCCGCATGAAGCTCTATGTGCGCCGCGTCTTCATCACCGACGACGCCGAGCTTCTGCCGCGCTATCTGCGCTTCGTGCGCGGCCTGGTCGATTCCGCCGACCTGCCGCTCAACGTCTCGCGCGAAATGATCCAGGAAAGCCCGCTGCTGGCCTCGATCCGCAAGGGCCTGACCAACCGCGTGCTCGGCGACCTCGCCAAGCTGGCCGAGAACGACGCCGAGACCTATGCGAAGATCTGGGACAATTTCGGCGTCGTCCTCAAGGAAGGGCTCTACGAGGATTACGAGCGGCGCGAGCAATTGCTGAAGCTCGCCCGCTTCCGCTCGACCGCGTCCGGCGACGGCTGGCGCGGCCTCACCGACTATGTCGCCGCGATGAAGGAAGGCCAGAAGGCGATCTTCTTCATGGCAGGCGACGACCGCGCCCGGCTCGAAGCCTCGCCGCAGCTCGAAGGCTTCAGGGCGCGCGGCATCGAGGTGCTGCTGCTCACCGATCCGGTCGACAGCTTCTGGGTGACGATGGCGCCTGATTTCGACGGCAAGCCGTTCAAGTCGGTGACGCAGGGCGTGGCCGAGCTTTCCGAAATCCCGCTGCTCGACGCCGAGAAGAAGACCGAGACGGCGGCGGCGCCCGAGGTCGACGGCTTCCTCGCCTTCGTCAAGGCCGCCCTTGGCGACGCCGTCTCCGACGTGAAGGCCTCCGACCGGCTGACCGAAAGCGCGGTCTGCCTTGTCGCGCCCGAGCACGGACCGGACCGGCAGTTCGAGCGGCTGATGAACGCCGCCGGCCGCCTCGACCAGGCGGCCAAACCGATCCTCGAAATCAACCCGCGCCATGAACGCGTGCTCGCCCTGGCCAGGCTCGGCGACGACGAGCAGGCCTTCAAGGACGACGCGGCCCACCTGCTCTACGACGAGGCCCGCGTGCTCGACGGCGACAAGCCGGCGGACGCCAGGGCCTTCTCGGAGCGCCTCGCGCGGCTGATCGCGCGCGGCCTGCCGAAAGGCTGAGCCGCGCACCGCACGTCGAGCGGGAACATTAACATTTGTTAGTCGTTGAGCTTCCCAAGGGGGAAGTTCGATGGAACACGACGGCAGGAACGAAACACTCGACGACGTCGTCAAGCGATTGGTCGACGAGACCGGCATCAGCGAGGCGGACGCCCTCGAACTGATCTATCTGCTTGGCCTGAACTGGTGTTCGCTCGTGCGTGAGGCGCGGCTGCTGAAGGGACAGGCAAGGGGTAGCTGAGAAGCGATTTGCCGGCGACCTTGCCGGGCAGCAATGAAATGTCGTGCGCGATCGCGACGGCGTTTGAGCTTCGAGGCAGTCGCTGTGGCGCCGATTTCCGCTGGCTTAATCGCCCGCTGTAGACATTGGGCCTCCAATCACCCAATCTTGGCCCCGGGAACAAAACAGGCGCTTCAAAGAAGGCGCACCGGGTGGTCATGAAACGACGATGGACATTGTATGATCCACGGCTGGCCTGGATGCTGGTCGCGCCGGTGCTGCTGCTCCTGATCTTCTTCCTGGTGCTGCCGATCGCCGTGATGGCCGCCTATACCTTCTTCACCTTCGTCACCGCCGGTGTCGAAACCAGCGCGCTGACGACGGCGAACTGGCATGAGTTCTTCACCGACAGCTATTATTCCGGCTTCCTCTTGAAGACGCTCAGGGTCGGCGCGATCACCGCGCTGCTGTGCGGCGTGCTCGGCTATTTCCCCGCCTATTTCATCTGGGCGACGACCTTCAGGCACAAATGGCTGCTGCTTCTGCTGCTCATCGTGCCGTTCTGGATCAGCTTCACCATCCGCACCTTTTCCTGGATCAACATCCTGGGCGAACAGGGCGTCATCAACGTCGCGCTCATCAAGCTCGGCATCATCAACGATCCCTTGCCGATGCTCTACAATGAAGGCGCGGTCATCCTCGGCATGCTGCACTTCCTGATGCCCTACATGATCCTCAACGTCTATGTCAGCCTCGAGGGCATCGACCGTACGCTGATCTCGGCGGCGCGCTCCATGGGCTGCACCAGCGCGCAGGCGTTCCGCGAAGTGACGCTGCCTCTGTCCCTGCCCGGCCTCGCGGCGGGCCTGCTGCTGTGCTTCGTGCTGGCCGCCGGCAGTTATGTCACGCCGCAATTGCTCGGCTCCGGCCGCGACGCGCTGTTCGGCAATCTGATCTACGACACCATCATGGGCGAGCTGAACTGGCCGATGGGCGCGACCCTGTCCATCGTGCTGTTCGTCGTGCTCGGCTTCTTCGCCGCCGTCTACACCCGCTACATGGGCATGTCGCAGATCGTGAAGGGGCTTGGCGGATGACCGGATCAAGGTGGACGATGGGATCGGGCGCATGAAGACAAGACGCAGGGAAGAAGGCAGATGGGCCTGGCGGCTGACCGGTTTCATCACCGTCTGCGTCTACATCTTCATGTTCGCGCCGATCGTGGCGACGGTCATCCTGTCGTTCAACGCCTCCATGTTCGGCGGCTTCCCGATGACGGGCTTCTCGCTGCAATGGTACTACAAGCTGATGGCCAATGATGCCGTGCTTGCCGCCTTCCGCACCTCGCTGTGGATCGCGCTGGTCACAGCCATGGTCACCACGGCGGTTGGCGTGGTGACGGCGTTCGCGCTGGTGCGCTTCGACTTCCCCGGCAAACAGGCGCTGAGCACGCTGGTGATCCTGCCCGCGCTGGTGCCGGAAACCATCCTCGGCGTCGGGCTTCTGGTGCTGATCAAGTCCATCGACCAGCCGCGCACCATGCTGCTGCTGGTTCTCGGCCATATCCTGCTCGCCGTGCCCTATGTCGTGCTGATCACGCAGGCGCGCATGGCCGGCATCAGGCGCGTCTATGAGGAGGCGGCCCTTTCGCTCGGCGCCTCGCGCTTCTCCTCCTTCCGCGAGATCACGCTGCCGCTGCTCGTCCCGGCGGTGGTCGGCGGCGCCCTGCTCGCCTTCACCATCTCCTTCGACAACACCTCGGCCAGCCTGTTCTGGCGGCCGGCGGGCGTCGAGACCATGCCCACCCAGATCCTGTCCATGCTCAAGATTTCGATCAGCCCGGAGATCAACGCGCTCGGCACCGTGATGATACTGGTGACCGTCGGCATCCCGCTCGTCGGCGGCCTGATCCTGCAAAGCCTGACCCGATTGAAAAGACGCGGCCAACCAACGGAGGAAGCACGATGAAACTGACAACGACCAAGCGGCTGGAAAGGCTGCACGACCGATATGCCAATGGCGATCTCAGTCGCCGCACGTTCCTGACGCTGACCGCTGCCGCCGCAGCCGCAGCCGGCCTCGACATGCCCTGGATGCGCCAGGCGATGGCCGCGGTGGAGCAGGTCCGCTTCGACGGCTGGGGCGGCACGGTGCAGGACGCGATCGACAAATACGCCTTCCAGCCCTACACGGCCAAGACCAAGATCAAGGTTGTCCAGGGCACGTTCGGCGACGAGGACGAGATCATCACCAAGATCAAGACCGCCAAGCCCGGCGACTACCAGGTCATCCACTCGTCCGGCGTCAACTACTACATCAAATACGTCAATGGCGGCCTGACCTCGGAGATCAACGAGGCCAACATTCCCAACATGGTGAATGTGCTGCAGCCGATGATCGAGCCGTTCCGCAAGCTGACGCCGAAGCTGTCGGCCGTGCCCTACGACTACGGCACGACGGGCATCGCCTACAACACCAAGGTGATCTCGCCGGAAGAGGCCAAGGAAAAGGGCGCAGCCCTCCTGCTCGACAAGAAATATGCCGGCAAGGTCGGCGGCTATGACGACATGACCACGCGCGTCTGGTACGCGGCGCTGGCCACCGGCCAGGACCCCAACAACATCAAGGACATGGACACGATCTGGGCCAAGGTGCGCGAGACCCGCGACCTCGCCAAGAAGTTCTGGAGTTCCGGCGCCGAACTGATGGATCTGCTCTCCAAGGGCGAGATCGTCGTGACCGACGCCTGGTCGGGCCGCGTCGCCGCCCTGCAGGACCAGGGCCAGCCGATCGGCTATCTCGATCCGGCCGGCTCCTATGCCTGGATGGAGGACATGCTGATCCTGAAGGGCTCGCCGATGGCCGAGTGCGAGGAGCTGATCAACTTCATGCTCGACCCCGCGACCTCGATCGCCGTCGCCGAGGGCCAGAGCTATCCGCCCTCGCTCGATCCGACCAAGGTCAAGCTGACCGAGAAGATCGAGAAGCTGCCGGCCTTCGACAAGACCGGCACCATGAAGTCGCTGACCTTCGCCGATCCGGTCTACTGGGCGACCAACGAGGACGCCTGGACCAAGCAGTGGAACAGGATCTCGAAAGGTGCCTGACAGCCAGGACACGATATCCAGCCCCCGGCCGGCCTCGGCCGGGGCGACCATAGCGGGCGCGGCCGCCGGGACGGACAGCCCGGCTGTCGAGTTCCGCGACATCGACATCGCCTATGGCAAGTTCGTCGCCGTGCGCGATTTCTCGCTGTCGATCCGCAAGGGCAGCTTCGTCACCCTGCTCGGGCCCTCCGGCTGCGGCAAGACGACGATCCTGCGCTCCATAGCGGGCCTGGTCGATATTTCCGGCGGCCAGATCATGATCGACGGGCGCCGCGTCGACGACGTGCCGATCTACAAGCGCAACATCGGCCTGGTCTTCCAGAGCTACGCGCTGTTTCCGCACAAGAACGTATTCGACAATGTCGCCTTCGGCCTGAAATACCGCAACGTGCCCAAGCCCGAGATCGTGCGCAGGGTCGGCAAGGCGCTGGAGATGGTGCGGTTGCCGGGCACCGAAAAGAAGCTGCCCTCGCAGCTGTCGGGCGGCCAGCAACAGCGCATCGCGCTGGCGCGGGCCATCGTCTTCGAGCCGCAGGTGCTGTTGCTCGACGAGCCGCTGTCGGCGCTCGACGCCAATATGCGCGAGGAGATGCGCGTCGAGATCAAGAAGATCCAGAAGGAGACCGGCATCACCGCCATCTTCGTCACTCACGACCAGGAAGAAGCGCTTTCGATGTCCGACCGCATCGTGGTGATGAACGCCGGACGGGTGGAGCAGATCGGTACCCCGCAGGAGGTTTACGAGACACCGGCCACCGCCTTCGTCGCCGACTTCCTCGGCAAGGCCAACATGCTGGCCGGCACGGTGAGCAGGTCCAGCGGGCCGACGGCGGTGACGCTGGCCGCCGGCCAGACGGTCAATGTCGTTGCGCCAAAGCCGCTGGCGCAAGGCGGCAAGGTCACGGTCGTGGTGCGGCCGCAGAAACTGTCGGTCGGCGCGGCGGGCGCCAACAGACTGTCGGGCCGCGTCGTCTCGGCGTCCTATCTCGGCGGCAGCGCCATTTACGAGATCGACATAGGCGGCGGCATGACCATCCGCGCCAACACGCCGATCAGCGGCCGCGTCTTCCGCGAAGGCGAGGCTATCGAGGTCGGCTTCGATCCCGAAGGCTGCGTGCTGCTGGATGAAGGCGGGCAGCGTATATCGTGAAGGGAGTGCGCTGACCGGCTTTCCGCCCGCAGCTCAGGCCAGCAGGAGCTTCAACCGGTAGAGCCGCATGCGCGCAAGGCGGCGCGCCGAATCCTGAAAACCTTCCAGCCCGGCCTCGACCGCGAAGGCCAGCGTCATCAGCTCGATCAGGAATTCCTCGACCGCGTCGAAGCCGAGCCGCGAGGCGCTCTTGACGCCCTCCAGCAAGGCGCGCGCCTGCGCGGCGGCATCCGGCCCGCCCTCCGCGATCAACGCCTCCAGCCTGTCGACGCTATCCAATTTCCGAATCTCCCACCGTTGCCGAGGGATAGGTAGACCCGACGGGAGCGACAGTCACATCTGTTGATGAGGCCAGCCGCGCTATCCGCAGCTTTGTGGGGCTTGCGTGCCGGACCAGGCGACGCGCGGGAACCTGGAAGCCCTGCAGACCGGCCTCGCGCTGCTGAGCGAAGTGATGCCATCTCGGCGAGGCCGGCGGGACAGCGCCCCCCTCTGTCCTGCCGGACATCTCCCCCTCAAGGGGGGAGATTATTCTCGTCGTGGGCTTCGCTAATCACCAACGCTGCAAGGGAGGTGCGGCGAACGAGACAGCCAATCTCCCCCCTTGAGGGGGAGATGCCCGGCAGGGCAGAGAGGGGTGCCTCGCGCCAGCGTATCATCGTGTCGGCTGCGCGCCCCCTACCCGTTGAAACCTTCACCTGCCTCCCGCCACCATCCGGTTCGGATGCCGCAAATGCGTCGGCGTGATGCCGGTCTGCTGGCGAAACACCCGGCTGAAATGCCCGGCATTGGTGAAGCCGCAGCGATAGGCGATGTCGCCGACCGGCAGGTCGCTGCCTTCCAGCAGCGACTTCGCGTGATGCACCCTGAGCGCCAGGTAGGCCGCCATCGGGCCGATGCCGAGTTCGGCCCCGAACAGGCGTTCGAGCTGGCGGCGCGACGAGTTCAGCCGGCTGGCGATCTCGGCCACCGACAGCGTCTCCTGCAAATTGCTCTCCATCAGCAACAGAGCGCGCTTGACCGCGCGGCTCGACGCCGCCGGGAAGAGGTCGCCGACCGGCTGCACGTCGCGGCTGCTCCTGATGCGGTCGAGCACCAGGATCTTGGCGGCCTTCTCCGCCGCCTTCTGGCCGATGAACTGCGACACGAAATAGCCGGCAAGGTCGGCGGCACCCGTGCCGCCGGCGCAGGTCGCGCGGCCACGGTCGACCGAAAAGAGGCTGTCGGCATGGGCGTTCACGTCGGGAAACTCGGCGCGGAAATCCTTGATGTGGAACCAGCTGACGGCGGCGGCGTAACCGTCGAGCAGGCCGTAGCGCGCCAGCACGAAGCTGCCCGTGCACAGCGCCGTCAGCGGCACGCCCTTCTCGGCGGCGCGCAGCAGGAACGCCTCCTTGTCGGAACTCAAGGCGCGGTTGGTGTCGAGCAGCCCTCCGACCACGACGATGTTGTCGAAATCCTCGGGATTGCCGATGCCTTTGGTCGGCAGCAGTTCGACGCCGCAGCTGGCCCGGATCGGCAGGCCGCGCTCGCCGACGATCTCCCAGTCGAACTCGATGCGCCGGCTGCGGTCGCCCTCGTCGCCCGCCAGCCGCAGCGTGTCGATGAACAGCGACAGCGGCGACAGCGTGAAGTCGCGAACCAGGAGAAACGCAAACCGCCTAGCCATTCGGAAACGTCCCCTCGCCTCCGGACGCCGACCGCGGACTGCCTTGCCCGACACGCGGCTCGGTTCCAGCCAGGAGCCGCCCGATATTGGCGCGATGCCGCGCGATGACATAGAGCCCGCCGGCGATCACCAGCAGCCGGTAGGCCAGAGGCTGATCCAGGGCGCAGACCAGCACGATCGCGGTCGACGCCGCCAGCATCGAGCTTAGCGACACGATCCTGGAAATGGCCAGCACGGCGCAGAAGACCACTGCCGCGCCGAGACCGATCGGCCAGGACATGGCGAGCAGCACGCCGAGCCCCGTCGCCGCCGACTTGCCGCCGGTGAAGTTCAGCCAGACCGAACGGCCATGACCTAAGAGCACGGCAAGCCCGGCAAGACAGACGGCCCACGGCACCACGCCTTGCGGATCGAGCCCTGCCGGCGGTGCGGGCAGCGCATAGAACCAGCGGGCGAATACGATCGCCGCGGCCCCTTTCAGCACATCGACCAGCAGCACGGCCAAGGCCGGCCATTTGCCCAGGGTTCGCAGCACATTGGTCGCACCCGTGGACCTCGAGCCATGCTCGCGTATGTCGATCCCCTTCAGCAGTCTCCCCAAGAGATAGCCGGTCGGAATGGAGCCGAGGAGATAGGCGACCGCCAGTCCGGCCACGCCCGCTATCCAGAAAATCATCGTGCCCCCTGTTGCGCGCCAATCGCCATACCCTTATATGGCCTCTGTCGGAAAAGGCAGGGTTGGTTTGGTAAGCCCAACTCCTTTCGGTAACGAAAGCTCTGGTCTTTGGCTTCGTGCAGAGATCCCCGCGACGAACATCGGACGCTCAGGAAGCGTTCAATGGTTCGTCCGTGGCTCTCAAGGCGAGGAACGCTCCGGTCGAACATCGGCCACAGGAGTAGTTCATGCAAAGCCATCCGATTTCCCATAATGTCATCATTGCCGGCGCCGGCCCGGTCGGTCTCTTCCTCGCCTGCGAGCTGCGCCTTGCGGGCATCTCCGTCCTGGTGCTGGAACAAGCGCCGGATCCGCGCTCTCCCCTGAAGCGGCTGCCCTTCGGCATGCGCGGCCTGTCAGTGCCCACCATCGAAGCCTTCCATCGCCGCAACCTGCTCAGCGAGATCGCGGCGGCGCCGGGCAAGGACGGCGGCGCGCACTGGAGCCAGCAGCAGCGCCGCCCGGGCGGCCATTTCGCCGGCATCCAGTTCTATCTCGACGTGGTCGACACCTCGAAATGGCCCCATCGCCTTCCCGGACCCGCCATCACCAATCTGGCCGTCGAGATGGAAGAGCTCGAAGCCATGCTCGCCGCCCGCGCGAGCGCGATGGGCGTCGAGATCAGGCGCGGCCTCGGCGTCGAGGGTTTCACCCAGTCCGGCGAGGACGTGACCGTCCGCGCCGGCGGCGAGACGTTTGGCGCGCGCTGGCTGGTCGGCTGCGATGGCGGCCGCAGCACGGTGCGCAAGCTTGGCGGCTTTGGATTCACCGGCACCGATGCCGAATTCACCGGCTATTCCGTCGAAGTCGAGCTGGCCGATCCGGACAAGCTCAGCCTCGGCCGCCACTACACGGCGGCGGGCATGTATACCTTTGCCCGGCCCGGCACCATCGGCATGGTCGATTTCGACGGCGGCGCCTTCCACCGCAGCCAGCCGATCACGTTGGAACATGTGCAGCAGGTTCTGCGCCGCGTCTCCGGCACCGACGTCACGCTGACGGCGCTGAAACTCGCCACCACCTGGACGGACCGCGCCTATCTCGCCACAACCTACCGCCGGGGCCGCGTGCTGCTTGCCGGTGACGCCGCGCACATCCACTCGCCGCTTGGCGGCCAGGGGCTCAACCTCGGCCTCGGCGACGCCATGAACCCCGGCTGGAAGCCCGCCCCGACCACACCCCGCCACGCGCCGGCCGGCCTGCTCGACAGCTATTTCGCCGAGCGGCATCCGGTGGCGGCGCAGGTGCTCGACTGGTCGCGGGCGCAGGTCGCGCTGATGCGGCCGAGCCCCAGTTCGCGCGCGCTCGAAGCCATCATCCGCGATCTCATCGCCACGCGCGACGGCGCGACCTATTTCGCCGGCCGCGTCTGGGGCGTCGAACTGCGCTACGATCTCGGCGGCGGCCACGACCTCGTCGGCCGCAGCGCGCCCGATTTCGCGCTGGCCGACGGCACGAGGCTCGGCGAACTCATGCGGTCCGGACACGGCCTGCTGCTGGATTTCGGCGCGGGCGCCCCGCTTCAGGCGCTTGCCGAGCGCTGGCCGGGCAGGATCACCTATGTCGCCGGCGACGCCAGCGAACGGCTCGGCCTGACCGCCCTGCTGGTGCGCCCCGACGGCGTGGTCGCGTGGGCCAGCGATGCCGAGCCTGATCCGGAGGAAGCCGCCCAGGCCGCATCACGATGGTTTGGCGAGCCCCAATAGAGCGAACACGGTGACGTTCGATCTCCCCCCTCGTGGGGGAGATGGCCGGCAGGCCAGAGGGGGGCGCGAAGGAATGCCAGCCTCTCAATGCCATCTTTCCTTGCCGGGACATTCGAAGGACGCACGCAGCCATAGGTGGCCAATGGAGAAGGACGGCGGGACAGCGCCCCCCTCTGTCCTGTCGGACATCTCCCCCTCAAGGGGGGAGATTGGCAGCTTCACCGTCGCCACTCCCTGGAAAAAACGAAGCCTCCTGTCGGGAACCGCTGGCGCCGTTCGTCCTTTGTGTATCGAACCAACCAACCGGAGCCCAGCGCATGATGCCCACCATCACAGCCTTCGACCGATCTCCCGACCAGGGTCGCGGACTGGCGCGCGATACGCGCGTTCGCTGGGCGCTGGAGGAAGTGGGGCAAGCTTATGAGGTTCGTTACCTTTCCTCCGCCGCAATGAAGGCGCCGGATCATCTGGCCATCCACCCGTTCGGCCAGATTCCCACCTATGAGGAGGGTTCGCTCTGCCTGTTCGAGACCGGCTCGATCGTCCTTCATCTGGCCGAGCGGCATGCGGGCCTGCTGCCCGGGGATAGCGACGCCCGCGCCCGCGCGATCAGCTGGATGTTCGCCGCGGTCAACACCATCGAGCCGCCGATCCTCGACTTGACGACGGCAAGAATATTCGAAGCCGACAAGCCCTGGAGCGCGGAGCGCCTGCCCCTGGTGAAGGACCGCGTTCGCGCCCGCATGGCCCAGCTCTCGGCTTACCTCGGCGCTGCCGAATGGCTGGACGGTGCGTTCAGCGCGGGCGACCTATTGATGGTCTCGGTGCTGCTTCGCCTGAGAATGTCGGGCATACTGGATGAGTATCCGAACCTCGCGGCCTATGTGGCGCGCGGAGAAGCCCGGCCCGCCTATGCCAGGGCGTTCGCCGCGCAATTCGCGGTCAACTCGCCCTCGTGAGCTCGAGCCGTAAGATCCAAACCGGTCAACGGTCCTGCGACCAGGCGCCCAGACCGGCCATATCGATCAGCCGGATCGCTGTCAGGGTATCGATTTCCCTGGAGATCGGCAGCGGTCGGATTGCCGGTGCTTCCGGCTCGCTCTTGGCGGCGGTGGTGCGGGCCTGGCCAATCATGGCTCGAACGGCGGTCAGCATGTGCGATGTCCCTTCGCTTGTCCTGACGCTAAGAACTTCGCCGCTGCGTTTCCGTTCCAAGGGCTGCTGACATAAACACGCGTCCACCGCCTCGGACTGATTAACGTCGCTACCGGCAACCCGATGTGCGTGAGCAAGCCGTTCCGTCCGCCGATGTCGATGGGGTTAAGCCGATCCAACGGCCTAAGCTGACTGCTAGGCACACTCGCTAAAGGATTATCGGTAATACCTCAGATGGATAGGTCAATTCCAACCTCACTGTTTTAGGGATTCTAAATATCGACCAATCACAATTCCCACATGACCAACAACTCGCGCGTCTACCGGGTATCGAGGATTACCCTCGTCCTTCTTTACTGTTTGTTCTTTGCAGGCTTCGCAATTGCACCGGTATGGTTGAGAATAGCGCATTGGATCGAGCGCACTGAAGGGCCGAAAATCCTGCTCGTGTGCATCGTAGGCCACGTGGCGGCGATGTCTGCTGTGGCATGGGTCATAAATAGAATTAATCAGATCTTCCCGCCTCTGGTGCTGCCGCCCGCTCATTCAGTGTCGTCGTCGGCCTACGAAATTGTAGAGACATCCAGTGAAGCTGATAAAGCAGAAGCGGTCTTCACCAAGACGAACATACCTCGACGCTAGTGCCTCGACACGGACTGCCTTTGTTGTGACGGCGCCCATCGGCGGCGGTAACATCCGAGACATGAGATAAGCGGCGGCAAACCTGCAGCCATGAAGAGGGATTACTACGGATATTTCGCCTTCTCGCCCGCCGGACTCATATCGCCCTGCAACTCCTTCGGCAGCGGCAGGCTCGAGCACTGCAGATGCACGTCACGGGCGTGGAGCCTGCGCTGCTTCTGCTCGGCCTCCTTGGTGGCGGCGATGATGCCCAGCCCGTATGGGCCGAGCGCCGCGAATTCCCAGCCGGGGTGCGTCTGTTCGCGCGCCGCGTAGTCCGCGGCCGCCTTGCGGGCCTGAAGGCATTGCGGCGATGCCCATTTGGGGTCCTGCGCCGAAAGCGACGCTCCATAGTCGACCGGAGAGGTCGCGCATCCGGCCAATGCCGCCGCCAGTGCGGACATTGCAATTTCCAGTGCAATTCTCATCCCGAAGCCCTTGCCAGCCATTTCCGAGAGTACAGGGAATTCCTCCTGCCACAAGCAGTCGGCCGCCATGAAACCGCCCCACCCTGCTTCGCGCTGGCCTTTCCCGCCAGATTCAGGCCCCGGGCCTTGGAACCAAATGGCGGGCGAGACTGTTCAGTTGAAACTTCAATGCGACGCTGACATCTTGGCCGACGGGCAAGGCGGCGACTCTCCAGGAGCTCTCACCATGAATCTTTCGACCGGATTTCGTTCCCTCGCGGTTGCCGCAATCGCCACCGCCAGTCTCGGCTTTGCCAGCGCCGCGCATGCCGACAGCGGCACGATCCGCTTTTCCGTCTACAAGGCGGCGTTCTTCGTCGGCGGCTCCGGCGGCGATGGCACGTTCACCTTCCGCGGCAAGACCTATCCGATCTCGATCGGCGGCGTCTCGGGCGGCCTCGCCTTCGGCGTTTCCAAGACCTATTACCGGGGCACTGTGCGCCACATCCGCAACGTGCGCGACGTGACCGGCGTCTACGGCGCGGCCGGCGGCGGCGGCGCGCTCGGCAAGGGCGCGCAGGTGATCGTGATGACCAACGACAGGGGCGCCCAGCTCGAACTCACCGGCAAGCAGGTGGGGCTGCAGGTCAACGCCGATCTCAGCGGCTTGGCCATCTCACTGAGATAGCGACAACACACTGAAGCGCGTCGCCGAAAATCATGCGGCGCGCTTCGTGCCATAGTCCCGAAAGCTTAACTGCGCAGCCCCGGCGCCTCGTGCCCGGTGCGCTCGACATATTCGGTATAGCCGCCGCCATAGGTGTGGATGCCTTCGGGCGTCAGTTCCAGAACGCGGTTCGACAGCGCGGCGAGAAAATGCCGGTCGTGCGAGACGAACAGCATCGTGCCCTCATATTGCGACAGCGCCTCGATCAGCATCTGCTTGGTTGCGATGTCGAGATGGTTGGTCGGCTCGTCGAGTACCAGAAGATTGGGCGGGTCGAACAGCATCAGCGCCATCACCAGCCGCGCCTTCTCGCCGCCCGACAGCACCCGGCATTTCTTTTCGATCTCGTCGCCGGAAAAGCCGAAGCAGCCGGCGAGCGCCCTGAGCGGCGCCTGCCCTGCCTGCGGGAAATTGTCCTCGAGCGTCTGGAACACGGTGCGCTCGCCCTCCAGCAGTTCCATGGCGTGCTGGGCGAAATAGCCCATCTTCACGCTCGGCCCCCGCGCCACCGTGCCGGTGTCGGGGTCTGAAGCGCCGGCCACCAGCTTCAGCAGCGTCGACTTGCCGGCGCCGTTGACGCCCATGATGCACCAGCGCTCGCGCCGGCGGACCTGGAAGTCCAGCCCTTCATAGATGGTGCGGCTGCCATAGGCCTTGTGCACGTTCTTCAGGGTCACGACGTCCTCGCCGCAGCGCGGCGCCGGCTGGAACTCGAAATTCACCACCTGGCGGCGCTTGGGCGGCTCGACGCGGTCGATCTTGTCGAGCTTCTTCACCCGGCTCTGCACCTGCGCGGCATGGGAAGCGCGCGCCTTGAAGCGCTCGATGAAGGCGATCTCCTTGGCCAGCATCGCCTGCTGGCGCTCGAACTGCGCCTGCTGCTGCTTGTCGGCGATGGCGCGCTGCTGCTGGTAGAATTCGTAATTGCCGGAATAGGCGGTGAGCGAGCCGGCGTCGATCTCGACGATCTTGTTGACGATGCGGTTCATGAATTCGCGGTCGTGCGAGGTCATCAGCAAAGCGCCGTCATAGCCCTTCAGGAACTGCTCCAGCCAGATCAGGCTTTCGAGGTCGAGATGGTTGGACGGTTCGTCGAGCAGCATCACGTCGGGCCGCATCAGAAGGATGCGGGCCAGCGCCACACGCATCTTCCAGCCGCCGGACAGCTTGCCGACATCGCCGTCCATCATCTCTTGCGAAAAACCCAGACCATCGAGCACCTCGCGGGCGCGGCCGTCGAGCGCATAGCCGTCGAGTTCCTCGAAACGGTGCTGCGCCTCGCCATACTTCTCGATGATCTCGTCCATGCGGTCGGCCTGGTCGGGGTCGGCCATGGCGGCTTCCAGTTCCGCCATCTCGGCCGCCACCTCGCTGACCGGCCCGGCGCCGTTCATCACCTCGGCGACGGCGCTATGGCCCGCCATGTCGCCGACATCCTGGCTGAAATAGCCGATGGTGACGCCGCGATCGACCTGCACCTGGCCTTCATCGGGCAGTTCCTGCCCGGTGATCATGCGAAACAGCGTCGTCTTGCCGGCGCCGTTGGGACCGACAAGGCCGACCTTCTCACCCTTCTGCAAGGCGGCCGACGCCTCGATGAAGACAAGCTGACGGCCGTTCTGCTTGCCGATGTTTTCCAGTCTGATCATGTGCAGTCCAGGGGAATTGAAACTTGGGAGGATTTCCCCGGGGCCTTACGCGAAGGACGGTGCCGGGGGAAGAGGCAGAAGCGCCGCAGCGGACGCGGCGCTCTTCCTTCTCCCCTTGAGGGAGAAGGTGGATCGGCGCGATAGCGCCGAGACGGATGAGGGGTGTTCCAGCGAAGTGAGACGTTGGCGTTCCCTGGAACACCCCTCATCCGACCTCGCTTCGCGAGGCCACCTTATCCCACAAGGGGAGAAGGAAGAGGCAGCTCTCAGACACAATCCAGAAACAAGATTCAACATCCGGGAAAAACTGGCGAAAAAATCGCCTGTCATAACCATCCCCATGGCAGCCAAACAGCAGCGGCCACAAAACGCAAAGGGATGGTCCCGACAATGCAACGACGTTCGACCGGATGGATGGGTGCCCTCGCAGGCATTTCGCTCGCCATGCTGGCGGTCGCGCAGTCGGACGCGGAAGCGGCGGTCACCCGGAGCGAATACTGCAGCCGGCTCGGTCTTCAACTCGACGGAGCCATCCAGACCAGGGCCAAACCCGGGGCCAGTGCGAGCCAGATCGCAGAGGCAACGGAACTCCAGGACAAGGCGAGCCGGTTCTGCGCCGAGCGCAAGCAGGCGCAAGGCATCCGCACCTACGCCAACGCCCTGAAACTCCTCGGCGTGACGCCGGTAGATCTCGACCAGTGACAGCAACCCTCAACAAGGAAAGCCTATCATGAACAAGCCCATCCTCTCCGCGCTCGGCCTGGCCATCGCTCTCGGTCTGGCAATGCCTGTTGTCGGCACCGCCTATGCGGACTCGACCACCACCACGACGACCGCTCCGGCGACGACGACCGCTCCGGCCACCACGACTGCTCCTGCCACCACGACCGCTCCGGCGGCTCCCGCTGCCGCGGACGCGGCGAAGGCACCGGTCAAGGCCGCGCACAAGCATCACCGGAAGCATCACCGCCACCACAGGAAGCACCACAGGCATATGCACAAGCACGGCCACCGTCATCACATGGGCAAGAAGCACGGCCACCGGCACGTCGCCAAGAAGCATCACCACAAGCACACCCACAAGAAGCCCGCCAAGGCCGCTTGATATCCACCTACTTCTGACTTCCTCCCTCTTCTGACTTCCTCCCGGGAAAAGGCCGCCATCCGCGAAAGCGGGGCGGCTTTTTCTTGTTCGAAAACAGCTGCTTGAAGCGATCTGGCGATTCAAGCCGCGAACCGCCTCACGGGCAGCCTGAAAACCTATTTCTTACCCTGCGGATAGATCGTCTCGCCGCGCTTCAGCATGGCGACGAAGGTCTCGATCTTCTTCTTGCGTCCCGCCTCGGTCTTCATGTTGTGTGTGCGGAAGGCGAGCGAGAAGCGGTTTTGCGCGCTGAGCGTTTCCAGCATCGCCTTCGCCGCCGGCTCGGCGTCGATCGCCGCCTGCAAATCGTCGGGGATCTTCATCTCCTTGCCGCTGGCATAGGCGCGCGCCCAGCGACCATCCGCCTTGGCGGCATCGACCTCCTTCAGCCCATGGGCGGTCATGCGGCCCTCCTCCACCAGCCGCGCGACATTGTCGATGTTGATCTTGCTCCAGATGCTCTTCCTGCCGCGCGGCGTGTAGCGCTGCAGGAAGCTCTTGTCGTCCAGCCCCTTGCGCACCGCGTCGATCCAGCCGAAGCACAGCACCACGTCGATCGCCTCCTTGGGCGTGATCGACTTCAGCCCTGAGCCTACCTTGTGCACCTTGATCCACACTTCGGTTTCCGTGGCGTGGTGCCCAGCGAGCCAGGCATGAAAACTCGCCGAATCCGGGAATTCGCGGACCTTGTCCGGATCGACCTTGACCGGCGCCATCAGGAGACCTCCCTGTTCGGTGCTGTTATCTCTGGCGTCACTGACATCTTGCCTCCGTTATCATGCGATTCCGCATCATGGCATGATCCACTGTCAGTTTTCGCCAGCAATGGAGCGCGCTGCCAGGAAGCACCGGAACGTGCCACCTAGTGCTGCGTTGCGGCAAGAGTGCACCGTCCAGTGGAGGTCTCCAATGGCAATCGAAACCATTTTCGCCCATGTCAGTTGCTCCGACCTCGAAGCCAGCATTGGCTGGTACGAAAAGCTTTTTGGCAAGCCGCCGCTGCGCCGGCCGATGCCCGGACTGGCCGAATGGCAATTCACCGACAGCGCCGAGATTCAGTTGTTCGAGGACAAGGAGAAAGCCGGCACCTCGACGCTGACGCTCGGCGTGCTGCCGCTGGCGCCGGAGCGGCGGCGGCTGGTGGACGCCGGACTCGAACCCGGACCGATCGAGAAAGCCGACGATTTCTGGATCATGCGCATGCGTGATCCCGACGGGAACCTAGTGGTGTTCGCGAGCGCCGAGCGGGATTAAGAACGCAGGCAGGCGCTCCTTCGCGCCCCCCTCTGTCCTGCCGGACATCTCCCCCACGAGGGGGGAGATTAGTCTCGTCCAGGCCTTCGCCAATCGTCAGCGGATTTCAAAACGCGCGGGCGCCCAAGCTGCCAATCTCCCCCCATGTGGGGGAGATGTCCGGCAGGACAGAGGGGGGCGCTCAAGCTCGACCTGGCCAGGCTTCCGGCCGCGTCCCACACCATCGGCATCTCCGATGACACTATCGGTTTCTTCCGTTTCCCCTCGCCGCGTCGGCCTGCCAATTCCCTGCCCTTGTCCCTTCAAAACAAAGGCAGAGACATATGAGCATTTCGAACCAGAAGATCCTGATCCTCGGCGGCGGCTCCGGCATGGGCCTGGCACTCGCCCGGCGTTGCGTGGAAGCCAGCGCCTCGGTCATCATCGCCGGGCGCAGCGAGGACAGGTTGCAGCAGGCGCGCAAGGCGCTGGGCAATCCCGCCTGCCTGGAAGTCACCGTCGCCGACATCGCGCGGGAGGACGAGGTCGCGGCGCTGTTCGCCGGGATCGGCGGGCTGGATCACATCGTCAGCACGGCCGCCGACATAGAGGGCGCCTACAGGCTGCTGCCGGACCTCGACCTGAAGGCGGCGCAGCGCGTGGTCGACAGCAAGCTCTTCGGTCCGCTGCTTCTGGCCAAGCATGGCGCGCCACGATTGGCCGCGAGCGGCTCGATGACCTTCGTTTCCGGCATCGCCGCCTATCGGCCGGCTGCGCGCGGCTCGGTCGTCGCCGCCGTCAATGCCGCGCTCGAAGGGCTGGTGCGCGCGCTTGCCGTCGAACTGGCGCCGATCCGCGTCAACGCCGTTTCGCTCGGCTGGGTCGACACCGAAATCTGGGCCCAGGTTGCCGGCGACAGGAAAGCGGAGACCCTGGCCGCGATGGCCGGGCGGCTGCCGGTCGGCCGGGTCGGTCAGCCCGACGACATCGCCGACGCCATTGCCTTCCTCATCGGCAATGGATTCACCACGGGCACGACGCTGCATGTCGAAGGCGGGCACCGGCTGGTCTAGCCGGAGGCCGTCAGGATTCCTGCGCGAACAACAGCTTGCGGCGGCCTGACGATTCATCGCCTGAAGCGGCTTCGGGGCGTTGCGCCACCGGCACGGCGCGCATGGCGGCGAGCAACTGGCGCAGCGCCGGCGTCTGGACGCGCCGCCGCCGCCAGATCATCACCAGCAGCGCCGTCGGCATCTCGCCGGGCCAGGGCAGTTCGGCGAGTTCGCCGCGTGCCAGCGCGCCGCCCACGGCAAGCTTCGGCACCAGTCCAAGCCCTGCCCCGGCCGCCACCAGCCGCGCAATGGCGCCGATGCTGCCGACTTCGGCCGCAAGGTCCGGCGTCGCCACGCCCGCGCCGGCGAAAGCAGCGTCCAACATATGCCGGTAGACGCATCCGGGCTCGGTCGCCACGAAGCGCAGCCCGGCAAGCGCCGCGAGGTCGCGTGGCGCCGTCTCCTGCGCGGGAGCCGAGACCAGCACCAGCGGTTCGTTGCCGATCGTGCGCGTAGCCAGGCGTTCGCTGGCGGCGGATTTTGCGCCGTCACGGCGGTCAAAGCAGAAGGCGGCATCGATCTCGCCGTCCTCCAGCTGGCGCAGCAGGGTGCCGCTGTCGGCCACTTTCATGCGCACGGTAATGTCGGGGTGGCGGGCCTGAAACCCCGGCAGCCAGGGCGCCAGCCGAGATGAGGCAATGGTCTCCAGCGCGCCGATGGCAACCTCGCCGCCGCTTGTGCCGGACGCCGCCTGCACCGCGGCGCGCGCCTCGCCATCAAGCCGCAGCAGGTTCTCTGCGATCGGCTTCAGCGCCAACCCTGCCGGCGTCAGCTCGAGCCCGGACTTCGAACGGGTGAATAGCGCGGCGCCCAGTTCGGCCTCCAGCGCCTGGACCTGGTCGCTGACGCTGGATTGCGCGAGATGCACCGCCTCGGCGGCGCGCGTGATGTTGCGGCTGCGCGCCACGGCAAGGAAGGTGCGCAGCAATCTGGGGTGCATGGCCCGGCCGACGTCAGGCTACTGCAGCTGCGGCTTCTTCAAGAAACTGCCGCGATCAGCGGATTTGACGCGCAGCCAGGTCTCGCGGCCGTCGCGCACCACCCGCATCGGGATTTCGGCGCCGGCCGAACCGCTTTCCCACAGCTTGCGGTAGAAATCAGCGAGCCCGTCGACCGCGCCGTCGCGCACCTCGGAGATGACATCGCCCTCGCGCAACCCGGCCTTGGCGGCCGGGCCGCCCTCGGTCACGCTCATCACCACCACCTTGCCGTCGCTTTCGGCCGAGAGCGCGCCGAGCCACGGGCGCGGCGGCTTGGCCACCCGGCCGCGCGTGAGGAGATCGTCGAGGATCGGCGGCAACAGGTCGATCGGTACGATCATGTTGATGTCGGCGACCTCGCCGGCGCGGCTCATCTGCAGGCGCAGCGAGCCGATGCCGATCAGCGCGCCGTCGGCATTGAACAGCGGCGCCCCGCCCCAGGACGGATGCGCCGGGGCGATGAAGATCGCCTCGTCGAGCAGATACTCCCAATAACCGGCGAACTCCTGCTTGGTGACGATCTTGGCCTCGACCGCCCTGCCGATGCCGTCGGCGAGCACGACCTGATCGCCGATCCTGGCCTTGCCGGCATCGCCCAGCGCCACCGCCGGCAGGCCGGTCGGCGCCAGCGCCTGGACCAGCCCGAAGCCCGATTCCTGGTCATAGGCCAGCGCGTGCGCGGGGATAACCCGGCCATCATGCGCGGTCAGCCACACCTCGTCCGCCTCGGTGATGAGATAGCCGATGGTCAGCACCAGCCCGTCGTCGCGGATGACGACGCCGCTGCCTTCCCTGAGCGTGCCCAGCGCGCCGGCGGTGAAGGCGTCTTCGGGAATGGTGGCCCGCACGGCGACGACGGAGCGCGGATTGGGATTGACGGTCATGCTGCTTGTCCTGCGAATGCGAATGCTTTGCCTTATAGGTATGCCTTGGAGAGGATGGCGCAAGGGCAAGCAGCAGTCCAATCGCGAAGGGCCGCGCCGCCCCTCATCCGCCTGCCGGCACCTTCTCCCCGTATAGTGACGGGGAGAAGGAAGCTGGCCCCAACCTCGGCGCCTTTTTCTTGCGACGCCGGTGATTGGCGAAATCGCCTGACACAGCGTCTTTCTCCCCGTCACTATACGGGGAGAAATGCCCGGCAGGGCAATGAGGGGCAGCGCAACCGCTACCAATAGTTCAACGCAAGTTGAACTTCTTCATCTACGGCCCTAGGTTTAGGTCGGAAACCCATCCTTCCCACCACCCGAGGCCCGACATGACCGACTACACCCCGCCGAAAGTATGGACCTGGAACAAGCCGAGCGGCGGCGCTTTCGCCAGCATCAACCGGCCGATCGCCGGGCCGACGCACGAGAAGGAACTGCCCGTCGGCAAGCACCCGCTGCAGCTCTATTCGCTGGCGACGCCCAACGGCGTCAAGGTGACGGTGATGCTGGAGGAACTGCTGGCGCTTGGCCACAAGGGCGCGGAATACGACGCCTGGATCATCCGCATCAACGATGGCGACCAGTTCGGCAGCGGCTTCGTCGAGGTCAATCCCAACTCCAAGATCCCCGCCTTGATGGACCGCAGTGGCAAGACGCCGGTGCGCATCTTCGAATCCGGCTCGATCCTGGTCTATCTGGCCGAGAAATTCGGCGCCTTCCTGCCCACCGAACAGCCGGCGCGCGCCGAAGTGCTGTCCTGGCTGTTCTGGCAGATGGGCTCAGCCCCCTATCTCGGCGGCGGCTTCGGCCATTTCTACGCCTATGCGCCGGAAAAATTCGAATACGCCATCGACCGCTTCTCGATGGAGGTAAAGCGCCAGATGGACGTGCTCGACCGCCGGCTGGCCGAAACGGACTATCTCGGCGGCAAGGACTATTCGATCGCCGACATGGCGGTGTGGCCCTGGTATGGCGGGCTGGCGCTCGGCCGCATGTACAATGATTCCGCCGAGTTCCTGTCGGTGCAGGAATACAAGCATGTCCAGCGCTGGGCCAAGGCCATCGACGAGCGCCCGGCGGTCAAGCGCGGCCGCATGGTCAACCGCGCCTTCGGCGAGCCGGCCATGCAGTTGCACGAACGCCACGACGCCAGCGATTTCGAGACGAAGACGCAGGACAAGCTGGCCGCCGCCGAATAGGCTTTCGCGACCAACCACGGAAAAGCCCGTCATGGCCGCAATGCCACGGCGGGCTTTTTCTCATTCTGGCGGCATGGTCGGACGTAAATCTACATACAGCCAGGGCGCTCGTTTTCACGCCTTTGCGAGGCACCGAAAAGGTTCGTCCTGCCGGGAGCAGGACGAACCTTCAAACATGACGGCGGAGGTGGCAGCCTCGCCGTTCACGGGGCAACAACGCCGGGCCCGACGCCCGGTTCCGGTGTCGCGAATTGATGTCGGCTGACGATGCAACCATGTGCGTCAGGCGACGTTGTCGGCGTGATCCCGGAGGCATTGTCCACAGGCAAGCAGCCTTCAGGCAAATGGATTTCAGCAAGGACGAAGACCATTATGGCTCCCAGACCCTCCGTGACCAAGCATCCCTTCACGCTGATGTTCGTGGTGATTGTGCTTATGGCGCCCTTTGCGGGTCTGGCTTGGCGCACCCGTGAATGGATGGGCTGGTAGCCGGTTATCGACGGCGACGCAGGGACCATCGAAGCTGCGCCCTACCCGCTCGCGCCTCACCCAACGCGCCCCCATCCGTATATCTCAATTGACTAAAATAAGGGAACGTCCAATGGACATTGCCGGAACCGAACGTGGCCGGCAGGACCTTTGCACACCATCACCCAAGACCTTGGTCCTACAAGCAAACCGGGGCGGTTCGATGCCGGGCAAGCTGGCGTTCGCCAAACCATACAGCAAGCCGCGCCGGCCGCAATGGCCGACATGCCCGCCCTGGCAAGATCGGTCCGTTCCGTTGCGCTCCCTTGGGGCGACCTTGCGCTTCATCGCCCCGGCTGGCCCGTTGCAGACGCAAGGCGATGATCCCTGACCTTGCGGGTCCAGCCCGAAGCCTGGATATCAGGGCTTGGACGGCTTGGGTTTCTTGCCGACCGAAATCGATGGCGCCTCTGGTGGCGCCGCGGCCGGCGCCGGTTTGGGCCGGTCGCCCGCGGGCTTGTCCGGGGCTTGCGGACCGCCGGGCGTGAGGTTGACCGACACGCCGAAGATCTTCCATTGCCGGTCCACCGGCTCGAACAGAAGCTCGAAATCGATCTGCATCGGCGCCGAGGGAAAGAACCCCGCCATATGCAGCATGCCGCCCGGCTCGATCTGCGGCAAGAGGGTGAGTTGCGGCTCCAGCACCGCTATGGCGCTGAAATCGAGCGCCTGCTTGCGCTGGGCGGCGAAGATCTCGCCGAGTTGCGCGGCGCTGTTGGCCTGGAAATTCGGCGAGCCGAGATCGCGCAGCACCGTGTAATTGCCGGTCTTGTTGGCATGGTCGAGCGCCAGCAGCGTGCTGCGTGTCAGGATCAGCACGGCGTTGCGGTCGATCTGCGCCGGCTTGGCCTGCCCCTTGTCGGACGTCCTGGCCTGCGCCAGCGCCGGCGGTGCAAGCGGGCTGGCAAGGGTGGCGAGCGCGAGCCACCCCGCGACGACTGCCCCTCGCCGCCAGACCCGATACAGGGCGGTTCGCTGACTGGATCGCATGCCGCGTATCTCGTTGGCGCCGCAGCTACCAGGCGACGGTGACGCCGGCGCGGCCGCCAACGGTGTGATTGCTGGCGCCCACGCCGATGCCGCCGCTCAGGATGACATTCTCGCTGATGCGGGCCTGCGCGCTGCCGGCGAAGGCGTTCTCGCCCTGGAACGTGCCCCAGTTGAGCGAGACGGCGTAGTTCTTGTCGCCGGGAAGGCCGCTGCCGGCCATCGCCAGCGCCATGGCGGTTCCCTCAAACGCCTTGTCGATCCGGCCGTTCACGGCGTTGAGCCCGCTCTCCAGGCTTCCGACCCGGCCATCTAGCAACGCGATGTTGGTGGTATTCGTGGCGATGTTGGCCGTGTTTGTGGCGATGTTGGCTGTGTTGATGGCTATGTTGCCGGTATTGGTCGCAATGTCGGTGGTGTTGGTGGTCACGCGCGTGTCGAGCGACGCGATCTGGGTGGTGTGCTGCGCAATGTCGCTCTCATTGTTGGTGATGCGCGTTTCATGGTCGGCCAACTCGGTTGTGTGGCCGCTAACCGTGCCTTGCAGGGCGGTGATATCGGAACTGTTCTGCGCCACCGCCGCGGGCAGGGCCGACAGCGTGGCCAGGTCGAATGTCGAGGCCGCCAGATTGCCCGCGCTGTCTGTCGTTACGATGTAGGTGGTGCCGGACTGGGCGCTGGTGCTGGCGGCCGAGGGAAGGCCGGCCAGCGTGTAGGTCGACTGGCCGGTGCCGATGGCAACCTGGTTTGCTCGCGTGGTGGCAACGCCTTGGCCCAAAGCGGTGGACCCGTCAAAGGTGGCATTGGCACCTTGTCCGATTGCGGTGGCGCCATTGCCATATGCTGCCGCATTGTAGCCGAGAGCCGTGTTGTTGGCACCAATGCCGGCAGTCGAAGCCGCCCCGACCGCGGTGTTGCCGCCGTCGCTAAAGGCAAAGGCATTGTTGCCGAATGCGCTGTTGGCCGGGCTGTCGCTGGCGATGGCGCCCGAACCGCAGGCATACGCGCCGTCCAGGCCCGACCCGTCGCCGCAATCATCGGCGAAGGCCCACGTCGTCGAACACATGGCCATGCCGAACACGATCGTCGAGACTCTGGCGAGCCCACCCGGCCGGACAAGCCCCACCAGGCCAGACCGACCCAGGCCGCCACCCGACAAAAGATCACCCGTCCTGCCGCACCAATTTCCCATCCGTAAAGCCCCCGCCCGATCGAACGCAAGATTCGCAATTCGGCAAGAAGCTAGCGACGGCATTCGGTGACGGCATCCACCAACTGGTGGATACGGCGACGTTTGTTTCAATCTATCGCCGGCGCCCGCGCGATTAACTCGATGGCTTGATTAAGCAACCTAGCCAAGACACCCGCACTATGCTGTATTTCCATGAGTTGGCGCTTTCGGGGGAGAGCAGATCTTGACAGATGAATTTTCCGAACTCGCCGGCATGATCGGCACATTCTATGACGCCGTCATCGAACCCGATCTCTGGCAGAAGGCGCTCGACGACATGCGGAGCCATTTCGGCTTCCATCTGGGCGCCCTCTCTGTGATCGCGTTGCCAACCGGCACCGGGGTGGTACAGGTGACCACCAACATTCCCGACGGATACCTCGCCGGGATGAGCGCCTATAATGACGACGTCATCCAGCTTTGGGGCGGTTTGGCCCGGATGGCCGAATTCCCGCTGGAGGAGCCGGTCCTCCAGTCGACGGTCACCGGCCCCGAGATCTGGAATGGAAACCGTTTCTACGAGGAATGGGTGCGGCCGCTCGGCCTCGTCGACCAGATCGGCATCATACTGGCGCGGGACCGCACGATGGTCGGCAATCTCGGGCTTGGCCGCCACGAATCCGCCCCGCCGCTGACCGAGCGCGAGATGGAGGGCCTGCGCCTGCTGGCGCCGCATCTGCGCCGCGCCGTCACCATCAGCCGGATCCTCGACGTCGCGACGTCGGCCGCCACCACCTTCGAGGCCGCGCTCGACGCGACGCGCTCGGCCGTTGTGCTGGTCGCCCAGGACATGGCGATCGTGCATGCCAATTCCGCCGCCCGCGCCATGCTGGCCAATGGCGATCCGATATCGTCGGTGCGCGGCAAGCTCACGCTGGCGCGCGAACTCGTGCCGAACCGGCTGCAAGCCGCGGTGCAGGCGGCGGCGCACGCCGAGCAGGAACTCGGCCGGCGCGGCATCGGCATCGCCGCGAAGTCGCGCGACGGCACGGCGCTCGCCGTGCAGGTGATGCCGCTCGAAAACCGCTCGCTGCGCGGCGGGCTCGACCGCCGCGCGGCCGTCGCCGTGTTCATCGGCGATGCCGCCGCGCCGCTGGAAATGCCGGCCGACGCCATGCGCCTGCTCTACGAACTGACGCCGGCGGAACAGCGCGTGTTCGAACTGGTGGTGGCTGGCGAAAAGACCGCGGACATCGCACGCACGTTGGGCGTGGCGCCAAGCACGGTGCGAAGCCATCTGTTGAAAGTGTTCGAGAAGACAGGCCGCCACACGCGCGGCGACCTGGTCAAGCTCAGCCGGGAAATCACCTTGCCGGGTTAGGCCGGATGCTTGCCGGGCCTGGATTAGACAGGCTTCTTGCCGTTCGACAGCGCGGGAGCCGCCGTGATGGCGGACAGTTTCTGCCGGCGAGCGAACGCCGGCTTCTGATAGGTTTTCTTCATTTCAGCCCCTTGCAGCAGTAACCGCGCCACATCCGCCTCGATGCGTTGCGGTGTCAATCCGTTTCTGGCGCGCAACGCCGGCGGGACAGCATTTGGCAATGCCGCGTTGCCCGCCTGACACGCAAACAGGGCGCGGAAGCCGTCTGACGAAGCCCACTCGCGCAATGTCCGCGTAATGCTTCGAGGCTAACTCCGCCGCGCAATCGCCGTGGGACATATCTTGACGACTGAAACGAACGGGCGCGACCGGCTGCGGGAAACCGCCGCCGTGGCTGGTCAGGTCATGAGCCTGTGCGGGCGGCTGGGGCCGCGCCAATCCCGAATTTTCCTCAGCCGCTTCGCCTGCAAGCCGGTCAGCTCCTTCAAATGGTTCCGCTTCGTCATCGACTACCGGCGCCGGCACGGGCTCAGCCGGCCCCATGACGACCTGTTGCGCAAGAAGCCCTACAAGTTCTTCGCGCTCGGCCTGCCGGACCTGCGTGGCTTCGATCTGCTGGCCGGCCATTTCGAGCTCGCCGCGGCAGGCCTGCCGCGCGGCATGCTGGAGGCCGCCTGGTTGGGAAGGCCGATGGATATCGGCCTGGTTCGCGGGCGGCGCGACGCCTATGCGCTCACCATGCGACTGTCGGTCCATTCCGGCACCAGCCACGAGGGCGCCTTCTCGATCAAGCTGACGCGGCAGAGCGACCGGCTCGACCTGGTCAGGCTGAGCTTCATTCTCTATCCCCTGGGCGCCGACCGCTACACCGTGGCGATCGGCGGACTGCAGGGCAGCTCGAAGCCGGCGGCCAAGCGCGCCGTCATCGACGCCACGCGCGACATGTGCGGGCTGAGGCCGAAGGATGCGGCATTGCTCATCATGGAAGGCATTGCGATTGGCGGCGGCGCCCATTATTTCCTCGGCGTCTCCGACACCAGGCACACCATCAATTTCCGCGCGTCGGTCAAACGCGCCCGCAAGCGCGCCGACATGGACGAATACTGGACCGATCGCGGCGGGCAAAAAGGCGGAGAATTCGGCTTTGTGCTGCCGGTGCGCAACCGCGACATCGCCGAACCGTTGAGCCGCCGCGACTTCTACAAGGTGGAATTCCTGGAGATGGGCAAACGCCTGTTCGCGCGAGTGGGCGATCCGGCCATGCGTGGGGGCACGCGGTGAAGCGACGCCGGCCTAGCCGGGGTCGCTTTGCGCGACATGCATCGAGGTTCCTCTAATCTCCAGCAAGGACCTGATCTGGCGGCCCTCGGAGAAATTGTCCGGCGACAGCCACGCCCGGAAGGCCGGCCCGACAAGCGCCCATTCGCGCGCCAGCATCGAATACATGCAGATGTCGCGCGTGCGGCCTTTCAGAACGAGGCCGTCGCGCAATATGCCTTCGAAGGCGAAGCCCAGCCGGTCGGCCGCCCGCCGGGATTTTGCGTTGTCCGTGGTGCAGGTCCATTCCAGACGCCTGTAGCCGAGATCGTCGAAGATGTGCCGCATGATCAGGAACAGCGCCTCGCTGGCGGCGATGGTCCGCTGCAGCGGCGGCGCGAACAGCACATAGCCCAGTTCGATAACCCGATGCGCGGGCCTGGCCTCCATCAGGCACAGCCAGCCTGCCGGCGGTCCGTCCGCGATCGTGCGCAACGTCAGTATCGTGCGGGACTGGTCGTTCAGAAGTTCGCCGACATGGGCCTGGAAAGACTCGATCCCGTCGAAGGGTCCTATTTTCATCTCGGCCCAGATCTCGTCGCGCCCGCTGGCATGGGTAAGCTCGAAAATGCCCTCGGCGTCTTCGAGCCGCAGCGGCGAAAGCCCGACATGGCTTCCGGCAAGCCTCACCGCCCCCGGCCTGCTTGCACTCCCCGCCTCATGCGACAGTTTTTTCCAGGTCTCCTGCCCTGTCATTCGCCCGCCCCCCGCGTCGATATCCGTGTCAGCCTGCCTTTGCTTGCTCCAAACCACCGCGGTCCCTGTCGGACCGGCAATTCCATCCAAGGCGAGACGCCGCCTCAGCGCAGCATCTTGCCATCCTTGGCCACCGCACCGCCAGCCCGGTATACGGTGCGCCCCTTCGGCACCGCCACCACAGCCTCCGGCACATGCTCCGCCGGCATGACGACGAAATCCGCCCTGGCGCCGGCCGCGATCCCGTAACCATCCAGCCGCAGTGCTTTCGCGCCGGCATGGGTGACGACGTCGAAGGCGGCTTCGAGCTCGTGGTCCTCATAGAAGCCGGAGCGGTAGCCGATCATGTTGGCCCGGTTCAGCATGTCGCCGTCGCCATAGGGCCACCAGGAATCGCGGATGTTGTCGGAACCGCTGAACACGGTGACGCCGGCGCGCCTCAGCGCCGCCACCGGCGGGAAGGCATGATTGCCCGGCGCATTGGTCATGATGGCGACGCCGGCCGCCGCCAGCATATCGCCGGCCTTCTCAAGCGCATCGGCCTGGATATCGCCGAGCCCGTAGGCATGGCTGACCGCGACATTGCCCTGCATGCCGAGCGCCTTCGTCCGCGCCGCGATCTCCTCGACCTGGAACAGGCCGAGCGTGCCGCCATCATGCAGGTGAATGTCGACGCCGGCGCCACGCTTCTGCGCCAGGCCGAACACCACGTCGAGATGACCGTTCACGTCGCGGTCGAAGCTCGCGGGGTCAAGCCCGCCGATCAGCTCACAGCCAAGCTTCAGCGCCTCGTCCAGAAGCTCCGCCGTGCCGGGCGAGGACAGGATGCCGCCCTGCGGGAAGGCGACGAGCTGGATGTCGATCAGGTCGCGGTATTTCTCGCGCACCGCCAGGATGGTCTCGACATGTTTCAGCCCGACCGAAGCGTCGACCATGACATGGCTGCGCATGGCGAGGCTGCCATTGCCGACACAGAGTTCGAGCTGGTTTCGCGCCCGCTCCGCCATCGGCGCGGCGGCGGCAAGGTTGCGCGCCTGGAAGGCAACCCGCTCGCGCACGTCGAAACCGTTGGTGCACGGAATATGCGGCCGCCAGGCGTCGCCATAAAACGAGGTGTCGAGATGGATGTGCCCCTCGACAAAGGCCGGCACGACGAGCTGGCCGACGAGATCGACGATGGCGGCGGTGTCTTCAGCCGTCTTACCGGCTGGCGTGATGGCGCTGAAACGCCCATCGGTGACCGTGAGATCAACCAGCGAGCCGTCGGCAAGTCTGGCATTGGCAAAGCGGGTGTGGGTCGTCAAGGCTATCACCATCGTTGGGGTCGTCACCCCGGGCTAATCATGCGCGGCGCGAGAGCGTCAACACCGATGCCGGTGGAAAGTGTTTCAGGACAAACCGCCATGGAACGCCGAAAGCCCTGCCTGAACAACGAGATGCAGCGAACGGATGAATCTGACCGCAAGCCCTTCCGGTCAGGCCGCGACCGCTCGCCTCCGCCTGCGATACGCCAGTGGCCGGCGACCTGCATGCCGCCGCCCGGCGCGATGACACGGAAGCGCCGGAGGGCAAGCCGCTTCCCGGCTATTCCGCTTTCGCGGAAGTTCCGGCCGCCCGGCAATGTGCGATGGTTTGATCGCGGCGGTACGAGCCGCCCTGGTTGACGCGGGCGCCCAAGCCATCCCCAACAATGCGCCCCCTCGTCCGCGTCGACCATGGCAGCTCAGATCGCGCGACGGGGGGCTTTGCACCTCTGTCCGCCCCTCACTGCGGCGCGCCCGCGAACAGAACCACGCCATCCCCGCCCGCAGCCGGCCAGTCCCTGATGGTGCGGTCGTAGCCGCCGGTCAGCACCGTGCCGTCCGCGGCGAAGGCCACCGCGTAGATCGGGCCGGTGCGGCTGTCGAACATGGCCATCTGGTTGCCGCTTTCCATGTCCCAGAGCCGCGCCGTGCCGTCGAGCGAGCCGGACAACAGGCGCTTGCCGTCTCCAGACAAAGCCAGCGCGTAGACCGTGCCCTCATGGCCCTCGAAGCGCCTCACCTCGCGGCCGCTGTCGAGGTCCCAGACCTTGATCGTCAGGTCGCCGCTGCCGGTGACGAGATGATGGCTGTCGGCGGTGAACACCGCGCCATAGGCGCCCTGGTCGTGGCCATGCCAGCTGCGCAGCTGCCTGCCGCTCTCGATGTCCCAGAGTTTCAGCGTGCCGTCGATGCTGGCGCTCAGCGCCTGCCTGCCGTCAGGCGACACGGCGACCGAGCTGATCGACCAGTCGTGACCGGTCAAGACATGCAGCACGCTGCCCTTCTCCAGGTCCCAGACGATGACATTGCCCGTGTCGTGCCCGCTGACGGCCCGTCTGCCGTCCGGGCTGATGGCGAGCTTGTTGACGCCACCATTGGCGCCCGAGGAAAAGACATGCAGCACGGTGCCGTCCGACAGTTTGCGCTGCACGATCTCGCCATCGTCGCCGGCCGTCAGCGCGGTGACGCCGTCGGGCATGAACAGCGCCGTGCGGGCCATGTCCCTGTGCATGCCCAGCGTGCGGATCAGGCGCTTGCCGCCAATGTCCCAGAGCTTGATCGTATGGTCGGTGCTGGCGCTCATGATCTCGCGGCCGTCATTCGCCACCGCCAGCCAGACGACTGCGTCGCGATGACCGTCGGGCTCTGTCGGCAGGGCCGGCGGCGCGGGCGGCAATGGCGCCACGGTGACGGGCGGCGCGACGGCCGGCGGCGCGGGCAGGACTTCAGGCGGTGTTGGCGGCGTCAGCGCAACCTGCGGCGGAGGAGCGGCCTGCGCCGGCGGCGGAGCGGGTGACGCCAGAGGGGGTGGCGACAGAGGGGGCCGCGACAGAGGGGGCGGCACTGGAGCGACCGGCGACGGTTCCGGCGGCTTCGCTGTCAGGGGTGGCGCGGGCGGCGCCACAGGCTCCGGCTTGGGCGCCGGCTCGACCGGCGGCGCGCTGGCAACCTCCTGGCCCCGGTGCCACCACGAGCCGGCCTGATCGCCAAGCAGCGCCAGCACAACAAGCGCCGGCAGCACGAGGAAGGCGCGGCGCAGGCCCGGGCGGCCTTGCGGCTCAACCTCGGCGTCCCGGCCGAACAGCGGCGCTCCGGCCGCATGCACGGCCCGGCCCGGCAGCAGCCCGGCCACGAACAGCAGCGCGCCGATGAAACAGGCAAGCGCGCCCGCCGAATACGCCACCAGCCGCAGCGAGGCCGCGTCCGTCATCGAAAAACCTTGCAGGGTGACGGCATCGATCAGCGGATAGGTCCGCACCGTGCACACCGCTGCGACCACGCCAAGCACAAGCGCCGGCAATCTGTCCGCCAGTCTGTTCATCGGCCCTTCCCCCGCGATACCAGCTGCCGCTCCAAAGGCGCGAATACGTACAGATTATCAGCGCTGCGGAGCGAGCGCAAAACGCAGAGCAGCGATGGCCGCCGGTGCGAATGCCGTGCGGGTATGCGTGTGCAAGCCGGCTGGACATTGCCTGCCCTTCGGAAGACAAGGCCGGGCCAATCGAGGGAGCGTCCATGATGCAGGCTGCCAAACCGGTGCTGGCCGGCAGGACGGTAACACTGAGGCCGCTGACGTGGCTTGACGCGCCGGCGATCCATGCGGGACTGGAAGAACCGGAATCGAAGCGGCTGACGGGCACGCACGCGCAATTCACCCTGGCTGAGGTGGAGGCGCACTACGCCCGGGCCGAAACGGCAAGCGACCGCTGCGACTACGGCATCCTCGCCGGCGGCGCCCTGATCGGCGAAGCCGTGCTGAACGGCATCGACTGGACAAACAGGACGGGATCGTTCCGCATCGTCATCTGGGACGCGGCCGGCCGCGACAGAGGGTACGGCACCGAGGCCGCCGCGCTGCTGCTGCGTCACGGTTTCGAGACGCTGGAGCTCAACCGTATCGAGCTGGAGGTCTATGCGTTCAACCCGCGCGCCAGACGGGTGTACGAAAAGCTCGGCTTCCGGCTCGAAGGCACAAGGCGGGAAGCGTTGATCTGGGATGGCGAACCCGTCGACGCCCACATTATGAGCCTGCTCAGGCGCGAATATTCAGGGGAACAGCCAAGGGCCGGATGAACATCCACCCACGGTCATCGCCACCTGCCCGGCGACGGCCGGCATGCCCTAGCCCAACTCCACCCAGACCGGCGCGTGGTCGCTGGCGCCGTCTTCGCCGCGCACCTCGCGATCGATGCCGGCGCCTTTCAGCCGGCGCGCCAGCGTCTTCGACAGCAGGATATGGTCGAGCCTGAGGCCCGCATCGCGCGGCCAGCGGTTCCGGCGATAATCCCAGAAGGTGTAGAGCGTTTCCTTCGGATGCTTCTTCCTCAGCGCATCCGTCCAGCCCTGTTCCAGCAACGCCGCGAAGGCGGCGCGGCTTTGCGGCTGCACCAGCGCGTTATCGTCATAGGAGCGCGTGGCGTAGATGTCGCGCGGCTCGGGCACGATGTTGTAGTCGCCGGCCAGCACAATGGGCAGGCCGGTATCGAGAAGTGCTGCCGCATGCGTCTCCAGCCGCGCATGCCAGGCAAGCTTGTACTGGAATTTCGGCCCCGGCTGCGGGTTGCCGTTCGGCGCGTAGAGACAGGCGATGACGACGCCGTCCACCGCCGCCTCGATGTAGCGGCTTTGCCTGTCCTCATCGTCGCCGGGCAAGGCGTCGCGGGTCAGCACCGGCTCGGCGCCACGCGCCAGAATGGCGACGCCGTTCCAGGTCGGCTCGCCCTTCCACACCGCGCCGTAGCCGGCCCTGGCGAGGCTGGTCAGCGGAAACTGCGTGTCGCGCGCCTTCAGTTCCTGCAGGCAGACCACATCGGGTTTGGCGGTGGCGAGCCAGGCCAAAAGGTTTTCCAGCCGGCTGTTGATGTTGTTGATGTTGAAGGTCGCGAGTTTCATCTGGGGGTATGAAGCAGGAAGGGGAAGCGAGGGGCAAGGGGTGGTCGAGTGCCGCGCCCGGATATTGGCCAATAGCCAACGTCAGCGCCGCCCCTCATCCGCCTGCCGGCACCTTCTCCCCGTATAGTGACGGGGAGAAGAAAGCTGACCGCAACGCCCCGCCCCTCCTGTAACGTTGGCGATTGGCGAAATCAGCGATGACAGCATCTTTCTCCCCGTCACTATACGGGGAGAAATGCCCGGCAGGGCAATGAGGGGCGCCGCCGACGTCGAAAGTTAGCGACCCACCTAAAGCTACGGCCCTAAATCCTCTCCGCCCAATCCCTCACCGTCTCCGCCATGGTCTTCAGATGATCGCCCGCCGAAAACCCTGACACGCTCTTGCGTGGCTTGAGATCATGGTCACCATCCTCGAGCCAGATCACCTCGATCGCCGGGGAAAGCCCATAGCCCGCCACCTCATCCCTGGTGCCGAACTCGTCGCGCGTGCCCTGGAAAATCAGCGCCGGCGTTTTCAATCCGACGAGATGCCTGGTCCGCCACTGCTCGGGCTTGCCGGGCGGATGGAAGGGATAGCCCAGGCACACCAGCCCCGAAATCTCACCCTTGGCCGACATCTCGTCCGCCACCATCGAGGCGACGCGGCCGCCCATCGACTTGCCGCCGATGATCAGCTTGCCGGTCACGCCCCGGGCGCGCAGATCGGCGATCGCCTTGACATATTCGGGGTTGACCGTCTCGGCGCGCGGCGGCGGCTTGCGCTGGCCGTAGCGCCGCGCCGCCATATAGTGGAACTCGAAGCGCGCGACCTGGAACCCGGCGGCGGCAAGAGCCTTCGCGGTGGCGGTCATCGAGGGCGAATCCATGGACGCGCCGGCGCCGTGGGCGAGCAGGATGGTGACCGGAGCGGTGTCGAAGCCGTCGAAGAGGAAGGTGGTGGACATCAGGCGCGAACTCCCGGCGAGAAAAGACGGTCCCTCCACGGCCCTATACCACATGGCCGCCCATTCGTCCGCCGGGCTCGACCACGGCGACGAAAGGCGCAGCGCCGCGCCTTCCCGTCCGGAATGTCAGCGCCTCAATGGCGCTGCCAGACTTCAGTCTGGCAGAAGATCTTGAGCGCGCAGCCGGTGAGCTTCAACGTGTTGCCGTTCAGCGTGGCGCGGCCCGAATAGGTCTTCTCGTCGCGCGGATCGGTGACCGTGCCGGCATATGTGCCCTTGCCGGCCGCCTTGAGCTGGCCGATCTGCTTGCCGGGCCAGTCGCCGGTCTTCATGACGATGCAGAACTGGTCGCCGCAGCCTTTGATCGTAGCGAGCGAGGTATCGGCCGTCTTCCATTCCCCCTCGATCGGATCGGCCCATGCCATGGCGGGCGCCAGGACCATGGCGAGCAGAACGGACAGTCGCAACAATTTCATGAAGCATTTTCCTCTTGCAAGATTTCAGCAGCCCGTGCCGACAAAGCCCGCGGAGACCAGCGCTTGCGATGTCGGCTCGTCGATGATCCCGCTTTGCGCCAGGCCGTATTGCCGCTGGAAGCGGCGAACCGCCTCGGCCGTGGCCTCGTCGTAGACCGTATCGGGAAACTCCAGCAGCAGGCCGAGCCGGCTCAGCAGCTTTTCGGCGCGTTCTACGCGCGGCGAGATGTCGCCCGGCGCAAGTCCGACGAAAACACGGTCGGGACTCATGCGGCACAGCTTGTTCTGCGTATCCCTGGCGACCCGGAACTTTCCCAGCAGGAAGGCAGTATCGGACACTCCCTGCACCGCGAACAGGCTTTCGGAACCGGTCATCGAATAGAGCAATGAGCTATCCAGTTCCCATGCCCCGTCCGGCGCCGCCGAAACCGTGACGTGGCCGCCGTCGCAGTCGATTTGGCATTCCAGCTTACCCTTCTGGGGATAGCACTTGGCGCTGGTCTGGAACTCGGTGTTGGGTACGTCCCATTCGGTGAACGAAATGCTGATGATGTCGTCTTGCAGCTGCACGGCCATGTCCTTCACAGGGCCGTCCTTGCGGTCATTGTGCAGCGTCATGCATTGCCCGGACTCGAACTTGTCCGCCGCCCGCGCGATTTCCGGAACCAGGCCCAGCAGGGCCATCGCCAGCATCATGGAAAAGATACGCGTCATGCTCATCTCTCAACGCCAGTTGCCGGTCAGCAGGAAGGGGGCCCAGAAGTAGGGATGCGAGAGTCCGCCCTGGGCCTTCGGCGCCAGCGAAATGGCGCCCCGCGCCGCGGTCTCGGTGACGATGCTCGGCCCCGCGGCGATGTCCGTCGAGCCGATCTTGCCGGCGATGAATTCCCGCTGCGTCAGCGCCAGCGCCATGGCTTTCGACATATTGCCCCGCTCGCGGATCTCGTAGAAGCGCTGCATGCTGAGCGCCGTCGAGACATCGTCGACCGGCCACAGGCTCGCCAGTATGGCGCGTGCGCCGCGGCTGCCGGTCAGCGTCGAGAGGCTTTCGAGTTCGCGCCCGTCGAGGCTGGGATCAACATAGCCGGTCTCGCAGGCAGAGAGTGTCAGAAGGTCGACGCGGCCGAAATCGAAGGCCCGCCGCTCCTTCTTGATCTCGCGCAGCGACAGTCTTTCGCCCGTGCCCAGCAGCAGGAAGGACGATCCATCGCTCCCCGCCAGATTGAAATGCGACGAGATGTGCACGACGCCGACGCCGGCGGGCGAGCGCGCGCCGATCCGCAACGCATCGGCCAGCGCATCCTTGTTGAACGCGGCATCGAAGAGCGCGCGCCCCTCGAAAAGGCCGTATCCGTCCTTGCCCTTGATAATGCCGTCGATCTCCACCTTGACGCCCGGAAGCGCCTTGAACCCCTCGGCGGCGCGCGTCATCCCGAGTGCGGCGAACGGTATGCCGGTGGTCTTCCTGCCGGCGATCTCGTAGCCGGCGTCCGACAGCATGGCGAACTCGAAATGCTCGACCGCGTAGCCCTTGCCGTCATAAAGCGCGGCGAAGGGGATGTAGCGCAGGCGCCGGTCCGGCGACAGCAGCACGAGCTTGGTCTGGACCGCGTCGAGATCGGCCCTGAACGGGGCGATGAGCAGGTCGTAGAGTTTGCGCGCCTGGGGTTTGGGGTCAAGCGATGGCGACGTCATCGCGACGTGCAGCTTCTGGATCTCTTCATTGAGATGCGCCTCCGAAAAAGGCTGCCCGTCCCATTGGTCGATCGTCACGCTCTTGCGGTCATAGGCGGTGGTCAGGATGATGTTCAGCCTGTCGGGAAGAACCAGATAGTGCAGCACCGCCGGCTGCTCCGGCTCATCCCTGAGATAACCCTGCAGCGATCCGAGCGCGTCGATCCGCGCGACCTCCTCGCCGCGTCCCAGCGCCTCGGCTTTTTCCACGATGGCATCGAGCGCCTTGTCATAGGCGGCGTCCGCCTCCGCGAGCCTTGCCTGAAGCATATCGAGCTCTTTCGTCTCCGCGTCGTCGAGGCCGCCCTGGCCGCGCTTGACGATCAGTTCCTCGGAGCGCCTCGCATCCTGCGTCGTCGGCGGACGCAGCGTATCGATCGCAGCCTTCAGTCCGCGCTCCGGCTCGGACAGCGGCAGCGTGTCATAGGAACGGCCCCGGAAATCGGCATCGCGGTCGACGAACTGGAAGGCCTCGAAATCCTTCAGCATCGCAAGCACGGACTCGGCTTCGGCGAGACGGTTCTGGCGCACGAAGAAGTCCGCCAGCCAGCGATAATTGTCGGAGACAAGGTCGCTGAAACAGGTCTGCAGATGCTCGGGCAGGCTCGAAAGCCCGGCGCGCACCGTCTGCAGCGTGTTGACCGCGTCCTTGGCCAGCACCATGGCGACGTCATTCGAGCCCAGGGCCAGCGTCCGCTCGCTGGCCTTGGACAGCAGGCAGACGCGCGTGAGGTCGCGCTGCAGGGCGCCCTCGGAAAGCCCCGCGATCTCGTTGAGTTGAAGGTCGGCCGAAAGCGCGGTCAACTCCATGCGCAGCGCCTCTTTCGGCTGATCCGCCTGCTTGAGCGCGCCCGAAAGGTCGCGTGCGGCATTGACGAAGGCGCGCGACAGGCCGCCCTTGGCGGCGACGCGCCCGAAGGCAGCGCGGGCTTCGTCGAGCGGAAGCACCGCCGGCTCCGGCTTGCCGACCGCACCGCGCTGCGTCAGCGTATCGAGGAAGGATCTGGCCTCTTCGTCGCCATTGTCGGCCAGGAAGGTCAGAAGCGGCACGAACCCCTCGGGCAGAGCCTTGAGATTGCCGGCGTCGCGGGAGGCGACGAGGCGCCGGAAGGTAGGCGTGCGGGCACGCTGGTCGCTCGGACCGGTCACGACGAGCATGTCATAGCTGGTCGGGGCGATCCGGCGGGCCCGCGCCAACGCGCCGTCGAAATCGCCATACGCGGCCAGTATGTCGACCAGCTGGATCGAATCGAGCTCGGTGAGCTTGGCCAATCCGGGAGCCACCGCCGCCAGATCGAGCCGGCCGGAAGCCATGACCCGCGCGGCGTCCTCGCAAGGGCCCGCGTCGCCCCCGCAGACGCGGTCGAGCAAGGTGCGGGCCGCGCCTGCGACCGCCTTCTCGCCATCCTTCTCGCGGGCTTCCTCGAGTGCGGCGGCGACGAAGGAATAGATGTGGTCCGTGCCACCCGCGCGCAGGCGCTCCAGTCCTTCATTGGGCTCCTGCGCAAGATCGGGCCGGGCCCGCAGCAGAAGATAGAGCTCGTAGCCGGCGTCCTGGTTGCCGAAATCATGCGCCAGCCGAAGCCATTCCGCGGCCTTGTTGACATCGATGATGCCGCCGCATCCGGTGCACAGATTGACCCGCGCCAAAGCCAGCGCGAAGTCGGGCGCCACTTCCGCCACGTTCATAATCGCGGTGGCCGCTGCCTCCGATGACAGCGCCGCTCCCGGCGACATCATCCTGTTCGCCATCAGCAGCGCCGCGGCCGTTGGTCCTTCCGAACCTCGAAAACGCGCGGGCTCCGACAGGAACCGCTGATAGAGGGCAAGCGCCGCCGAAACGCCCGCGGGCGTCTTGTCCGCTTCTTCCATGCGCGCGAGCTGGTAGATGGCGAAACCATCGCCGGCATCGGCGGCAAGCTTGGCCCACCGCCTGGCGGCGGCCGCGTCCTTCGGGACTCCGAGGCCCTCCAGGTACAGGAAGGCCAGGCGCGATTGCGCCAGGGGACTGCCGGCCTCGGCCGCCATTTCGAAAAGGCGTGCGGCGGCGGAAGCATTGCGCCCGTCGATCGTCCCTTCGAGCAGGCGTTCCGCCACGGCGACCTGCAACGCCGCCGGGGCGGGGCGCAACGCCTGCATCGCGGCCTCGTAGCGCCCGGCCAGCGTGGCGACGCGGGTGAGCGTGGCGATGTCGCCGACGCTGACCTGTTCCCAGGGATGGGTTACGAAAGGGCCGGCCGCGCCGAGTTCCGCATCCGCGTCTTCGGGGCTGGCGGCGCCCGACTCCTGCTTCTTGCCTTTGGCCGGCGGCATCCATTTTCCGGCAGCGACCTCGCCGCGCACGAAGAATGTGACAGCATCGGCGGCCGTATCCGGCTTGTCCAATGCTTCCAGGTAGCGCTTGTAGAAAATGTCAGAGGCGAGCGGCGCCGAAAAATCTTCGACCGCATCGCTTTGAGCCTGCGACGCACATATCCAGCACAGCGCCAAAAACGGCGCCAGCATAACACCCCTCAAACGCATATTGCTGCCCACGCAAGCTGCTATTGACCCACCCAGGTGCAACATATCTGAGGGCTTGCGACAATTTCAAGGCAGTCCGGCCGGCCTGACTGCCGGTCAACAGTAACGTTGAAGCGCTGATCAAAATGCAGGCCCATCGTGACCCGAGGCGTGTACGGGCGCCACGCCCTCACCCCGCCGTCCGCGCCAGTTGCATGTCCACGAACTGCACGCCCTTCGCCGCCACCCCGGCCCACTCCGAATCCGCGTCGAGTTCGAGATAGCGCAGCCAGAGCCGCCGCGCTTCCGGCAGGTTACCGGCGTCGAATTCCAGCCGCGCCAGGTTGAACACCGGATCGGCGTAGTTCCTGTCCAGCGCGATCGCCTTCTGTAGGTGTCGCCGCGCCGAGGCGTCGCGGCCCTGTTCGCTCATCAGTCCGGCCAGATTGAACCAGGCCTCGACAAAGGACGGGTCGAGCTTGATCGCCCTGGCATAGTCATGCGCGGCATCGGCGGCGTGGCCGCCGGCGCGCAGGCAGTTGGCGCGGTTGAAGGCGGCGATGGCGTCGGTCGGGTCGATGGCTAGGCAGCGCAGGTAGAGCGCGGCGGCTCCGTCATGATCGCCGCCCTCCTCCGCCGCTTCCGCCTCGGCGAACAAGTCCTCCAGCGTGTCGTCGCCGCTGGTGGCCGCGCCGAGGTCGAACAGCAACTGCCCGTCGAGTTCGCTCTGGCCGCCTTCCAGATAGATGGCGTCGGGCCTGCCATGCTGGGACCCCACATTGAGCGACTTGGCGGTGAGCGAGGCGACCGGGCCGGAGCGGTGCACGGAGCGCGCGATCGCACCCCATGTCGCGCCGCCGGCCACCAGCCCGGCATATTTGCGCGCCAGGATCAGGTCGCGGAAGGAATAGGGTTCGCGGTCATGCTCGAAGGCGTCGAACAGGCTGAGCAGGTCGAGGTCGGCGCCAGACAGCCGCGACTGCTCGATGAGCGACTGCCGCGACAGCGAGGACGCCTCCGGCGCCTTCATCAGCCCGAGCAGGCGCAGGAAGCCGTTCTCGCTGGTCAGCACACGCCCGGCGGCGCGCTCGGCGGCAACGCGGCGCTCGATCTCGGAGTCGCCGTTCCTGATCAGCGCCGCCTTGACCAGAAGTGTCCGGCCGAACACGACATGGGTCGTGCGCCTGGTGACGCCGCGCCTGATCTGGCCGTGCCGGCGCTCCACCTCGCGCGCGGCGAGCCTGAGCGGAAACGCCGCCAGCGCGCCGATCGTGCCGAATATGGCCCCCGCGACCGAGACCGCCGGTGCCGTCATTTCTTGCTCTTGGAGACCGCCTTCAGCAGACTGGCCTTCAGCGGATTTTCAGCCGCGCCGCCCGCTGCCGCCTTCCTGGCGGGCTTGGCCGGCGCCTCCTCGGCCTTGCTCTTCGACTTGGCCGGCGGCTTCGACTGCGAGAGGCTTGCCTTCAGCGCATCCATCAGGTTGATGACATTGCCGCGCTCGGGCGCCGCCGCGATGATCGGCTTGTGACCCTTGAGCTTCTCGCGGATCATCGCCATCAGCGCGATCTCGTAGCGGTCCTCGTAGTTCTTCGGGTCGAAAGTGGTTTCCTTCTGCTTGATCAGCGCTTCGGCGAGCTCCAGCATTTCGGCGTCCGGCTTGCCGGCCGGGATGTTGCCGAAATACTCCGCCGTGCCGCGCACTTCGTTCGGGTTCCTCAACGTGCACACGAACATGCCGTTCTCGCGCGCGCCGATCGTCACCACGCGCTCGCGGCTGGACAGCACCAGCCGCGCAATGGCGAGTTTGCCGGACTTGCGCATGGCTTCGCGCAGCACCGCGAAGGTTTCCTCCGCGATGGCGCCATCCGGCGCCAGGTAATAGGGCGCGTCCTGGTAGATGACATCCACCTCGCCCTCGTCGACGAAGGCCTCGATGTTCATCGTGTGGTTGGACTCGATGCGCACCGCGTCGAGGTCGGCGTCATCGATGATGATGTACTGCTTGTCCTCGTACTCGTAGCCCTTGACCAGGTCCGAGCGCTCCACCAGCCCCAGTTCCGGATCGACCGGCTTCATGTTGATGCGATTGTGCGTCTTCTTGTGCAGCTGATTGAACGAGATGCGCTCGCTGGTCGTCGTCGCCGGATAGAGCCGGACCGGACAGCTGACGAGACTGAGCTTGAGATAACCCTTCCAACTTGCCCTGGGCGCCATGATACACTCCTACGCGGCCATGCACTGACATTGTCTTGGAGCATGGTCCTGTCCGAAAACCGGTTCCCACTTTTCGGGACCATGCTCTTTGCAGCGCTTTCGTCCGAAGGACGAACGAGCCTGCGCAAATCCTACACCGACCCCCGATGATAAAGGCAAATTGCTGACGAAATCTTCCGGCGGTTTTTTTGGGGTCGAGAGGAAGATAATTCAAATTGTCGGAAGCGTCGATGGTGAGGCGCCAGTTCCTCGCCCCCGCAAAGCGGGGGAGAGGTGGCTCGGCGAAGCCGAGACGGAGAGGGGGAATGGCGCCAACATATCCTTGGACGGCCCAAGGAGCCACCCTTCCAAACGCTGGCGCTGGCCCCCTCTCCGTCCGCTTCGCGGCCACCTCTCCCCCGTTTCACGGGGGCGAGGAACCCAGGTTCTGAAAGGGCAAATCCCGCGCGAAATCATCGATCTCCGCCCAGGGATCGCCCGATGTCTCCAGCAATCCCGGCAGCGACGAATAGTTCAGGTCCTGCGGCGCATCGATCGCCTCCAGATCGGCCCAGCTTACCGGCGTCGAGGCCGGCAGGTTGGTGCGCGCCCGCAGCGAATAGGGCGCGGCGTAGGTGTGGCCGCGCGCGTTGCGGTGATAGTCGATGAAGATGCGCTTCTTGCGGTTGTCCTTGCCCATGGTGGTGGTGAAGGTGTCGGGCGCGCCCGCCGCCAGCTGCGTGGCGATGGCGCTCGTCGCCTGGTGCAGCTTCTTCCAGTTCTGCTTTGATGTGACCGGCACGGTGATGTGGATGCCGCTGCCGCCCGATGTCTTGGCGAAGGGCACAAGGCCCAGCCCCTCCAGCTCGCCCTTGATGTGGACGGCGGCCTCCACCACTTCGCGCCACGAAATCCCCTCGCCCGGGTCGAGGTCGAAGACGATCTGGTCGGGCTTGTCGAGGCTGGTGCGGTGCGTGCCCCAGGTGTGGAATTCCACGACGCCGAACTGCGCCAGCGCCAGATAGCCCTTGGCGCCTTCGACCGAGAGATAGGATTTGGTCTCGCCCTCCGAATTGGTCGCCTGGAATGTCACCACCGAGGGCGGCATGCCGGTGAAGGCGTGGCGCTGGAAGAAGCAGTCCTTGGGCAGGCCGGTCGGGCAGCGCACCAGCGACACCGGCCGGCCAAGGATATGCGGCAGCATGAAATCACCGACCAGCGCGTAGTAGACGGCGATGTCGAGCTTGGTCGGCCCGGTCTTGCCGAACAGACGCCGCTCCGGATTGGTCACCCAGATGGTGGCGAGATCGGCCTCCGAGATCAGCCGCTTGCGCTTGGCCGAAACGGGCGTCGACAGGCCGACATCCCTGAGCCCCTTGAACACTGCGTGGCGCAGCGCGTTGTCGGCGGTTCG
>NZ_JAFKIC010000091.1 GCF_017306585.1 Mesorhizobium sp. | reverse complement strand
GAAGATTTCGTATTCCTCGGTGAATTCACCGGTCAGCATCAGGATTTTCTTGGCTGGCATGACTTGTCCCTTTCGATTGAGATGGCGAGGCGTGAACGCGCCTCGCCGGGGATTGCGATGGCGGTTTTCAGAACGGAGAATCGGGGAAGTAGTATTCCTTGGCATTGGCCTGGGTGATCAGCGGTGCGTCGAGCTTGACGTGACCGCGGACCGGCGCCTGGCCGATCAGATTGGCAACCGTCATGTAGATGGCGGTCTTGATCATTGCCGGCGGGTAAGGCGTCTCGACCGGCGTCACGGCATCGCCGTCGATAACCTTCTTGACGATGTCCTTCATGCCGTTGCCCCCAAGCGCCAATTTGATGTCGGTCCGACCGGACTGCTTGACCGCCTCCAACACGCCGAGCAGCATGTCGTCGTCATTGGCCCAGACCGCGTCGATGTGCGGATACTTGGCGAGGTAATCCTGCATCAGCTTGAACGCCTCGTCGCTGTTCCAATGGGCGTACTGGATGTCGAGCACCTTGATGCCGGTGCCCTTGATCGTGTCCTGGAAACCTTTGATGCGCTCGTCGTCGATGACCGTCGGGATGCCGCGCAGCACGACGATGTCGCCCTTGCCGCCGAGCTTGTCGATCATGAACTTGGCCGTGTTGGCGCCGACCGCGATGTTGTCGCCGGCAAGATAGAGGTCCTGGATCGAGGCGTCGGTCAGGCCGCGGTCGACGACCGTGATGAACGTTCCCATGTCTTTGATGGCCTTGACCGGCTGGGTCAGTTCCTCGGAGGTGTAGGGCAGGATCACCAGGGCATCGAGCTTGCGGCTGGCGGAAAGGTCTTCCAGCGCGCTGACCTGGTCGGCTGCCGACGGCGAGGTCTTGACCACGACCTCGACGTCAGGGAACGCGGCGTTGATTTCCTTGGCCGCGGCCTGCGCGTGATAGACCACGCCCGCGGTCCAGCCGTGGTCGGCCGCCGGTATCGACACGGCGACCACCTTCTTGTCGGCCGCCAACGCCTGGCCGGCGACCATCAAGGCGCCCACGGCCACGGCCGCAACCCATTTTCTACTCAACATAGTAACCTCCCAGAGATGTGGACCGATCAACACAGGTTCCCGCCCGGTCCCAGAAAGGCGGGGCTATTTGGAAAATCGCTGCACGAGCATGGCGATGATGATGATGACGCCCTGGACCGCCGCCACGAGGTATTCGGAGACGAAGTCCGACAGCACCATCAAATTGGCGATCAGCTCGAGGATCACCGCGCCGGCAATCGTGCCCCAGATGCGGCCCTTGCCACCGCGCAGCGCTGTCCCGCCGATCACCACGGCGGTGATGACCTGCAGTTCCCAGAGCTGGCCGGTGGTCGGGGTTGCGGCGCCGAGCCGCGGCACGTAGCAGATGGCGGCGATCGCCACGCAAGCGCCCTGGATGACATAGGCGATGGTGCGCGTGCTGACGACCGAAATGCCGGAGTAGCGCGCCACGTCCTCGTTGGCGCCGACCGCTGCGCATTTGCGGCCATACTTGGTCTTGTAGAGCACGAAGGCGCCGAGCGCGGCGACGGCCGCCGAGATCAGGATCGGGATCGGGATCCCGGCGAGCGTGCCGAAATAGACTGGCCGATAAGCCTCACGCAGCGACCGGTCGATCGGGATCGTGCCGCCATTGGTCATATAGGTGATGAGCGCCCGGAAAATCCCCATCGTGCCGAGGGTGGCGATGAACGGCTCGATCCTGCCGACCGTGACCACAAGGCCGTTGGCCAGGCCGCAAAGCAGTCCGGTCACCACCGCGATCGCCATGCCAGCCGGGATGGCCCAGACGCCGAGGCTCGGAGCCATCATGTTCATGAACATGATGGTGATGCCGGCGATGAATGCCACCATCGAGCCCACCGACAGATCCAGGCCGCCCGACGAGATCACGAAGGTGGCGCCGACCGCGATGATGGCGACATAGGCGCTGCGTGTGATCACGTTGGCGAGGTTGGTTTCCGACAGGAAGTCCGGGTTGACCAGGAATCCGAGCGCGAGCAGCGCCGCGAGCGCCAGGAACGGACCGGCATCGGCCCACGAGAACCGATATTGCCGGGCGCCTGACGCCGGCACGGATTGGCTAAGCGCTGTCACTGTGATCCTCCATGGGCGAGTTGCGCCCGTTCGCTCGTGGCAAGCAGCGCGATATTGCTCTCGGTCATCTCCTCGCCGGAGACCTCGCCGCTGATCCTGCCCTCGCGCATGACGATGATGCGGTCGCAAAGTCCGACCAGTTCCTGCATCTCCGAGGAGATGACGACGCAGGCCTTCCCCTGCGCCACGAGGTCCTGGATGAACAGGTAGATCTGCGCCTTGTTGGCGATGTCGATACCGCGCGTCGGCTCGTCGATGATGACAACGGACGGGTCGGTGAGCAGCACCTTGGCGAGAAGCAGCTTCTGCTGATTGCCGCCGGACAGCTGACCGGCGCTGGCGGCGAGGCTTTTCACCCGGATGTCGTAGTCGGCCACCGCCTTCGCCAGCGCCTCGGTCTCACGAGAATTTTTCATCACAAGGCCACGATGGAACCTTGAGAGCGCCGACAGCGTCAGGTTCGGCCCGAGCCGTTCCTGCAGCAGCAGCCCCTTGCCCTTGCGGTCTTCGGTCAGATAGCCGATGCCGGCGTCCAGCGCTTCGCGTTGCGAGCGAATGCGGATCGAAGCGCCGTTCAGTTCCACCGCCGCCGTTGCCGGCCGCAGACCCAGAATGCCTTCGAAAAGCTCGGTTCGTCCGGCGCCGATCATGCCGGCGAAACCGAGGATCTCGCCCCTGCGCACAGTGAAGGATATGTCCTGCGCAAAGCCGGGCACGGTGGCGTTGCGGACGGTGAGCATCGGCGCACCGGCCTTTCCCGCGCGCTTGGGCGGATAGAGCGCGGCAAGCTCGCGGCCGACCATGAGCCGCGCCATGTCTATCTGGGTCAGCGTGTGGCCGGGATAGGTGCCGACCATCTTGCCGTCGCGCAGCACGGTGACCTTGTCCGCCAGCCGCTGCACTTCGTCGAGACGGTGGCTGATATAGAGCACGGCGACACCGCGCGCCTTGAGGTCGAAGATGATGGCAAGCAGGCGCTCGACCTCGCCGCCGGTCAGCACCGCGGTCGGCTCGTCGAAGATGACCACGCGATGATCGTCGAGCAATGCCCGGGCGATCTGCACCAGTTGCCGGTCGGCGAGCGGGATGTCGCGCACCAGCGCCGTCGGCGATATCTCACAACCCAGTTCGGCGAGTTTGGCGGCGGCCAGCTTGCGCATGCGCGCGTCGTCGACAATGCCGCTCCTGGTGAGTTCGCGACCAAGAAAAAGGTTGTCGGTGACGGTCAGCGCGTCGGCGAGGAGAATCTCCTGGTGCACGAGCGCAATGCCGGCGGCCTGGGCATGGTCAGGCTTGGCGAAGCGCACGTCGTGCCCGTCGATCGACAACGTGCCTTCGGTCGGTTCGATGTAGCCGGAGAGAAGCCGCATGAAAGTCGACTTGCCCGCGCCATTCTCCCCGATGATCGCGTGAATCTCGCCGGGCAGGATATCAAGCGTGACATCCGCAAGGACCGTCACGCCACCGAATTGCTTGGACAGGCCGGCGGCGCGAAGCACTGCCGGGGCGGTCGGCCTATCGGCTGTCGGCACGGCAACAATATCTCTGTCGAGACGAGCGGCAATGGACATTGGAAGGATTACTCGAAAGCGGGCAGGAGCCTGTCCCGCGAATTCTCGATGTGGACCTGCATGGCTTTCGCGGCCGCATCCGCATCGCCGGCGGTGAAGGCCGCGAGGATCGCCTCGTGTTCGTCGAGCGCCTCCTCGGTGACGCGCGAATGGTACATCAGGCGAAAGATGTGAAAATGCGTGTGCTGATGGTTCAGCGTTTCCCGGATCAGTTCGTTCTGCGCGAACTCCATGATCTTGTCGTGGAAGATCGCGTCCTGCCTGGCAAAATTGGAATAGCGCAGGCGCTCATCCTTGCCGACCCGCCTCGCCATGACGCCGGCCGCCTCCTGCAGGATCGCGAGGCGTTCCGTGTCCAGCGTCGCTGTCGCCTTGGCCGCGGCGGCGGGCTCGAGCAGCAGGCGCAGTTCGTAAAGCTCGTCGAACCGGCGACGCGTGATCTGCGGCGCGGCGCGGAAGCCGATCAGATGGGTCTTGATCACGAGCCCCTCGCCTTCCAGCCGACCAAGGGCCTCGCGGATCGGCGTGTGCGACACGTCGAATTCGCGCACCAGATTGTCCACCGTGATCCGTGAACCCGGCGGGATCTTCAGTGACATCAACTGCGCGAAGATAGCTTCATAGACGTCACCGGCCAGGCTGTTGGCGCGCTGGATACGGCCGCTGGAGCGAGCTTCGGTATCAACCGTCTGGTCCGGATTTTCCATGTTCACCTCTTGACAGGAGCAAGCCCTAACACGATGCTCTGGTCAATTCAATACTATATCCTATACGATTTTATAGAGGATAGCCGAATGGCCCGAAGCGCATAACCGAGCTCACCAGCCGGACTCTTTTCGTGCCCAACCCCTTTCCGTCCAAAGGACTACCGCCCCATGACCTTATTCGCAGCCGCGCGCCTTCCGCGCGAAATCCTGTTCGGCAAAGGACAGCGCCATGCACTACCGGCCGTCGCGAGACGCCATGGCAACCGCGCCTTCATCTGTACGGACGAGCGGCTGTCGAAGACGCCTGAATTCGTCGAGATCGTCGCCGGCTTGAAAGCCGCCTCGGTCGAGACCCTGGTTTATGACGGGACCTTGCCCGATGTGCCGCGCGACAGCGTGGCGGTCTGCATCGCCGGGGCGAAGGCCTTCGGGCCGGACATGGTCATCGGCATCGGCGGCGGCAGTTGCCTCGACATGGCCAAATGCGCCGCGCTGCTGCTCAGCCACGGCGGCCAGCTCCAGGACTATTATGGTGAGTTCAAGGTCCCTGGCCCCACCCTCCCCGTCATCGCTGTGCCGACGACCGCCGGAACGGGTTCCGAAGTCACCCCCGTCGCCGTGATTTCCGATCCGGACCGCACCCTCAAAGTCGGTATATCGAGCCCCCACCTGATCGCCGCGGTGGCGCTCTGCGATCCCGACCTGACAGCGACGTGCCCGCCATCACTGACCGCCATCGCCGGCGCGGACGCGTTAACCCACGCCATAGAAGCCTTCACCGCTTCGAGACGCGGTACCGATGCAGACCTGCCGCAGAAGCACGTTTTCATCGGCAAGAGCGCGTTGACGGATCATTTCGCGCTTCTGGCGATCAAGCTCCTGGGCCGCAGCCTGGAGACGGCATGCCGCGACGGCTCGAACGACACGGCCCGCGCCGACGTCATGATGGGCGCGCTCGCCGCCGGCTGCGCTTTCGGCACCGCCGGAACCGCCGCAGCCCATGCCGTACAGTACCCTGTCGGCGCGCTGACCCACACCCCGCATGGGCTCGGCGTCGCCACCATGCTTCC
>NZ_JAFKIC010000090.1 GCF_017306585.1 Mesorhizobium sp. | reverse complement strand
ATGGCGATGGCGGCGATGACCACGGCCAGCATGGTCTTCAGCGCGTTGAGCCGGTGATAGTCGCCGGCCTGGGTGAGGCCGAGCGTGGCGAGCATCATGACACCCATGCCGGCGCCGAAGAAGCCGCCATAGATGGATGTCACGAACTGCGCGAGCGCGCCGGCGACGGAGCCGACGGATGTCCCGTCGTCGGGACGAGGCGCCGGCTTCAGCCAGGGTCCGGCGGCGAAAAGCGCGGTCGCGGCAATCAGCAGCCACGGCACGAGCGCGCGAAAGGAAGGGTTGGACAGCGCCAGAAGGATGAGCGAGCCGGCCAGCGCGCCGCAGGCGGAGATCGCGCACAAAAGCAGAGCCTGGCGCCAGAAATGCCTGATGTCGTCGAGATAGGCGAGTGTGGAGGTGACGTAGCCCGGAAATTGCGTCACCGAGGAGGTGGCGTTGGCGACGATCGGCGGCACGCCGACCAGCGTCATGGCGCCGAAGGTGACGAAAGTGCCGCCGCCGGCAACGGCATTGACCGCGCCCGAGACGAACCCGGCGAAGAACAGCAGCACGGCATCGAAGAGCGTCATTGCGAAGCGCCGAGGATGATACGCTCCCGGCTTAGAAAGCCCGGACGGCCCGCGCAACCCGGCAGGGCGGCATTATCATGGTGCCATGGCGCAAAAAATAGGCTTCAAAGGCGTGACAAAGCGGCGAAATAGCTGTATGTGCCCGCCCGAACCGGAAGAACAATCTCCCGGGACCCGTCAACAATGACGGTGTAGTCGCCCCTGCCCGATGTTTTCAGGACGGATGTCCCGGAGCCAAAAGGCATAGCCGAGCGGTTCAGGGAACTGCAAGGCGAGAGCAGGGCGCTCTGACTGTCGGAAGAACAAGAAGTGGATTTTTGAGATGGATCTCATCCGTCAGCTCGAGGCCGAACAGGCCGCCAAGATCGAAGCCAAGCGCAAGCTTCCCGAATTCCAGCCCGGCGACACCGTGCGCGTCCAGGTCCGCGTGACCGAAGGCACCCGTACCCGCGTCCAGGCCTATGAGGGCGTCGTCATCGCCCGCTCCGGCGCCGGCTTCCAGGAAAATTTCACCGTCCGCAAGATCTCCTACGGCGAAGGCGTCGAGCGCGTGTTCCCGGTCTACTCGCCGATGGTCGAGGGCGTCGAGATCGTGCGTCGCGGCAAGGTGCGTCGCGCCAAGCTCTATTACCTGCGCGACCGTCGCGGCAAGTCGGCCCGTATTTCGGAGAACACCGGCGTGCGCGCCCGCAAGCTCAACGATGAAGAGCGCGATGCACTGAACGCCGAGAAGGCCCGTATCGAAGCCGAGAAGGTTGCCGCAGCCCAGGCGCTGGAAGCCGAGATGGCCGCCAAGGAAGCCGCCGAGAAGAAGGCCGCCGCCGAGGCAGCCGCGGCTGCTGAAGCGACCCCCGCCGAATAAGATTTCTTGGGACTGATTTTCGAAAAGGCGGCTTCGGCCGCCTTTTTTCGTTTGGCGCAACCCAACGTCGTCATTCCAGGGCGAAGCAGGAGCGAAGCTCCGTCGCGGAGACCCTGGAATCCAGAGTTGACATCCATTTATCTTGTGTACTAAATAATTGCATACAAGATAAATGGAGATATGCGAGATGGCACTCTACACCACACAGGCGCACGTCACGGGCGGCCGCGCCGGCCATGGCGAGACCAGCGACGGTCTGCTCAAGGTCGATCTGGCGATGCCGAAGGAGCTCGGCGGGCCGGGTGGCGCCACCAATCCCGAGCAGCTTTTCGCCATCGGCTATGCCGCCTGTTTCGAAAGCGCCATCCGCTTCGTCGCGCGCAAGCAGAAGCTGCCGCTGGCGGATGCGGGGGTAACCTCGACCGTCAGCCTCCTGCCCGATGGCGAGGGCTTCAAGCTCGGCGTCGCACTGGCGGCGGAGACGAAAGGCCTTGATCAGGCGGCGGCGGAAGCGCTTGTATCGGAAGCGCACAAGATCTGCCCCTACTCCAATGCGATCAGGGGGAATGTCGAGGTGGCGCTCTCGGTAAAGGCGGCATGACGGCGGAAATCGAAACGAAGACGAGCGAGGTCCCGGCGCGGAACGCCGGGACCATTGCCGTGCCGAAGCTCGACCAGCAGCTTTGCTTCGCGCTCTATTCGGCGAGCGGGCTGATGACCAAGGTCTACCGGCCGCTGCTGGCGCCGCTTGGCCTGACTTATCCGCAATATCTGGTGATGCTGGCGCTCTGGGAGCGCGCACCGAGCATTGTGGGCGACCTTGGTGAAGCGCTCGGCCTTGATTCGGCGACGCTGACGCCGCTGCTCAAGCGGATGGAAGCCGGCGGCCTGGTCACGCGCCGCCGCGACCCGGCCGACGAGCGCCGGGTGCTGGTCGAACCGACCGCCAAAGGCGAGGCGCTGCGCGGCGCCATGAAGGACGTGACATCGGCGCTGGCCTGCAGCGTGCCGCTGAAGCCTGGCGAGGTGAAAGCCCTGCACGCCACACTCACCCAGCTTGTCGCCGGCCTGCGAGACGCCACGGCCGATGACCGCTCGACGGACGTGGACGTCGCGGTCTCCGACAAAGGCCCCTGACTCTTCCGAAATCCGTGGCCCGAAATCCTGGGAATCAAGGCATCCGAATCCGTTTTCGCACGGGCTGACGCAGCGGAGCGTCTTGCATGACGCATGCGGAAAGCTAAAGTCGGCGCCGTATTTTCCTGCAAGCCCGGCAATATCCGGGCGCTTTCAATTTCCGGGAGTGTGTGATGACTAAGTCGAAACTGCTGCTGGCCGGCCTGCTGGCCCTCGTCCTGGCGCCTGTCGCCGCCTTCGCGCAGGCCTTGCCCGATCTCGGCGGCAAGAAGGTCGTGGTGGTGACCGAAAACGCCTATCCGCCGCTGCAGTTCATCGATGCCAAGACGGGCAAGCAGATCGGCTGGGAATATGACGCGATGAACGAGATCGCCAAGCGGCTGAACTTCAAGGTCGAGTACCAGAACACCTCCTGGGACGCGATGATCCAGGCGGTTTCCGACAACCAGTACAATATCGGCATGACCGGCATCACCATCAAGGACGACCGCAAGGCGAAGGTCGACTTCTCCGACCCCTATATGCGTTCGGAACAGTTCATGCTGGTGCGCGGCGACGAAAGCCGCTTCACCGACGCCAAGACGTTCGGCGCCTTCAAGGACGGGCTGATCGGCGCGCAGCCGGGCACGACGCCGTTCTACACCGCCGTCTACAGCGTGCTCGACGGCAACGAGCAGAACCCGCGCATCAAGCTGTTCGAGACCTTCGGCGCCACCGTGCAGGCGTTGAAGTCGGGCGACGTCGACGTGGTGCTGACCGACGGCACGGCCGGCAAGGGCTATGTCGACGCCTCCGAGGGCAAGCTGAAGCTGATCGGCGGGCCGCTCGGCTCGGAGGATTTCGGCTTCATCTTCCCCAAGGGCTCGGATCTGGTGAAGCCCGTCAACGCCGCGATCGCCGCGCTCAAGGCCGACGGCACGTTCGACGCGCTGAACAAGAAGTGGTTCCTTGACTACAAGATGGGGCAGTAGGGCTATTTGTTGAGATTGGTGCGGTAAGGAACATCACGCTGACCTTGCGCCAAGTCCCCCCTCTCTGGCCTGCCGGCCATCTCCCCCTCAAGGGAGGAGCTTGGCCGCTTCAGCGCTGGCGCTCTCTTTGCTGCGCCGGTGATTGGCGAAAGCATGGGCGACATCTGATCTCCCCCCTAGAGGGGGAGATGGCCGGCAGGCCAGAGAGGGGGGCCTGGGCACCGCCCTTTCGGGGCTTCCTGTCAGGCGAAACCGCCTAATGCCCGCCGCACCCTCCACGACCAAATCCGAATTCCCCTGGTGGCTGGCCGTCGCCGCCGTGCTGGCGTTGGCGGCGGCGCTGTTCATCGCGACGAGCGACCTCTACGCCCAGGTGTTCGCGACCGTTGCCAAAGGAATCGGCATCACCGTCTTCGTCACCGTGGTGGCCTTCGCGCTGGCCTCGATCATCGGCCTCGGCGTCGCGCTGATGGGCCTGTCGGGCTCGCAATGGCTGCGCCAGATCGCGCGCTTCTATGTCGAGATCATCCGCGGCGTGCCGATCCTGGTGCTGTTGTTCTGGATCGCTTTCGCCGGCGCGCCGGCCATCGTTGCGGCGTGGAACGCGTTGACCGCACCGCTGCAAAGCGCCGGCTATCTCGGCGAGCTTCTGGTGCGCGACGTCTCGCTGTTGTGGCGCGCCATCATGGCGCTGACCATCGGCTATTCCGCCTTCATCTCGGAGGTTTTCCGCGCCGGCATCCAGTCGGTGGAGAAAGGCCAGATCGAGGCCGCCAAGGCGCTCGGTCTGACGCGCGTGCAGCGCTTCCGGCTGATCGTGTTCCCGCAAGCGATCCGCACCATCCTGCCGCCGCTCGGCAATGATTTCGTCGCCCTGGTCAAGGATTCCTCGCTGGTCTCGGTGCTCGGCGTCGCCGACATCACCCAGATGGGCAAGGTCTACGCGGCGGGCTCGTTCCGTTTCTTCGAGACCTATTCGATCGTCGCCTATATCTACCTCATCCTGACCGTCGGGCTGTCGCTGTCGCTGAGAGCCCTGGAGCGGCGCCTGCGCCGCCAGCACGAGGAATAGTTTTTCGGCAAGCGCCGCGCTACGATCCTCGGCATGTTTCGCTGAGGAGGTTTCATGATCGTCGACAAGGCCAATGCGGCGCTCGATTCTGTCTATGGCGCCGACACGCCCGAAACGCTGGCGCAGGCCTATGCCGCCTGGGCCGCGACCTATGACAGCGAGACCGCCTCGCTCGGGTATCTCCTGCCGTTCCTGATCACCGCCTGGGTGGCGCGCCACGTGCCTTCGGGGCAAGGTCCGCTGCTCGACGCCGGCTGCGGCACCGGCCTGTCGGGTCCGTCGCTGAAGGCGCTGGGCTATGGCGACATCGCCGGGCTGGACCTCTCCGACGACATGCTGAAGCTCGCCGGCAGCCGCAACGCCTATAGCGAGCTGAAAAAGGCGATGCTCGGCGGCCCTTTGCCATGGCCCGATGGCCATTTCCGTGCCTTCTTCTCGACCGGCGTCTTCACCATCAGCCACGCGCCGGCGTCGGGCCTGCACGAGCTCGTGCGCATCACCAGAAAGGGCGGCCACGCCATCTTCACCGTGCGCGACCAGGTGTTCGAGAGCGGCGGTTTTCAGGCCGTGTTCGATGAGTTGCGCCAGGCCGGGAAATGGCGGCTGGTGGAGGAAAGTCCATGGTTCCGCTGCTATGCGATCGCCGAGCCGGACGCACTGGTGAAGACGTTTGTGTTCGAGGTGGTTTGACCAAGCTTGGCGCCTTTCCTCGCCCCCGCGTAAGCGGGGGAGAGGTGGCCCGGCGAAGCCGGGACGGAGCGGGGGGCGACCTTCGCGACACCAGATCTGTTGCAAAATAAGGCGCAAGATCGAAGGGTTTGAGGCGATCAGGGGCCCTAAACTGCAGACGCCGCGCAGGCCCCTCTCCGTCCCGG
>NZ_JAFKIC010000089.1 GCF_017306585.1 Mesorhizobium sp. | reverse complement strand
CGTTCTCGACCGCCTTTCCACCGGCTTCGAATGGGCGGGGGCGCCGGAAGCCAGGCGGGTCGTCGGCGACGTCGCCGACCGGGAATTGGTCGGTTCGATCATCAGCGAGAACAAGGTCGACGCGATCATCCATTTCGCAGGCTCGATCGTGGTGCCGGAATCGGTCGCCGACCCGCTCGCCTATTACGAAAACAACACGTCCAAGACACGCACGCTGATCGAGACCGCGGTGCGCGCGGGCGTGCCGAATTTCATCTTTTCCTCCACCGCCGCGGTTTACGGCGGCGCCGGACTGGAGCCGGTGCGCGAGGATGCGCGACTGGCGCCGGAATCGCCCTACGGCCTGTCCAAGCTGATGAGCGAATGGATGCTGCGCGATGCCGCGATCGCACACGATATCCGCTATACGGCGCTGCGTTATTTCAATGTCGCCGGCGCCGATCCCAAGGGCCGCACCGGCCAGTCGACGCCGGGCGCCACCCATCTGATCAAGGTCGCCTGCGAGACGGCGCTCGGCAAGCGACCCTTCATGCAGGTGTTCGGCACGGACTATCCGACACCGGACGGCACCTGCATGCGCGATTACATCCATGTCAGCGACCTGGCGGCGGCGCATCGTCTGGCGCTCGAGCGGCTGCGCGCCGGCGGCGCCAGCCTTGTCGCCAATTGCGGCTACAGCCACGGCTATTCGGTGCTCGAGGTGATCGACAGCGTGCGGCGCGCCTTCGGCCATGATTTCGAGGTCAGGATGGGCGACAGGCGCCCCGGCGACGCCGCCGCGGTGGTCGCCAATTCCGATCTCGCGCGCGCCGAACTCGGCTGGACCCCGCAACGCGACGATCTCGACCAGATCGTCGCCGACGCGCTCGCCTGGGAGCGCATCCTGACCGGCAAGAACTCCGCGCGCGGCTGAACCGGCAAGCTGTTGGGCCAAGGGCTCGCACGCCCTGCCGGGAAACGCTATTGAGGACAGGTCAACGCGACGCGTGGCGCGGCGCCCGACGTGATCCCTTGGGGGCGGAATGAAGGTATTGGTGCTGGGAGCCGGTGTCGTTGGCACGGCGGCTGCTTATTTTCTTGCCAGCGACGGGCACGAGGTGACCGTCATCGAACGCCATGAGGCCGCGGCGCGGGGCACCAGCCAATCGAATGCAGGCCTGGTTTCGCCGGGCGATGCAACCGCCTGGGCTTCTCCGTCGGCGTTGAAGACCTTCCTTCGCGGCTTGTGGAACCATGAGCTCGGCATCAAGGTCAGGCCGACTCTCGATCCCTATTTCTATGCCTGGAGCCTGCGCTTCCTGCGTGAGTGCACCGTGGCGCGCATGCGCGCCAACACGCGGGTCAAACTGCGGCTCGCCTTGTATTCACGCGATTGCATCAATGCCGTTTCCGAGCAGATCGGCATCCACTACGATGAACGCAAACGCGGCATCGTCTATTTCTTTCGCTCGCAGAAAAGCCTCGACTCCGGCACTGACAACTACCGCTTCCTGGCGGAACATGGCCTGCCGATCGAGATCGTCGGCCGCGAGCGTTTGATTGAGCTCGAGCCAGGCCTTGCCGCCGTGAAGGAAAAGATCGCCGGTGGTGTCTATTCGCCGATAGACCAGACCGGCGATTCCAAGCAGTTCGCCGACAAACTGGCCGCTTACGCCGCTGAAAAGCTCGGCGTCAATTTCCTGTTCGGCACCACGGTGACTGGCCTCGACATCGATGGCGACCGGGTTCGCGCCGTGATGACATCGGCCGGGCCGGTGGCGGCCGATGCGGTTGTCATCTCCATGGGTCCGGAAAGCGGGCTGCTCGGCCGCCGTTACGGCATCGACCTGCCGGTCTATCCGGTGAAGGGCTATACGATGACGGTGCCGCTCGACGACGAAACCAAGGGACCGACCATGGGTGGGGCGGATGAAGATCAGCTTCTCGCCTATTCGCGTCTCGGCAACCGGCTGAGGATGTCATCGACGGCGGAGTTCACCGGCTTTGATCGCACCTTCAAGTCACGCGACTTCAACTCGATCCTGAAAACCAGCAAGGACCTTTTCCCCGGAGCCTTCGACGAGAAAAAGGCGCTTCTCTGGGCAGGACTGAGGCCGATGATGCCCAATTCCGTGCCGGTGTTCGGCCGGGCGAAATACAGCAACCTCTACCTCGATACCGGCCACGGCCATCTCGGCTGGACCCTGGCTTGCGGTTCCGGGAAGTTGATCACCGACCTCGTCGCCGGCCGCAAGCCGGAGATCGATCCGCAAGGGCTGGTCTATAAGGGATAAGGATATCGGGACCGCAAGTCATGCCGGCGTTCGGCAGGCGGATCCTGTAATCAGGCCTGCGCGTCGACCGCTGCGCGCCATGCGCTGACATAGCCGGCCCAGGCCGGGTCTGCCGGCGGCTCGATCCGCTCGCCCCTGCCATGCATCGCGACCTGATCCGTTGCCAGCAATGCCGCGCCGATGCTGGTGCCGGTGGCTGCTTCCGAAGCGATGACGGTGCGCGTTGTCGCCGCCGCCAGCATGCCGACGAAGAGCCGGTTACGGGCAAACGGGCCCTCGACCGTGGTCGGGCCCTCGGCGCCGATCAGGTCTAGGCAGGCGGCGGTCATCAGGGCCAGATAGAAGGAGATGACGGCGAAGCGCTCGCCCTTGCTCATACCGTCGGCGTTGAGCCATGCCGCGGCATGGTGCGGGAATGGCCCCGAGCCCTGCTGCGTCGACGGCAGCAGCAGGGTCTTCCGTGCCAGGACGGCCAGCACCTCGCTTCCGCTGCAATCCTGCGGCTTGTCCGCCGTCAGCAGCGAGAATTCACGCCCGCCCATGAAGCGCGCCGACGGCACGGGATGACCGAGCGCATTGACGTTGACCAGCGTGTCGCGCGCCGGATCGAGCGTGATCTCCCTGCCGCCGACCGCCATCGACACCACCCAGGTGCCGGTCGACACGACCGAAAAAGGCGCGATATCGGACAGGAGATGCGGCAGCAGCGAGGCGTTTGAATCATGCAGGCCGCAGAGGACAGGTGTTTGCGGATCGAGCCCGGTGCGCCTCGCAAGCGGGGGCAGGATCGGGCCGAGCCGCTCCCGGGCAGGCCGCACCGGTGCCATCAGGTGCCGCCATCCCAGAGCGTCGACCATCGACGAGAACTCGGATTTCCCGGGGCTCCAGAGATCGGTGTGGCAGCCGAGCGAGGTCACCTCGTTGGCCGCGACGCCGGTCAGGCGCAGAGCCCAGTATTGCGGATACATCAGCATCGCCTTTGCCCTGGCGAATTCGGCCGGGAACATCCTCTGCTGCCAGAAGAATTGCGCGCCGAGATTGAGGCCGACCGGCAGCCGTGGCGTCCCCGTCTCGGCGAAGGGCGGCCGGACGGCGTCATACTCAGCCGTCAGCCTGTCGGGGCCGTCGAATTCGTAGTCGAGCACCGGCAGCACCAGTTCGCCTGACGCGTCGACAAGCACGCCAGTAGCACCATGCGTGGTGATCGAGATGGCGTCGATGCGCTGCTCGCGGTTGAGGCTTGCAAGGCTGTTGAGGATGAAGGTCCACAGCGCTTCGACATCGTGATGCGGGTAGGGCGCCTGCCGCAGCGGCGCGTTGGCCGTGTGGCGCAACGCGATCTCGCTCGACGTGGTGAGATCGGCCAGCGCCACCTTGGCATTGGTCTTGCCGATATCGACGACGGCGATGTGGCGCAGCGCGTTCATTCCATATGGAACACGGTTTCCAGCGGCACGGCCACCGGCTCGTTGTCGGGCTTCGTTTCCATCAGGTCGGCCATCTCAGCCCACCAGCGCTGCATCACCGGGTGTTTGGGCAGGTCGGCCATGCCATGGTCGTCGCGCCGCCATAGCACGCCGAACAGGATGTTGGTCTCCTCGTCGAGATGGATCGAGTAGTCCGACACGCCGGCCTGTTTCAGGAGCGCGACCAGTTCCGGCCAGATCTCGTCGTGGCGCTTTCTGTATTCGGCCTTCATGCCGGGATTGAGCTTCATCTTGAAGGCGTATTTCTCAGGCATCAGCGCCCTCCGCGCAGCCGCCGCCAGACGATCGGCAGCGCGATGACGATGATCAGCAGCAGGCCGATGAAGATCGACATGACGATGCCGGGCACGTTGAGCAGGCCAAGGCCGAAGGTGACCAGCCCCATGATGAAGGCGGCCAGAACCACGCCAAGGATGCTGCCGGCGCCGCCGAGGATCGAGACGCCGCCCAGCACCACCATGGTGATGGCTTCGAGCTCATAGCCCTGGGCGATCGACGGCCGGGTCGAGCCGAGCCGCGAGGTGATCAGCACCGCAGCGATGCCGGACATCAGTCCCGTCAGGCAGAACAGGATGAACTTGATGCGCCCAACGCGCACGCCCGAGAATTGCGCCGCCACCGGATTGTTGCCGATGGCAAAGACGCGCCGGCCGAAACTCGTGCGATGCAGCAGGAACCAGTAGACGACAGCCGCGACGAGGAACAAAACCAGTTCGAACGACACTACCCACCAGACGTAGCCCTGCCCGAAGAAAGCGAAGCTTTCGGGGTAGCCCTTGTAAGCCTGGTCGCCGAGGATGATGAAGGCAATGCCGCGAAACAGGCTCATCGTGCCGATGGTGACCACGATGGAGGGCAGCCCGAGCCGTGTCACCAGCAATCCGTTGAAGGCGCCGCAACCGAGCCCGACGGCGACGCCGATCAGGACCAGCACGGGCGTTCCGGCGCCGGCCTGCACCGCCATGCCCATCAAGGTCGAGGCGAGCGCGATAATGGCGGCCACCGACAGGTCGATCTCGCCCGAAATGATCAGCAGCGCCATGGCGAAGGCGATCAGGCCCTTCTCGGTGAAATTGAAGGTCAGGTCCGACAGCGAATAGGGGTCGAGAAAATAGGGCGACGCGAAGCTGTTGATGGCGAAGATGGCGACGGCCACCACCACCAGAAGCGCTTCCCAGGAGAAAATCGCCGAGGAAAGCGGCTTGTCGAGCCGGTCGGGAATATGGCGCGGGGCAGGGGTGTCGGTCATGCCGCCTCGGCTCTCTTCAGGATGATGCGGCCCTGCTGGCGCTCGCCGCGCGCATTGAGCACGACGGCCAGGATGATGGCGCTGCCCGAGATCGCCATCTGCCAGAAGGGCGAGATGTTGATGACCGGCAGCGCGTTGGAGATGATGCCGAGGAACAGTGCGCCGAGCACCGCGCCCCCGACCGAGCCGATGCCGCCGGCGATCGAGATGCCGCCGATGACGCAGGCGGCGATGATATTGAGCTCATAGCCGTTGGCGACCTCGACCGAGGCGATCACGTAGCGTGAAATCCAGAGATAGCCGGCCAGGCCGCCGACCATGCCGGAGATGCAGAAGACGATGAACTTCGTGCGCCCGACATCGATGCCGGTATAGACCGATGCCGTCGGATTGACGCCGATGGCATAGATAGAGCGGCCGAGCGCGGTGCGCGTTATCACCAGGAAGAACAGCGCGATGACCAGGATCGCGATCCAGGACAGCACCGGTGTGCCGAG
>NZ_JAFKIC010000088.1 GCF_017306585.1 Mesorhizobium sp. | reverse complement strand
CTATCGCCGCAATCATGTCCGGGTGTCCCTGCTGGCGCAGTTCATCCCGACAGTGCGCAATTATCTGCCGATCGCCGCGGGGGCGCTTTGCCTGCCGGCCCTGCCTTTCGCCCTTGCGACACTGCTCGGCGCCACCATCTGGAATACGTGCTTTCTTCTGACCGGCTATCTCCTGCATGGTCGTGGCCAGGATTATTACAGGGTGGGGTTCCGCATCATCCTCATCGTCGTCGCTCTGGAAACGGTCTTCATGCTCGTATTGCGCTATGGCGGCACGTGGCGGCGGCGCATCAGGCTGGTGTTCGGCTGAGCCGGCATTCAGCGGCGGGATAAGCGCGGCCGCCGGCTTTCCTTCCGTTTCGCGGCGGTGTTTAGTCCGGCCATGGCCTTCACCATCCGCCAGTTGCAGTTCTTCGTCGCCGTGGCTGAGCAAGGCACTGTGTCGGGCGCCGCGCAGAACCTCTCCATCTCGCAATCGTCGGTCACCGAAGCGATCAAGGAACTGGAAAGCGATCTCGGCGTCGAGCTGTTCGAGCGCCATCCGCGCGGCCTCAACATCACCCACAAGGGGCATCAGTTCCTGCGCCACGCGACCAAGATCCTGGCCGATGTGTCCGACGCCCGCCGCTCCTTCTCCGGCGAGCAGGCCGTGGCCGGTGGCCGGTTGCAGCTCGGCGTGACCTCGCTGGTCGCCGGCTATGTGCTGTCGGACCTGCTTGCCCGCTACCGCCGCGCCTATCCGGGCGTTGACGTCTCCGCCATCGAGGACAATGGGGACTATCTCGAGCATCTCCTGATCGGCGGCAAGCTCGACATCGCCGTCATGGTCACTTCCAATTTGCGGGATCGCACCGCGCTGCAATCCGAAATCCTCGAGGTCTCGGCCTATCGCCTGTGGCTGCCGCTCGGCCATCCACTGGCCAGCGCCGACATCATCGGCATCGGCGACATCGCCTCCGAGCCGCTGATCATGCTGACCGTCGACGAAATCGAGGAAAACACCGGCAAGCTGCTGACGGCGATCGGCGCCAGGCCGCATGTCGCCTTCCGCACCCGCTCGGTGGAGGCGGTGCGCAGCCTCGTCGCCACCGGGGCTGGCGTCGCGCTGCTGCCCGATCTCGTCTACCGGCCCTGGTCGCTGGAAGGCGACCGCATTGAATCGCGCGACATTTCAGGCTCCTTGCCCGTGGTCCAGGTCGGCATGGTCTGGCGGCGCGGCTCCGGCCTGCCGCAGGCCGCGCGCGACTTCATCGGGCTTGCCCAGTCGCAGCGGACGGTGCGGCAGCGTCCGTGATCAGGCGGATGTATATATCGGAAAAACCGATATCGACTTTCTGATAAATGAATTTGCGAAACCGGATTTTTCCAAGCACCTTCCACTTCAGGGACCAAAGCCGCCATCAGAGCGGCATCGGGTCCACAGGACGAACCGACAGTTTTTCAGTCCGCGCATGACCTCCGAACCGGTTCGGACCACGCGCCAAAATGGGAGATCGATGATGAATTCATTCCTGAAGTCATGCACTGCGCTGACGGTCGCGCTGACCTTTTCCGGTCAGGCCATCGCCCAGGTCAAGGAACTCGGCAAGGGCGAAGGCCAGGTCAACATCGTTGCCTGGCCCGGCTATATCGAGCGCGGCGAGACCGACAAGGGCTATGACTGGGTCACCGCCTTCGAGAAGGAGAGCGGCTGCAAGGTCAACGTCAAGACCGCCAACACCTCCGACGAGATGGTCTCGCTGATGAACGAGGGCGGCTTCGACCTCGTCACCGCTTCGGGCGACGCTTCCTTGCGCCTTGTCGCCGGCAAGCGCGTGCAGCCTATCAACACCGATCTGATCCCGAGCTGGAAGAATGTCGACGACCGCCTGAAGGATGCGCCCTGGTTCACCGTCGACAAGGTGCATTACGGCGTCCCCTATCAGTGGGGCCCCAATATCCTGATGTACAACACCGAGGTGTTCAAGGAAGCGCCCAAGAGCTGGAACGTCGTCTTCGAGGAGATGAACCTGCCGGACGGCAAGTCCAACAAGGGCCGCGTCCAGGCCTATGACGGCCCGATCCATATCGCCGACGCCGCCAACTACCTGATGTTCCACAAGCCGGAACTGGGTATCAAGGATCCCTACGAATTGAACGAAGACCAGTACAAGGCGGCATTGGCGCTGCTGCGCGTCCAGCGCACGCTGGTCGGCCGTTACTGGCACGACGCCGCCATCCAGGTCGACGACTTCCAGAACGAAGGCGTCGTCGCCTCCGGGTCCTGGCCGTTCCAGGTCAACACGCTTGTCGCCGCCAAGAAGCCGGTCGCCTCGACCGTGCCGGAGGAAGGCGTCACCGGCTGGGCCGACACCACCATGATGGAAGCCGACGCCGCGCATCCGAACTGCGCCTATATGTGGCTCGAACATTCGCTGGCGCCGAAGGTCCAGGGCGACGTCTCGGCCTGGTTCGGCTCGCTGCCGGTGGTGCCCGCGGCCTGCAAGGGCAACGAACTGCTCGGCGAGGAAGGCTGCAAGACCAACGGCTACGACAATTTCGACAAGATCAAGTTCTGGAAAACGCCGGTGACCAAATGCGCCACCCAGAACGACCAGTGCGTGCCCTATTACCGCTGGGTATCGGACTATATTGGCGTTATCGGCGGCCGCTAAACTCCAAAGGTTAGCACTGCCCCTCACCCTTACCCTCTCCCCGTGAAGAACGGGGAGAGGGAGATCGCCAGCGTTGGTGCGCTTCCCTTCTCCCCGTCACTATACGGGGAGAAGGTGCCGGCAGGCGGATGAGGGGCAGCACTTACGCCTGAAATTTTGAAAAGCCTGACAGATCAGGACAACCCATGACCTCTGCCGTTTCCTTCAAACAAGTCTCGCGCCATTTCGGCAGCGTGCGCGCCGTCGATGCGGTCGATCTCGACATCGCGCCCGGCGAGTTCTTCGCCATGCTCGGTCCCTCGGGGTCCGGCAAGACCACCTGCCTGCGCCTGATCGCCGGTTTCGAGCAGCCGACGGCGGGGTCGATCTCTATCTTTGGCGAGCGGGCCGAGGGCGTGCCGCCGTATCGCCGCAACGTCAACACCGTCTTCCAGGACTACGCGCTGTTCCCGCATCTCAACGTGCTCGACAATGTTGCCTACGGGCTGATGGTCAAGGGCGTCGGCAAGGCAGAGCGGCACAAGGCGGCCGAGGAGGCCTTGGCGCTGGTCAGGCTGCCGGGCTACGGCGCGCGCCGCCCCGGCCAGCTTTCCGGTGGCCAACGTCAGCGCGTCGCGCTCGCCCGGGCGCTGGTCAACCAGCCAAAGGTGCTGCTGCTCGACGAACCGCTCGGCGCGCTCGATCTCAAGCTGCGCGAAAACATGCAGGAAGAGCTGAAGTCGTTGCAGAAAGCGCTCGGCATCACCTTCGTCTTCGTCACCCACGACCAGGGCGAGGCGCTGTCGATGGCCGACCGCGTCGCGGTGTTCAACGACGGCAGGATCATGCAGATCGGCACGCCGGAGGATATCTACCAGCGCCCCGCCACGCGCTTTGTCGCCGACTTCGTCGGTTCCTCCAACGTGCTGCCGCCGGATTTCGTCCAGCGCTATTCCGGCCAGCGCCGCTGGGGCAGCCTGCGCCCTGAATCGATCCGCGTCGCAAATGCCGCCAGCGGCGACGGCGTCGTCGCGCGCGTCGTTGGCACCAACTATCTCGGCGCCACGACAAGGCTGGCGCTCGATGCCGACGGGTTGAGGCTGCATGCGGTGGTGCCGGCGGGGACCACGCTGCCTGCGGAAGGCGAGGCGGTGATGCTGACCTTCAATCGCGAGAGCCTGCATCTGATGGATGAGCCGGCATGATGAAGGCTAGCGCGAGGCCCCCCTCTCTGTCCTGCCGGACATCTCCCCCTCAAGGGGGGAGATTGGCTGTCCCTTCGGGTTTCGCCAATCTCCAATGCGGCAGAATTGGCAAGGCAGAGAAACTGCTGATCTCCCCCCTTGAGGGGGAGATGTCCGGCAGGACAGAGAGGGGGGCGACGGATCTCGGCCTCTTCCGTAATCCCGTTCAAGACGCGGTGGCCCCATGACATCAGCCGCGGTTCAATCCACCCCGGCCCCCGCCATCCTGCCCGGCAGCGGCGGCATGCGCGGGGCGCTGTCCGACCTCTTCTGGCGCCGGCCGAAACTGCTTTTGCTGTTGATGCTGCTGCCGCCGGTGCTGTGGCTCGGCATCGTCTATATCGGTTCGCTTTTCGCGTTGCTGGCGCAGAGCTTTTTCTCCATCGACGAGTTCTCCGGCCTCATCAACCGCCAGATCACGCTGAAGACCTATGGCGACCTGTTCCAGCCCGCCAATCTCGACATCATCCTGCGCACGGTGACGATGGCGGCGCTGGTCACGCTGGCCTCGGCGATCGTCGCTTTCCCCATCGCCTACTACGCCGCGCTTTATGCGAAGGGGCGTTGGAAGGCGCTGTTCTACCTCGGCGTCATGCTGCCGTTGTGGTCGAGCTACCTGGTCAAGGTCTATGCCTGGAAGCTGATCCTGGCCAAGGAGGGTATTCTTACCTGGCTGTTCGGCAAGCTCGGCCTGTCCTGGCTGCTCGATACCTGGCTTTCGCTGCCGATCGTCGGCGGCAACTCGCTGTCGGTCTCGTTCACCGGCACCTTCATCGTCTTCGTCTATGTCTGGCTGCCCTTCATGATCCTGCCGGTGCAGGCGGCGCTCGAACGCGTGCCCGGCAATCTGGTCGAGGCCTCGTCCGATCTCGGCGCCTCGCCGGGGCAGACCTTCCGCAACGTGTTGTTTCCGCTGGCGCTGCCCGGCATCGTCGCCGGTTCGATCTTCACCTTCTCGCTGACGCTCGGCGATTACATCATCCCCGCCATCATCGGCACCTCGCGGCTGTTTATCGGCCAGGCCGTCTATTCGCAGCAGGGCACGGCCGGCAACATTCCGCTCGCCGCCGCCTTCACCGTGGTGCCCATCGTCATCATGGGTTTCTACCTCTGGGGCGCCAAGCGCATGGGGGCTTTCGATGCGCTCTGACCGTGGCCAATCCGCTCCGCTCGGCTTGAAGATCGCCGCCGCCTGCGGCTTGCTCTTCCTGCATCTGCCGATCCTGTTGATCTTCGTCTACGCCTTCACGACGGAGGAGAAGAGCTTCGTCTGGCCGCCGCCGGGGCTGACCATGCAATGGTTCGCCGTCACCTGGAACCGGCCCGATGTCTGGTCGGCGCTGTCGCTCTCGGTGCGCGTCGCCGCCATCTCGACAGCGATCGCGCTGGTGCTGGGAACGCTGTGCGCCGCAGCCGTTTCGCAGACGCGCTTCTTCGGCCGCGAAACGATTTCGTTGCTAGTTATCCTGCCGATCGCGCTGCCCGGCATCATCACCGGCATCGCGCTGCGCTCGGCCTTCGCGCTCGCCGACATCCCGTTCTCGTTCTGGACGATCGTGCTCGGCCACGCCACCTTCTGCGTGGTCGTCGTCTACAACAATGCGGTCGCCCGCTTCCGCCGCACCTCGGGCTCGATGATCGAGGCCTCGATG
>NZ_JAFKIC010000087.1 GCF_017306585.1 Mesorhizobium sp. | reverse complement strand
ATGCCGCGCGAGCCCTTCGAGGCGGCGGAGGTCGAGGGCGCCAACCGCTGGCAGATTTTCCGCCACATCACCTTTCCGCTGCTGCAGCCGATCATCATCGTCGGCTTCCTGCTGCGCCTCACCGACAGCTTCAAGATATTCGACCAGATCTTCATCATGACAGGCGGGGGCCCCGGCGCCTCGACCGAACTCGCCACCATCTTCGCGTACAAGGTCAATTTCGTGTCCTGGAACCTTGGTTACGGTTCGGCGGTCGTGGCCGTTCTGTTCCTTATCAGCTTCATCCTCACCTTTGTCCTGCTGAAGCTCATGACCCGCTTCACGCGCGGAGCCGTCGCATGACCGCCACCACCAGGGACTCACTGCTGCGCCGGTCGCTGCCGGCTCTCGAGGTTACCTTCATCATCGCGGTCACCGCCCTGGCGCTGATCCCGTTCATATGGCTGGTGCTGACCGCCTTCAAGGAACGCACGGACATCCTGTCGCCCGATCCGAAGCTGTTCTTCAGCCCTACCTGGAGCAACTTCTACGAAGCCTTCGTGACCGGCGAGTTCGACCGTTTCCTGCGCAATTCGCTTATCGTCGCGTGCGGCTCGGTGGCGATCTGCCTGCTCACCGGCCTGCCGGCGGCCTATGCCTTTTCACGCTTCCGGGTGTTCGGCGAAAAGCACCTTTTCTTCTACGTGCTGACTACGCGCATGGCGCCGGGCATCGCGCTCGTCCTGCCGCTTTACATGTTCTTCCAGACGATCGGCCTGCTCGGCACGGTCTGGGCGGTGATGATCTCGCACACGACGTTCAACCTCGCGCTCGTCATCTACCTGATGCGCAACTTCTTCGACGACATACCGAAGGCGCTGGATGAGGCCGCCCTTACCGACGGTGCCACCGAATGGCAGGTCTTCTGGCGCATCGTGCTGCCGCTGGCACGGCCGGGTATAGCCGTGTCGGCCGTGCTCGCCTTCCTGTTCTCGTGGAATGAATTCCTGTTTGCACTGATGATCGGCGGTGCCGGCGGCCAGACGCTTCCGGCGGGCTTTCCCGGCCTCGTCACGCCGCTTGGAACTTATTGGGGGCAGCTCGCCGCCGTCTCGGTGGTGGTGAGCCTCCCGGTGCTCGTCCTCGTCTGGTTCGTGCAGAAGCATCTGGCGCGCGGCCTCACCTTCGGAGCGGTGAAATGAAGACGCTCGAATTCGGCGACATGGTCTTCTACGCCATCGTGAGCCTCATCCTGATCCTTTTGTTCTGGCTGCGTTTCCTGGAGACGAGCATCGGCCTGTGGGGGGCATGGCTGGTGTGGGCCATCTGGGCCTGTTTCCTGGTGCGCAGCTATTTCAAGGCGCGGCGCAGGACCAAAGTTTGAAGACTGGGAGGAACAAGGAAATGAGCATGCTTGAAATTCACAGACGTCAACTTCTTGCCGGCATCGGCGCCGCCTCGCTGGCGGCGATCGTCGGCCTGCCGGCTCGCGCCGGCGACTGGTCGCTGAAGGGTGCCGCCGAACCCTACAAGGGCAAGACGATCCGCGTTATCGGTGAAGCGCTGGCCCCTCTGGAATCCCTAAATCAGCAGAAGAAGGCTTTCGAGGACGAGACCGGCATCTCGGTGATCATCGAGCAGCACGCCTTCGATCAGGTCATGCAGAAGACCACGGCCGACTTCGTCGGGCGCACCGGGTTCTACGACGTGATCCTCAATCCGCATGTCAGGCTGCCGACGCTGATCGCCAACCAGTGGGTCCAGCCGATCGCCAAATACGTCGCTGATCCCAAATTGGCTGATCCGACCTTCAAGCTGGAGGATGTCGTCCTCAGCAAGGATTGGTTGAACGCGGCGCTGAGCAATAAGGGCGATCTCTATGGGGTGCCGTTCTCCAGCCACACGATCTATCTCAACTGGCGCGTCGACGTGTTCGATAACGCCGAGGAGCAGGCCGCGTTCAAGGCCAAGTACGGCTACGAGTTGCCTTCGCCGGCGCTGACCATGCAGCAGCTTTGGGATACCTCGGATTTCTTCACCCGCAAGAGCGGCGAGAAACTCGCCGGCCAGACGCTCTCGGAGGATGTCTACGGCATCACCCTGTCGGGCAAGCGCCACATCTCGATGCTGTGGAATTTCTACAACGTGCTCTACGCCTTCGGCGGGCGCGTGGTGGAGAGCGAGACGGGTGCCGACTACGGTCCTGTCGTCATAAACTCCGAGGCTGGCGTCAAGGCGCTCACATTCTACCGCGACCTGATCACCAAGTTCGGCCCTCCCGGAAGCCTGGGCTACACCTGGGACGAGCAACTCGCCGCCATGCAGAGCGGCCTGGCCGTGCAGGCGCTGCTGTGGGCCGATGCCTCCTATGCGATCTCCCATGACGAGAGCCAGTCGAAAGTGGTCGGCAAGGTCGCCTACAGCGGCACGCCGATCGGCGAGCGCAAGATCATCAACCTGCACCAGTGGGGCATGTTCGTTCCCACCACCTCGCAGCATCCGGAAGCCGCCTGGCTGTTCCTGCAGTGGACGCAGCGTCCCGAGGTGCAGGAGAAGCTGATGTCAACAGGCAGCATCTCGCTGACGCGCTCGGCCTACGAGACGAAGTCGGTTCAGGACCTGGTCTATTCCGCGACCAACTATTTCCTGCTCAGTGGCGACGTGCTCGACATCGGCGACAAGCCGGCATACCGGGACGCGAACTCGCCGCACGGCCTGCCGAAGAGCTACGCCGAGGCGCTCGATCCGGCGACGAACTCGCCGAAGGCCGTGCCGTTCAAACTCGAGAACTTCCCCGAATACGCCACCGTCGAGGAAATCCTGCAGAAGAACATCAGCGCGGTGCTTGCCGGCCAGATGGAGCCGAAGGACGGGCTGGACCAGTCGGTCGAGGAAATCTACCGCGAGGTGCCGGCTCTGGCAGCATTCAAGAAATAACACGTGTTGCGCCGTCCCGGGAGGGACGGCGCAACCTCTTCTCCATGGATCTCGCGTCGCGCAAGCCGCGACGCCGGGGGTTGATGTCATGCGTCCTTCTGGGCAGATCATTCTCGCGGTCGACCAGGGTACGACCAACACCAAGGTCGTCGCGATCGACGAGAACGGCCGCACCCTCTCGCAGGCCGAACGGCCGCTGGCCACAATGGCGGCGCAGCCGGGATGGGTGGAGCAGGACCCGCAGGCGATGTTCGCCAATGTTGTTGGCGCCGCCAACGAGGTGCTGCAAAAGGCAGGTGTGCGTGCCGTCGACGTAGCTGGGCTTGGCATCGCCAACCAGACCGAGACGATCGTCGTCTGGGATCGCCGCACCGGCAAGCCGGCCATGCCGGCAATGGTCTGGCAATGCCGCCGGGGCGCCGCCGAGATCGCGCATCTCACCGGCTCGGCCGACATGGTGCGTGCCAGGACCGGCCTGGATCTCGATCCAACCTTCTCCGCGGCCAAGCTCAGATGGCTGTTCACCAACCGTCCGGACATCGCGCTCGGCTTGCGGGAAGGCGACCTCCTGTTCGGGACGGTAGATACATGGCTGGTCTGGAAGCTTACGGGTGGCGCCAGCCACGTCACCGAGCCGGGTAATGCATCGCGGACCATGCTGTTCGACATCGATCGCCTGGCCTGGGATGACGACCTCTTCTCCCTGTTCGAACTGCCGATCGCCGTGCGCCCGGAATGCCGGCGATCGAACGCCGGCTTCGGCTTCACCGACCCATCGCTGTTTGGCGGCGCGATCGCCATCACCGGCCTGATGGGCGACCAGCAGGCCTCGTTGCTCGGCCATGGCTGCCTGAGGGAAACCGAAGCTAAGGTCACCTACGGCACCGGCGCGTTCCTGTGGATCAACGCCGGCGCCGCTCCGCGCCAGAGCGTGCCGCAAGGCATCATTCGCACGCTTGCCTGGCACGTAGACGAGCCATGCTATGCCTTCGAGGGCTTCGTCATCTATGCCGGCCGCATCTTGGACTGGCTCGCTCAGCACCTGTCCGTTTCAGGCGGCGTGCCGGCGCTGGTCGCCGAGGCCGAGCGCGCCGGAGCCAGCGAAGGCGTGAGATTGGTCCCGGCCTTCCAGGGGCTCGGTTCGCCCTGGTGGGCGCCGGACGTACGGGCCGCGATCCTCGGCTTGAGCGAGGCGACGTCAACCGGACACATCGCGCATGCCGGCCTGGAGGCGGTCTGCTTTCAGATCCGCGCGATTAGCGATTCGATCGCCGCGAGTTCGGGCCTGGGTATGGCGAGCCTGAAGGTGGATGGCGGCATGACGCGCTCCGCCTGTTTCCTGCAATTGCAGGCTGACATTCTTGGCCTGCCGCTTCGCCCGTCCGCTTCAGGCGCGGCAACGCCGTTCGGCGCGGCGCTGATGGCCGGGCTCGGCGCCGGCGTCTGGGGTTCCCTCGACGAACTCTCGGGTCTCTTCCAGCACGGCGAAGCGATCGCCCCGCGCGGCCAACCCAAGGGCCGCCTCGATGAGGATTATCGCGACTGGCGACATTTCATCGACCTTCTGGTCGCCGGCGAGGCCCGGCGCGCAAGCTGACCGAACCAACGAGAAACCACCTCCGGGACATGGACTGGAAACAAGAACGATTATGACGACATCCGCCAAAGTGCATTTCGATCTCTTTGTCATCGGGGGAGGCATCAACGGTGCGGCGATCGCCTGCGATGCCGCGGGCCGCCACCTACGGGTCGGGCTGGCCGAGATGCCGGACTTCGCCGAGGGCACATCCTCGCGTTCCTCGAAGCTGATCCATGGCGGGCTGCGCTATCTTGAGACCTATGACTTTCGCCTCGTGCGCGACGCGCTGATCGAGCGCGAGATACTGATGCGCAAAGCGGCGAACCTGGTCTGGCCGCTGCGCCTGGTGCTGCCGCATGTGAAGGGACAGCGGCCGCGCTGGATGATCAGGCTCGGCCTGTTCTTCTACGATCATCTCTACAGGCGCAAGCTGCTGGAGGGCTCTCAGGCGATCAACCTGCACCGGCACGAGGCCGGCCGCGCGCTGAAGCCGTCATTCCGCAACGCCTTCATCTATTCAGATTGCCATGGCGACGATTCACGGCTGGTCATCGCCAACCTGCTCGGCGCACAGCGGCATGGTGCCACCATACTGCCGCGACACCGCTTCCTTGGCGCGGAGCGATCCGGCAAGGTCTGGCGCGTGTCGCTGAAGGACATGCGGTCCGGGAACGAATTCGACGTCACCTGCGATGCGCTGGTCAACACCGCCGGCCCCTGGGTCATCGACGTCGCGCGCTCCATCGCCGGCGTCTCGGTCAGCCGTCGGCTCCGCATGGTGCGGGGCTCCCACATCGTCGTTCCGCGCCAGTGGGAGGGGGAGCATGGCTACTTCCTGCAGACGCGCGACGGCCGCCTGATGGAGGCGTTCCCCTACGAGCGCGACTTCACATCGATCGGAACCACCGACGAGCCGTGGGAGGAGGCGCCGGAGAAGGTGCGGATCTCCGACAAGGAGATCGACTACATGCTCGCGGAAGTGAATGCCTTCCTGCGGCGGCCGGTCACGCGCGCCGACATCGTCTGGAGCTATTCCGGCGTGCGT
>NZ_JAFKIC010000086.1 GCF_017306585.1 Mesorhizobium sp. | reverse complement strand
GCCAGATAGGTCGGCAGGTAACGGCCTTTCGCGGCCTCGCGCTTGATCATCTCCGCCGGCGGGCGCCAGTCCGGCCACTCGCGCTTGTTGGTGATCTTGTGCGTGCCCGACCATTCGAACCCCGGCTTGCCGGTGCCGACGCCGTAGCGCCGAGCCTTGCCGTTCTTCTCGATGAGGAAGAGGAAGTTCTGATGGGTATCGATGACGATGGTACCCGGCTTCTGCGCGCCGTCATAGGCGACTTCCTGGGGCAGGTACATCGGGTTGATCTGCGGCCGCATCACCATGCGCTTGGCCGGCGTCGGCACGCCTGCGGTCTGCACCCGGTCGGGCTGCGCATAGCGCACACGCGGCTGCTGCTGCACGGCCTGGCGGTTCTGCCGCACGATGCCGGGAGCATGGCCAAGCTGCAGCACCCAGGGCGCGGAAAGATCGGGGCTCACCATCACCGGCGGCCGGTCGGCATAGCGGTCGTCGGCGTGCGAAGGCATGGCGCTCGCGGCAAGCGCCGCCGCGCCGAACAAAGGAAGCAGGATTCTCATCGGAACGCACCTTGATCGTCTGACATACCGGGCAAGAACGCTCCCGGTTGGCGAGATCATTGGCGGCCAGCAGCAACCGAAACATGAATCGGAATGCGTAAAATGCGGCTTTGTCAGTAAACCTTTTGGTGTGGTTACCGGCGGGTTCAGGAATCTGGTAAAGCCACGGTAAAAGCAGCGCGATAGCGCGTTAACGAATGGATTTTGCGCAATGAGCAATGAAAATACCGGCCTGCTTGCCGGTCCTGACGGGGTCGTACGCTGCTTCTGGCACGGCAACCTGCCCGACTATCTGCACTATCACGACCATGAATGGGGCCGGCCGGTGGCCGATGACCGCAGGCTGTTCGAGAAAATCTGCCTGGAAGGGTTCCAGTCGGGTCTGTCCTGGCTGACCATTCTGCGCAAGCGCGAGAATTTTCGCGAGGCCTTCGCCGGCTTCGACTTCGATAAGGTCGCCGCCTTCACCGACAAGGACGTCGAGCGCCTGCTCGGCAATGCCGGCATCATCCGCCATCGCGGCAAGATCGTCTCGACCATCAACAATGCCAGGCGCGCCCGCGAAATGGTCGACGAATTCGGCTCGCTCGCCGCCTGGTTCTGGAAGTTCGAGCCCGGCAAGGACGAACGGCCCGGGATTGTCGACCTCGCCCATCTGCGCGCCAATCCCACAACCGCTGTGTCGGTGCGAATTTCGAAGGAACTGAAGAAGCGCGGCTGGAGCTTCGTCGGCCCGACCACGGTCTATGCCTTCATGCAGGCGATGGGCTTGGTGAACGATCACCTCGAGGGCTGTGTCTGCCGCAAGGAGGTCGAGAAGCAGCGCAAGGCTTTCAGGCGGCCGAAGTAGCCACGGCGCCGACCCGCGAACAAGCCGGCACCGGTCAGGTGCCGGTAGCTCCGGAGAAATAAAGCCCGGCAAAAATCGCCGCCACGGTGGCGAGAGCCGGATAGATCACCATAAGGCCAGTCACCATTGCGTCACGCATGGTGGCGCCAACGCCTTCGCCGGAAGTCGGTTCGAACGGACCGGCTGCCTGGCTCGTCATCTTGTGGCTGTGGGTGTCGGCGGGGCGCAGATGGGCACGCATGTTGCTGGCGCCGTCGGGGATGTCGAATTTGCGCGCCATCGCCATGGCCCGATCCTCTTGTTTCCATTTGCTTTATCTGTGGCGATTGTGTCGGCACAACGCCGCGCTTGTGGCGGAATTGGTTCGTTTCCGTAGTGGTTTGGTGCAGTCGGGCCAAGCACGACCTCGCGCGGCCTTGCCGCTCCATGCGGCATCGGTTAGGACACGGGATTAGCGACTGTCGCTAATTTATCGACCCGCAATCATCACGAAACACCGAGCGAAAATCCCATGGCCGACAAATCGGAAAAGACGAAAGCGCGGCTGCCGCGCGGGTTTGCCGACCGCAGCGCCGAGGACATCCGCGCCGTCGAGAAGATGATGGCGACGATCCGCTCGGTCTACGAGCTCTATGGCTTCGAGCCGGCCGACCAGCCGCTGATCGAATACACCGATGCGCTGGGAAAATTCCTGCCCGACCAGGATCGGCCGAACGAAGGCGTGTTCTCCTTCCAGGATGATGACGACCAGTGGCTCTCGCTGCGCTACGACCTGACGGCGCCGACGGCGCGTTTCGTCGCTGAGAATTTCGAGCGCCTGCCAAAGCCCTATCGCAGCTACCGTTCAGGCTGGGTGTTCCGCAACGAGAAGCCCGGCCCCGGCCGTTTCCGCCAGTTCATGCAGTTCGACGCCGATACGATCGGCACACCCGGTGTCGCCGCCGACGCCGAAATGGCGATGATGATGGCGGACGTGATGGAAGCGCTCGGCATCGGGCGCGGCGACTACGTGATCCGCGTCAACAACCGCAAGGTGCTGGACGGGGTGCTTGAGGCGATCGGCCTTGGTGGTGAGGACAATGCCGGCCGCCGGCTGACGGTGCTGCGCGCCATCGACAAGCTGGACAAGCTGGGTGTTGAGGGGGTCCGGCTGCTTCTGGGTGAGGGCCGCAAGGACGAGAGTGGAGATTTTACAAAGGGTGCAGGTCTAGCTCCCAACCAAATTCAACATGTGCTTGCGGTGGTTAGCGCTAAGAACGCTCGTGAGTTACAGCAGAACCTAGATCAGATCACTGGTCAGACGGGCGGGGTTCCCGATGCTCACGGTGGCTTGGCCCATCTGCCATATGACGACGGATTGAATGAACTTCTCGAGCAGATCGAACCGTTGGTTCGGGCTGCCGGCTACGGCGAAGACAGAATTAAGATTGATTTTTCCGTCGTACGCGGCCTCGAATACTACACCGGCCCGGTCTTCGAGGCCGAGCTCCTGGCGGAAATCCCCAACGAGGACGGCCAGATCGTGCGCTTCGGCTCGGTCGGTGGCGGTGGGCGCTATGACGGTCTCGTCTCGCGCTTCCGCGGTGAACCGGTGCCTGCGACCGGTTTTTCCATCGGCGTGTCCAGGCTCATGACGGCCCTGAAGAACCTCGGCAAGCTCGACAGCGCCGACGTGATCGCACCCGTGGTGGTGCTGGTCATGGACAAGGACACCGAGAGCCTCGGCCGCTACCAGAAGATGGTGAGCGAGCTGCGCGCCGCCGGCATCCGCTCCGAAATGTACCTGGGCGGCGCCGGCATGAAGGCGCAGCTGAAATACGCCGACCGGCGCGGCTGTCCGGTAGCAATCATCCAGGGCGGCGACGAGCGCGCCAGGGGCGAATTGCAGATCAAGGACCGGATCGAAGGCTCGCGCATGTCTGCCGAGATCACCGACAACGCCGAATGGCGCGCGGCAAGACCGGCCCAGGTGACGGTGGCGGAAGGCGAACTGGTCGCCGAGGTGAGGAAGATACTCGCGGCGCAGGCCGAGGAGAGGGCCAAGTGATGAGCGGCGCTGCGCTGTTCTTCCCTTCTCCCCTTGTGGGAGAAGGTGGATCGGCGCGGAGCGCCGAGACGGATGAGGGGTGTTCCAGGGAACGCCAACGCCTCATTCCGTCACGCACCCCTCATCCGACCTCGCTTCGCGAGGCCACCTTCTCCCACAAGGGGAGAAGGGTAGGGCGTAGCATATGACCTCCCGCTACCCCTCGATCTCTGCCGACATCACAAACCTCTTCGCGGCGCGCAACACGCATGCCGTCGAGGTCGCCGTGCTGCAGCCGGCCGACCCTTTTCTCGACATGGCGGGCGAAGACCTGCGGCGCCGCATCTTCCTGACCGAGAGCGAGACCGGCAAGACGCTGTGCCTGCGGCCGGAATTCACCATTCCGGTCTGTCTCGACCATATTGCCAGCCAGGCCGGCACGCCGCGCCGCTATTCCTATCTAGGCGAGGTGTTCCGGCAGCGCCGCGAGGGCGGCAACGAATTCTTCCAGGCAGGCATCGAGGATCTCGGCGACCGCGATACCGCGCAAGCCGATGCCCGTTCGGTGGCTGACGCGCATGCGTTGCTCACCCTGGTGCTGCCCGGCCAGCCGCTGGCGATCACGCTTGGCGACCAGGGCATCTTCGAGGCGGTGCTGGCGGCGCTCGGGCTGCCGCGCGGCTGGCGCATGCGCCTGGCCCGGGCCTTCGGCTCGGCGCCGATGCTTGAGGCAGCCCTTGCCGATCTGGCAAACCCACCGCGCAACGGGCAGCTCTCGGGCGACATCGCGACGCTTGTTCTGGATGGAGACATTGAAGGTCTCTCCGCCCATATCGCCGGCGGCATGGAAGAGGCCGGCCTGTCGGCGTCCGCTGGGCGTGCGCCCGCCGATATTGCCCGCAGGCTGATCGAAAAGGCCGAATTGCGCAGCGTGCGGCTTTCAAACGAGGCCTTCGCCGCACTGAAGGACTTTCTGGCGATCGACGTGCCGCTCGATGGCGCGGCGATGGCCCTGGAGAGTTTCGCCGCCGGCGCCGGGCTTTCGCTGGGCGCGGCCCTGGAGAAATTTTCCGCTCGTGCCAAGGCGATCGAAGTGCATGGCCTGCCGGCCAAGGCCATCCGCTACGACGCAGCCTTCGGCCGTCCGCTGGATTACTATACGGGCGTGGTCTTCGAGATCGCGGCCGCCAATGGCGAGCGTCCCTTGGCCGGCGGTGGCCGCTACGACCGGTTGCTGACGCTGCTCGGCGCCAAGACCGCGATCCCAGGCGTCGGCTTCTCGGTCTGGCTCGACCGCATCGAGGCGCTGCGGGAGACGGCATCATGATCACGCTGGCGATCCCGTCGAAGGGCCGGCTGAAAGAGCAGGCGCTGGAAGTGCTGGCCAAAGCCGGCCTGTCCGTCAGCCTGCCCAGCGACGAGCGCAAGTATCACGCCCGCGTCGAGGGCCTGGACAATGTCGAGGTCGCTTTCCTGTCGGCTTCGGAGATATCGGGCGAGATCGGGCAGGGCGCGGTCGATCTCGGCATCACCGGCGAGGATCTGGTGCGGGAAAACATCGCCGATTGGGAAACACGCGCCGAAATCGTCGCCCGTCTCGGCTTCGGCCATGCCGATGTCGTTGTCGCGGTGCCCGAAATCTGGCTCGACGTCGACACCATGGCCGACCTCGACGACGTCGCCGCCGATTTCCGCCAGCGCCACGGTCGGCGGCTGCGGATCGCCACCAAATACTGGCGGCTGACGCAGCAGTTCTTCTCGCAGAAGCACGGCATCCAGGTCTATCGGATCGTCGAAAGCCTCGGCGCGACCGAGGGAGCGCCGGCCGCCGGCCTTGCCGACGTCATCGTCGACATCACCTCGTCCGGCTCGACGCTGCGCGCCAACCATCTCAAGGTGCTGGGCGATGGTGTCGTCCTGAAATCCCAAGCCTGCCTTGTGGCTTCGCGGAAGACCCGCACCGCGGCCGATGAGGCTGTTTTGCGCGACATCGCCGCCAGGATGAGCGCTTTCCCTCCTCCTTGAGGGGAGGGCAATCGCATATGGATTCTTGCGATGGATTCTTGCGAAGGGGACCCCCACCCTAACCCTCCCCACAAGGGGGAGGGAACGCTGCCGCGCGCCCTATCCATCTTCATGTTGAGGATCGAAACCTC
>NZ_JAFKIC010000112.1 GCF_017306585.1 Mesorhizobium sp. | reverse complement strand
CGTCCCTATACGGGGAGAGGATGCCGGCAGGCAGGTGAGGGGCGGCGCCAGCCCCGACAAATTCCAGCTATGATAGCCACCAGGAGACAGAAGACACGATGCAGCCTGACGAAACCCTGCTTCGCCTCGAGGCGGTCCAGAAGCGGTTCGGCGGGCTCGTCGTGCTCGATAACATCGACATCGCTATTGGCGCCAACGAGCTGATCGGGCTGATCGGTCCGAACGGCGCCGGCAAGTCGACGCTGTTCAACGTCATCACCGCGCTCTACACGCCGACCCAGGGGCGCATCCGCTTTCGCGGCCGCGACATCACCGGCACGGCGCCGCACCGCATCTGCAGGCTGGGCATAGCGCGCACCTTCCAGCTGGTTCGCACGTTCCTCACCATGACGGCGTTCGAGAACATCATGGTCGGCGCCGTCTATGGCTCCGGCGGGCGGGTCAGGCATGCGACATCGGCCGCCGAGGAAGCGCTGGAACTGGTCGGGCTGACGTCGAAGCGCGATGTCCGCACCGCGCATATGACGCTGTCGGACCGGCGGCTGCTGGAGATCGCGCGGGCCGTTGCCTCCAGCCCGGCGCTGCTTCTGCTCGACGAGCCGATGGCCGGGCTGAACCCGACTGAGATCCAGCGCATGGTCGACGTCATCCGCCGTGTGCGGGCGGAGAAGGGGGTGTCGATCCTGTGGGTCGAGCACAAGGTCGACGCCATCATGAAAGTGTGCAGCCGGGTGATCGTGCTCGACCATGGCGAGAAGATCGCCGACGGCACGCCCCGCGAAATCGTCGCCAACCGCAAAGTGATCGAGGCCTATCTTGGCGAACCGGCTGCTTGAAGTGAACAATCTGGAGGTCGCCTATGGCGATGTCGGCGCGCTGTGGGGCGTGTCGATCCATGTCGATCCCGGCACGATCGTCGCCATCGTCGGCGCCAACGGGGCGGGCAAGACGACGCTCCTGAAAACCATCTCCGGCCTGCTGAAGCCGAAGCGCGGCGAGGTCTTCCTCAACGGCGTCCCGCTCGCCGGCAAGGCGCCGGAGGCGATCGCCGGCATGGGCATCGCCCATGTGCCGGAGGGACGCGGCCTGTTCCGGCAGATGACGGTGCTGGAGAACCTCGAGCTCGGCGCCTTCCAGCCCAAGGTGCGCAAGCATTTCAGGCAATCGCTTGAAAAAGCCTACACGCTGTTTCCGCGCCTGAAGGAGCGGGCCGGGCAGAAGGCCGGTTCGCTCTCGGGCGGCGAGCAGCAGATGCTGGCGATCGCGCGCGCCACCATGTCGGACCCCTCGCTGCTCATCCTCGACGAGCCGTCGCTGGGCCTCAGCCCCATCGTGGTGCAGCAGATGTTTTCGCTGATCGAGACGCTGCACAGGCAGGGCGTCACCATCCTGCTGGTCGAACAGAACATCCACCAGGCGCTGAAGGTCGCCGACTACGCTTTCGTGCTGAAGACCGGCGAACTCGCCATGCAAGGCACCGGTGCGGACCTCATCGCCGATCCCGAAATCCAGAAGGCCTATATGGGCGTGTTGGAGGTGCAATGACTTTGAACATCCCGCCTCCCGACATCCTCCTGCAACTGTCGCTCAACGGCGCGCTGGGCGGCGCCATGTATGGTGTCGCGGCCGTGGGCTTGAGCCTGATCTTCGGCACCATGCGGCTGATCTTCCTGGCGCAGGGCGCGATGATCATCCTGGCGGCCTATTTCGTGCGGGCCCTGTTCTATGGGCTCGGCATCGACCCGTTCCTGTCGTTGCTGATCGTCGTGCCTGTCGGGCTCGGCGTCGGCTGGCTGGTCTATCAGGGACTGTTCCGCCGCGCCGCGGCCGAGGAGGATCGCAACATCTCGCTCTTGATCGCCGTCGGCCTCATGTTCCTGATCCAGAACCTGATGACGGTGGTGTGGGGCGGCAACACCGCGGCGGTGGTCACATCCTACACGGCGAGCGGCATCGAGATATTGGGCGTGCGCACCTCCTTCACTCGCTCGATGGGCTTTCTCATCGCGCTCGCCGGCACCGGGCTGGTGGTGCTGTTCCTGCGCTCCACGCTGGTCGGCAAGGCGGTGCGCGCGGCCTCCGAGGACATGGAGGCGGCGACGCTGATGGGCATCAGCCCGCACCGCGTCAACGCCATAGCGTTCGCCATCGGCATCTCGCTTGCCGGCGCGGCCGGCGTCGCCGTGGCGACGACTTTTCCGTTCAATCCGTTCGCCGGCTTTATCTTCAGCTTGAAGGCGCTGGTGGCGCTGGCGCTGGGCGGCATCGGCAATGTGGCGGGCGCGCTGGCCGGCGGCATCATCCTCGGCCTCATCGAGGCCTATGTGCAGTATTTCATCTCCGGCGGCTGGACCAACGCCATCGCCTACGGCGTGTTCCTGGCGGTGCTGATGTTCAAGCCGGAAGGCCTGTTCAGCCGGCCCTACAAGAAGGCTTGAGCGCCATGTTGAAGCAAGCCTTGCCGGAACGGGCGTGGACAGCAATCGCGATCGCGATCGTTGCCGCACTGGCGCTGGTGCCGCTGCTGCCGGGCGCGGTGGACTCCTACGCCTTCTCGTTCCTGTTCTTCGTCTTCCTCTACGCCATCATGGCGCAGGGCTGGAACCTCGTCGCCGGTTTCGGCGGCCAGATCAGCCTGGGCAACCACGCCTTCTTCGGGCTCGGCGCCTACACCACCGCCATCCTGTGGACCGGCAACTATCTCTGGGGCTCGCTCTATGACAGCCACCCGGACATCTATTATTTCGACCCGGTGACGATGGCGCTGGGCGGGCTTGTCGCGGCTGTCGCCGCTGTCATCATCGGCCTGCCGTTGCTGTCCAAGCTGCGCGGCGACTATTTCGCGCTCGGCACGCTCGGTTTCGGCGAGATCGTCAAGGTGATGTTCATCAATGGCGGCGACTTCACCGGCGGCGCCTTCGGCGTCGTCGCGCCCGCCGGCACGTTCGACACGCTGTTGCCGCACTATCTTGTCGGGCTCGGCCTGATGGCCGGCGTCGCGGTGGCGATCCGCCTCTTGATGCGCTCGCGCTACGGCCTGGCGCTGATCGCCGTGCGCGACGACGAGATGGCGGCGTCGGCCAACGGCATCGACGTGCTCAAGGTCAAGGTATCAGCCTTCGCCGGTAGCGCCTTCATCGCCGGCGTCGCCGGCAGCCTCTATACCTACTACATCTTCCATGTCGGCCCGGACTCGGTCTTCGACCTCGATTGGATGCTTCTGCCGCTGATGATGACCGTGGTCGGCGGCACCGGCACGCTCATCGGCCCCATACTCGGCGCGCTGGTCATGTACGCCGTGTTCGACCTGGCGAAAATCGTGGTGCCGGACTACCACCCGGTGATTTCGGGGCTGACGATCATCCTCGCCATGCTCTTCCTGCCGAAGGGGCTGATGCGGAGTTTTGGGGGGAGGGTGCGGGCGGCGTAGGGCGGCGCGCCGGCAGCCGGCTGGTGGTTCGGCATCCTACTCGTAGTGCTGGATCGGTGCCGGGGTGTTTGCCCTGCGCCTGCCGGCCGCTGACCTCTTGTTCCTGGCAGGCTTCGGGCGCGGATCAATGTATTTCGTAACTTTCAGGTCGCGCCGGAACTTGCGGATGAGGTCCTTCTGGGCTTTGTAGGCCTGGCTCTTGTCCTTGATGTCGAGACCGTCGAGGGCGCGCTTCACCGAGTGGAAACCGAGCGCCCGGTACGCCTCCATCTGCTCCTCGGAAAAGAACTGGTGGCTCGTCGATTCGTGCGGGAACACCGGATTGCGGCGCTCATAGTCGAGCACATAGTCGGGCTCGTCGCCGGTCACCGCGGCCTTGATGTAAAGCAGCAGCCCCTCTTCCTTCTGACCCACATAGGCTATGCGGCCGATCGCGAAATGATGGAGATGGGCGAGGCTTCCCGCCGGCTCCCGTTTCGACCTGTCCGCCTGGCGCTGGATGACGGTATCGCGGATCGGCTGCCAGTCCAGTTCGATGCGGGTGTTTTCATCGATCCGGATAAAGCGCTGCACATCGCAGAAGGCGCCGAAATTCATGCCGGGGTCGGCCTCGCCATCGACGACGACGATCAGTTTGCATTTGCGCTTCAGCAGCTGATAGAGGCCGAGATTGTCGAGATGGCCGCCATCGGTGATGTAGATGCGCGAGGAGTCCGACCGCAATATGCCGAAGGCCTCCTGGAACAGATAGAGACGCAGATATTCTTCCCAGCGGCGCTGTTTGGTCTCCTTCGGCGCGGGTTCGTCTTTTGCCGAGCTGCGATAGCTGTCGATGTCACGCCGGTAGCGCTCCCAGTAGAGCAGCTTCTGCGGATTGGCGAGCCAGAAGCCCAGCCGCAGATTCAGTATCGCCAATGTCGGACCGAGAAGGCCTATCCTGATGCGACCCATGCTGGACGAGACGGCGGCGCCGGAGATCGCCGCCGCTGTCGCCAGGTCCAACTGGTCCTCGCAATTCCCGAACCGCTCCGCTTCCGCATAGCCTGTCGCGTCGCTGCCGACATAGTTTTTCGAGAACACGAAGAACTCGGCGTTTCTGCCGCGCTTGGCCGGGTCGAACTCGGTGGTGATGTTCCCTTGCGCCGAACGCTTAACGTTCAGGGTCCCGTTCACCAACAGATAAGGCGCCTTCTTGCTGATCTCGTGCAGTTTCATCGCCTTCTCGTCGGTGTTGTTCAGCTCGAAAGCCGACTGAAGCCGGTCACGGTAGAGACGATGCAGGCCGTTGGCGTTCTCCGTGAAGAACAGCGTGATCAGCCAGACCGACAATGTCAGCCCAAGATAATTGCACAGCACCCACCACTGATCGTCCGTGCCGGCCGGGCGAACCGCCATCGCGGCCAGCACGGCAAGAACCAGTGCGGCGACGATGTAGAAGGCGATGCTGGACTTGATGGGGGGCGAACGCAGCCGGTCGACAAGGAAAGCGCGTCGTTCCCTCCAGTCCATATCATCGTCGGTTTTGTGTGATTTGTAGGTGATGATCCACGAGGCGCCGATCAGCACGGCCGTGCAAAGTACGAACCGCCAGAAGTAATTGGTGTCGGTCAGCCAGTGCGGCCCGAGCGCATAGGCGGCAATGATCCGGCTCGGCTGTTCCACGGAGATTCCCCACGAAGCCATGAACTTCGCCAGGACAGGGAATGTCTGCATGAGGTGGGTGAGCAGTCCGGCAAGCAGCGATGGCTGCGAACCCAAAGGCGGCTCAATCTTTATTCCCCAGGCCACCAGCATGATGAACAGGCCGTAGAGCAGCAGCGGCAGGGCCAGGCCCACCGCATAGAAAGCGGCCTTGGCCAGCAGCCCCTGCAGCCACGCGCCTGTCTTCTCTGTGTTCAGCGCCCGTTCGATCCAGCCGACCAGAACACCGCGGAACGCCGCCGTCGACGTGATCAGCGCGGCCGCGCTCGCCGCCAGCGCTTTCAGCGTGAAGCCGACATCCGGCGAGGTCTGCAGCCAGATGGCGAACTTGATCACATAGGGCTGCAACTCGATGATCACCGAGCTGCAGAACAGGATCAGCAGCCATCTGCCCGTCCTGGCGCCCCGGGACGAAGGCTCGGATATGTCCCTTGCCCTGTCGCCGCCCGCGAAGTCGACGATGGATCGCGACAGCGCCCAGCCGATGAGCCAGAGGCCGACCAGCGCGCCACAGACCTTGCTCATGATCCATGGGTTCTTGATGTAGTCATACAACCATAGCCAGCTGTCATTGTGATCCAGGGGGTAGCACCAGGGACCGGCGGGGTTCGGGCAGGCGAGGAAAGGCGGCAGGTCCGAAATCAGGCTGCGGTCGAGATGCGCCGTCGTCGGGTTGGCCAGGATGAGCAGGGTTGCCAGCGGCAACATCACCGTAAGCAGCAGCAGGAAGTTCACCATCAGGCCGCGCAGCAGGATCGCCAGCGAAAGCCCGATGTCGCTCAGCCCGTTGGGCGCCAGGAACTTGCTGTTGTCGCGCAGGTGCTTGACCTCGCTGGAATCGCTCCCGCTCTTGGTATCGGCGAAGGGGAATTCCAGTTTGGCAGGCTTCGTCCTGGGGTGGCTTTCCGCGCTTCGGGTCAGCGCCGCCACCATGCTCGTGCCGATGTAGCCGCCGCCCGAGACGGTGGACAGGTAGTCGATCTTCGGAATGAGGTCGTAGAGATGCAGGGCCTGCAAGGCGCCCAGCGAAAACGATGCCGAGCGGATTCCGCCGCCCGACAATGCGACGCCGAAAAGATTTTCAGGAACGGCGGTGGCAGCGATCCTGTCGTCGCGCCGCGCATGGATCGCCCTGTATTCGTCTGCGCGCACCCGATCGAATGCGACGGTGCCGTCATCAGCTTCGGCTGACGCGGCTGAACTGGCTGCCTCGGGCATAAACGTCCCCACGCCTATAGTTGAGGTGCCTGATTATTGCGCAATGCTTGCGCAATAGATAGCCGGTCAATGAAAATCCGCAGATGTGCTTCAAGTTGGTGTGGATGGCGAAGAACGCTGATGTAAAAGGTGAAAGTTGCGACAAGCAATTGCGCATACCGTATCGCGCCGGGTGCGCTTTTTTGGTTCCCCGGTGTCGAGCAATACCGAGTTAGACGTTCACCCCAGCAGATTCCGCGCCGTCCGCATGAAAATCCTCGACCCGATCGGGATCAGGTCATCGGGAAAATCATAATCCGGGTTGTGCAGCGCCGGATAGCTCTCGCCGGCGCCGAGGAAGAACATGGCGGATTTCGCGCTGTGGCCGAACAGGCCGAAATCTTCCGAGGCGCGCATCGGCAGGGCTTCCTCGCCATGGGTGACGCCTTCTTCGTTGAGGGCGCGTTGCAGATGCTCGACGGCATCCGGCGCGTTGACGCTGGCGACGAAGATCTCGTGATAGTCCCAGCGGGTGGAAAGGCGGTGGCGGGCGGCGATCTCGCCGACCAGCGCCTCGGCGGCGGCGCAGAGATCGGCCATGTTCTCGTCGCGGCGGGTGCGCAGCGTCGCCCAGACCTCGGCGTGGGCGGGCGCGATGCCGAACACGGCTTCGCCCATGGCGGCGTGGGTAACGGTGACCATGGCGAAATCGTCGTCGGCGAAGGTGGCGCGGCCGAGTGCCGGCAGCGCCGGCATCAGTTCGGAAATCGCCTTCATCGGCGAAATTCCGGTTTCGGGCATGGAGGAATGCGCGGTCTTGCCTTCCAGCACGATGCGCATGCCGCGCGAGGCGCAGTTGACCACGCCCGGTTTCACGCGCACCTCGCCGAACGGCACGCCGGGCAGGTTGTGCAGCGAGAAGGCGAAATCGGGCGCGATCTCGCCATAGCGCGGATCGGCCACCACGCCGGCGGCGCCATTGCCGGTTTCCTCGGCGGGCTGGAACATCAGCACGACGCGGCCGCTGGCCGGGCGCTCGCGGCCGAACTGGCGACCGAGCGAGGCGATGATGGCGGTGTGCCCGTCATGGCCGCACATATGCGACTTGCCCGGCACTTCGGAGGAATGCGCCACGCCGGACAGTTCCTCGATGGGCAGGGCGTCGAGTTCGGAGCGGAACAGGAGGGTCGGTCCCGCCTTGCCGCTGTCATAGACCGCCGCGACGCCATGGCCGCCCAGGCCGGTCAGCACCTTGTCGGGCGCGGTGTCGGCTAGGAAGGCGACGACCGCTTGCGCCGTCTTCTCCTCCTCGTTGGAGATTTCCGGCTGGCGGTGCAGCTGGCGCCGCCATTCGGTGAGCTCGACAATGTCGCGGTTGGTCAGGGTCATGCTTGTTCGCCTCCGCTTACTCCTCACGACACGCCTGCGCGTGCGCATGCCCCGAGGAGTAGCGGCAAACGGCATCCGCCGCCACACGCCAAGCGCCGGGCTTTGGCGGGCCAGGAATGGCGGCTGCCGGTCTACTTCACGCGGTTGGGGCAGAGCGCCTTGAACTGGTCGATCGTATAGTCGTAGCCCGAAGCGCCGGAGCCATCGAGCAGCACGTTCTCTGCCACCGCCTTGATGAGGTAATCCACCGTCACCTCGGTGCCCTTGTTGCGGCCCTGAAACAGCATCTTGGCGCCATAGAAGGTGGTGAATTCGCCGGTCTTGCAATTGGCTGTTATCTCGAAGTTGAGCGGCGCCTTCATCTCGTCGTCGATGCATTTCTTCGTGAAATCATGGCCGTACTCGCGGCAGTAGATGGTTGCATCGTGCCGGTCGTGTTTGGCCAAAATGCTGGCGTGTTCCGAGCCGATGCCCGTTTTCTTGACGATGGTGAGCTTCATTCCGACCCTGGCGCCGTAATAGAGGCTCGCCGCACCAGCCGGCGCGGCCAGCAGCAGGGCGCAAAACACAAGCAGGAAACGTCGCATGGAAACCTCCTCCTTTGGCGGACAGGATTGCCGGACGGCGTGGCGCGGTCAAGCATGAATGCGCCAACGCCGCTCGGGTGCACGCCGCTCGGTGGCACCTGGCCCAATCTTGTCGGGCCAGGAAGCGGATGGTCATTATGAGGAGACAGTTTATAACGGTCGGCGAAATCGCGATGACCTAAAGGGGAGACGATGCGTTACATACGTCCGCTTTCAATCGAGGATGCCGTGGGCCAATTGGCCGGGTCGGCCGGCCCGGCGGCCATCCTGGCGGGGGGCAGCGACCTGCTGGTGAGGATGAAGGGCGGTTTCGTCGAGCCTGAGCTGATCGTCGACATCAAGGGAATTCCGGGCTTCAGCGATATCCGCGAAACGGCCGAAGGCTTCAGCATCGGGGCGGCGGTGCCCTGCGCGGTGCTGGGCGAGAACGCCGTGCTGAAAAAGGCATGGCCTGGCGTGGTCGAAGCGGCGAAGCTGATCGGCTCCAAGCAGGTGCAGGGGCGCTGCACCATCACAGGCAATCTCTGCAACGCCTCGCCGGCGGCCGACAGCGTGCCGGCGCTGGTGGCGGCGGGCGCGCGCGCCGTGGTGGCCGGGCCTTCGGGCAGCCGCACCATCGCGGTGGAAGCCGTGCCGACCGGGCCGGGCAAGACCTCGCTCGCCAAGGGCGAGATCATCGAGGCGATCCTGCTTTCCAAGCGGGCGGCCCGTTCGGGCGACGCGTATCTGCGGTTCATTCCGCGCACCGAAATGGACATCGCCGTGGTGAGCGCGGGCGTGAACCTGACGCTGGATGAGGCCGGCGTGATCAAGGCCGCCCGCGTGGCGCTGGGCGCGGCCGCCCCCACCGTGCTTCTGGTGGAGGAGGCCGCCGAGGCGCTGATAGGCCGCAAGCTCGACGATGCGGCGCTCGAACGGCTGGCAAAGGTGTGCTCCGGTGCCTGCCGGCCCATCGACGACAAGAGAGGCACAATCGAATTCAGGCGCAAGGTCGCGGGCGTGCTGGCGGGACGCGCCGCAACGACCGCCTACGCACGCGCGGGAGGCAAATAATGGCTGGCATAGCGGTTTCAACCACGATCAACGGCGACGCGGTCGAGTATCTCTGCCAGCCCGACGAGCCGTTGCTCGACGTGCTGCGCGACCGTCTGGGGCTTACCGGCGCCAAGGAAGGCTGCGGCACGGGCGACTGCGGCGCCTGCTCGATCATCCTCGACGACCGGCTGGTCTGCTCCTGCCTGGTATTGGGCGCGGAGGCGCAAGGCCGCCGCATCGAGACCGTCGAGGGCATGGCGCATGGCGAGACGCTGCACCCGCTGCAGCAGAAGTTCCTGGAGCACGCCGCGCTCCAATGCGGCATCTGCACGCCCGGCTTCCTGATCGCCGCCAAGGACCTGCTGGCCAAGAACCCTGACCCGAGCGAGGAGGAAATCCGCTTTGGGCTGGCCGGTAATCTGTGCCGCTGCACCGGCTACGACAAGATCGTGCGCGCCGTCCAGGACGCCGCCCATGTGATGAAACAAGCGTGATGAAGGGAGCGTGACCATGAATTTCGATCCGCGCTACGCCAACCGCAACTTCGCCTCCGTCGGCACGCGCCCCATCCGGCCCGACGGCATCGACAAGGTAACCGGCCGCGCCCGCTATGGCGCCGACTTCAACATGGCCGGCCAGCTGGTGGGCCGCGTGCTGCGCAGCCCGCATGCCCACGCGAAGATCCGCAAGATCGACACGTCCAAAGCCGAGAAGCTGCAAGGCGTGAAGGCGGTGATCACGGCGGCCGATCTGCCCGACCTCACCGATGGCGACGCCGCCATGTACGACATTCTCGACAACTGCATGGCGCGCGCCAAGGCGCTCTATGACGGCCATGCGGTGGCCGCGGTCGCGGCGATCGACGCGCGCACCGCCAGGCAGGCGCTGAAGCTGATCGAGATCGACTATGAGGTGCTGCCGCATGTCACCGATGTCGACGAGGCGATGCGGCACCACGCGCCGCTGATCAACGACACCATCTTCACCGAGGGGCTGGAGGAGAAGCCGGCAAAACCCTCCAACGTCACCAAGCGCAGCCAGTTCGGCCATGGCGACGTGCATGCCGGCTTCGGCGCCGCCGACTTCATCGTCGAGCGCTCGTTCAGGACCGAGCAGACGCATCAGGGCTATATCGAGCCGCATGCCTGCGTGGCGAGTGTCAATCTCGACGGCACGGCGGAGCTGTGGGTGTGTACGCAGGGCCATTTCGTCTACCGCCAGCATTGCGCGCAACTGCTCGGGCTCGAAGCCTCGAAGCTGCGCGTCACCTCCTCGGAGATCGGCGGCGGCTTCGGCGGCAAGACCCATGTCTGGGCCGAGCCGGTGGCGCTGGCCCTGTCGCGCAAGGCCGGGCGGCCGGTGAAGCTGGTGATGACGCGCGACGAGGTGTTCCGCGCCTCTGGCCCGACCAGCGCCACCTCGATCGACGTCCGGATCGGCGCGCGCAAGGACGGCACGATCACGGCCGCCGAAGCGACGCTGCGCTACTCAAGCGGCCCCTATGCCGGCAGCTGGGCCGAGATCGGCGCTATGACGGCGTTTGCCTGCTACAAGCTCGATAATGTCAGGACCGTGGGCTACGAGGTGCTGGTCAACCGGCCGAAGACGGCCGCCTATCGCGCGCCGTCCGCGCCGATGGCGGCCTTCGCGGTGGAAAGCGCCGTCGACGAGCTCGCCAAGGAGATCGGCATCGACCCGGTCGACTTCCGCATCAAAAACGCCGCGCAGGAAGGCACGCGCTCCTCCTACGGCCCGGTCTACGGCCCGATCGGCATCGGCCCGACGCTGGAGGCGGTGAAGAACCATCCGCACATGAAGGCGCCGCTGAAGCAAAACCAGGGCAGGGGCATGGCCTGTGGCTTCTGGTTCAATTTCGGCGGCCAGACCTGCGTCGACCTAAACATCGGCATGGACGGCTCGGTGTCGCTCGCCGTCGGCACCGTCGATGTCGGCGGCTCGCGCGCCTCGCTGTCGCTGGTGGCGGCGGAAGAGCTTGGCATCGACTACAGCCAGCTGAAGGCCATCGTCGCCGACACGGCTTCCCTCGGCTATAACGACATGACCGACGGCAGCCGGGGCACCTTCTCCTCCTCCATGGCCACCATCTCGGCCGCCCGCAACGCGATAAAGATCCTGCGCGACCGCGCCGCGCAGATGTGGGACATTCCGGTGGAAGACGTGATCTGGGAGCAGGGCCACGCGGTGGCCAAGGGCGACAATTACGGCAATCTCGGCAAGCTCTCGCTGAAGGAGATCGCCGCGCAGTCGGGCAAGACCGGCGGCCCGATCGCCGGCCACAGCGAGCTCGTCGCCGACGGCGCCGGCGTCTCCTTCGCCACCCATATCTGCGACGTCGAGGTGGACCCCGAGACGGGCGCTACGCGCGTCATCCGCTACACGGTGGTGCAGGATGCCGGCAAGGCCGTGCACCCGACCTATGTCGAGGGCCAGTACCAGGGCGGCGCGGCGCAAGGCATAGGCTGGGCGCTCAACGAGGAGTATATTTACGGCAAGGACGGCCGCCTGCAGAACGCCGGCTTCCTCGACTACCGCATCCCGGTCTGCTCCGACCTGCCGATGATCGACACGCAGATCCTGGAAATCCCCAACCCGAACCACCCCTACGGCGTGCGCGGCGTCGGCGAAACCTCGATCGTCCCGCCGCTGGCGGCCATCGCCAACGCGGTGTCGAACGCCGCCGGCGTGCGCATGACGCACATCCCGATGTCGCCGCCGAGGATTCTGGCGGCGATCGAGGCGGAACGGGAAGGGTAGGGGACGAAAGCCAGGGATAAGGTGTGTTGAGATTCAGGTCAGGGCGAGCCGAAAGTGGCGGGTTCCGAGAACCGGAGCGGAGCGTACTTGAAGTACGTGAGCACCGGAAGCGCAGGAACCTGCCATTTGCAGGCCGGCCTCACCTGAATATCAGCGCACCGTAGCGCCATGGTGGAGGTCACGCTCTGGGGCGCGCTCAGCCAGCTTGCCGGGGGCAAGAGCAAGGTCGAGGTCGAGGCGAAAGATATCAGGGAGCTGTTCAGGAAACTGGCTGAACAGTATCCCGGGTTCGAGCCGTGGATTGATCGCGGCATTGCCGTGGCGATCGATGGGGTGATTTACCGGGATACGTGGGGGAAGAAGCTGCCGGAGGGGGCGGAGGTGTTTTTGCTGCCGAGGCTGGCGGGGGGATGAGGGGGGCGGCGCGATAATCTGTGCTCAGATATCGGCCGTAGGCTCAGGGTCAGGCCAGAAGTGGGTGAAGCACCTCTTAAGGGGTCCGTCGCACTAGCAATTTGTGCACGAGGGGTGGAGAACCTATTTCAAGCCTTGCGCAAGGGCCGTAGTTCGATGTTTGGATATCTGCAGCTATCCGGAGGTACTAGGATGATCGCTGTAAACTTCGCCGTTGGCCCAAGGATGATGCTTCACAGTGGTGCATGGTTTGATTTTCTTGATCCGGCGAATAGCGAATTTGTCATTGAGGATATCGCTTATGGACTGTCGCACATTTGCCGCTACGCAGGTCAGTGTTCAGCATTTTATTCAGTTGCTGAGCATAGCTTGTTAGTTAGCGAAGTAGCTCACGGCTATGAGTATAGCGCGCTTATGCACGATGCTGCCGAAGCTTTTATTGGCGATGTGACTAGGCCCCTCAAGCAACTTCTGCCGGATTTTAAGCAGATCGAGGCTATGGTGGAAGCTGCAATATTCCAGCGTTTCGATGTGCCAACGCCCTTGCCAAAAGAGATCAAGCGAGCAGACCTGAGTGTACTGGCGGCAGAACAAGCGCAGATCATGCCGCCGGAGACGTCGCTGTGGGCGGCAGAAGAAGGGATCGTTCCTGCCCCGGTAACGGTGCGACATCTATCACCTGGAACGGCGCGCGCTGCATTCCTGAAGCGCTTTAACGAGTTGCGACCCAGATCCGGACATAGTGCCGGCACCCGGTCAGCGCGAGTTGCGTAGGTTGCATCCTCGATCGATTAACACTGACAATATCACAATCGAGCCTAAGGCTTATGAAATGCAATCTTGCCTCCCAGTAGCTAGCAGGCCAACATCGTCGTTAGACGTTGTCGGCAGCAATAGCCCAATTCGCAAGGATCGTTCGCTAGACCGCTTGGCAGAGACTGGCAATGTCGCTCAGTTTGTTAGCTTCTCTCCTGAGGATGGACGAGGGCGTCAAGAATTTAGCCGCGTTGCAGGACACACTCCTAACGACCCATTTCTTTCCGAGCGGATGGCGCTAGAGACCTTACTTCGCCTCAGCCCCGACGGATCGATTAACCTTCGCAGTTTCAGCCCCAGCGACCCGCGTAGCCGCGAGTTCGTCTACGGCATCAAGAATCTGGAAGAAGCGGTTAGTGCGCTCCATCGCTTGCTGGAAAGCGGGTTGTTCGTAATCGCCAACGAAACTGTAGATGTACGCGACGGAGGCGTCTCTGGCGTTGCTCAGGGTGGCGTCATTGAGTTCGCCCCTGACGACACACCGCGCTGCGTCGAAAAGGACGGTGTCGCCTCGTTGCCAATCGCCTGGGGGATGTCGATCCTTGAAACTGTCTATGGCTTCAGGCCCGATCTTGGCTCTACAGATGGCGTCCGGCTTGAGTTCAGTGTCCATCCTAAACCTCGCGGGTGGCGTCAGACGCATACATTGCTCTGGGAGCACGAAGCCATCGGCCTCGAAAACCACCGACCCGGGCTGACTTGGCCTAACAATTTCAGCCGTCATATCGGCGACAAGGCATTTGGCTTGTTGATGTCGCACACTATTGGCCTCCCAACGCCAAGAACTACCGTTATACCAAGACGCGTCTCGCCATTCACATTTGGCTCACCTACCAACAGCAAGGAAATATGGACTCGCACTTGCCCTCATGAACCCGAGCCAGGGCTTTATACAACGGTTAAAGGATGGACTGATCCATTCTCACTACTCGCGCAAGAGGATCCCAGCGGCGGCGCTATTTCATCAGTACTGTGCCAAGCTGCCGTGCCTGCAAAATTTTCAGGTGCGGCGATCGTAGCGAGAGACGCCACTCTTGTTATCGAGGGGCGGGAAGGCGAAGGCGATCTGCTCATGCTTGGCGTGAGCCCTCCAGAACTACTACCCGCGCCGATCATGGCCGATGTTCGGGCCGCCCATCATCGACTCAGTTCTGCACTTGGGCCTGTACGATTCGAGTGGGTCCACGACGGCGAGAAGGTCTGGATCGTTCAACTGCATCTCGGAGCGACTCACAGCACACCGAAAATCCTGGTGCCGGGTGAGCCGGACGACTGGGTTCGCTTTGATGTTGCCGACGGTCTCGAAAAGCTAAGGCTCAGGCTTCGCACTTTGCCTGAGACGACTGGACTAAAGCTGGTAGGCAATGTTGGCCTCACTAGTCACATCGCAGATGTTGTCCGCAAGGCTGGGCGCCCAGCGCGTATCGTAGTGAGTTGACGACCCTAGACTAAGGCCCTACGTCTCCAACGTCACCTGGCCGACGCCACAACTCGGCCACTACCCCGTCCGCGACCCGGTGGACTGCAAGTACATGCTCCGCAGCATCTGAGACGCCTCCTGCCACCACGAGCTCGACGACAGCCTTGCGCCTGTTGCCGCGTTTCAGTCTCCAGGCTTCGAACGGGAAATCTTCGATTGGTAGAAATGAGTTCGCCCCTCGCGGAGCGGGATTCATGATCGTGGATCCACTATTGATCGGGCAGAGCAGAATATTCTCGGCGTGTGCCTCCACTAGTGTGGCAGTATCGAGTGTCAGCACAATCTGCGGTGTATGCGCGTAGGCCCCAAGCAATGTCTGGAGGCGAGAGCGGGTCAACCAGAAAAACACCTTCTCATTCAATGATTGATACCACTCGGTTGGTGTCAGTCCGTCTTGAAGGCACTTATTGAGTGCCTTGTCTGACATCGGCTTCTGATCACGAACGATAGCCCCTGGCAGTCCGGGAGCTTCGATCTTTACCGATTCTGGACGTTTGATACTCTCAATCGCCGAGCGCGCCGGCCCATTATAGCCATAGAGATTAAGCAGCGACGATGTGCTAAGAAGTCCATATTGTTGAATTGAGGGCCAACTTTCGTCTGCAGCCATGTGCCAAAGACGGGGGTGGAGGGCGACGAGTTCGTCAACCGTCATTTCCAATTTCTCCGATCAATGATTCCCCGAGCTTCGAAGCGAGTCGAGACCAGCGAGACGGGCGCGTTGGCCACCCGCTCAACGCGCTCGATGAAGTCGCGTGTCTCAACCGTGAGCTGCTCGTAGCTCCTAGCTCGCTGGTTCACATCGCTGATGTAGTCCGAAAAAGACAGCGCAATGTCCGTCGCCCCGTTTATGACTGCTGAGCGGCGGACCTGCTCCCAGTCGAACTCAGCGATTCTACGCTTCTTGCCAGACACCGTTCCGACCTCAGTTTTTTGAATTTTGTCGACCGGGAGGCCTGAGCGATCCGCAATTACCTGCGCTTCGATTGGACGAGCCATATCGCCAGACGTCCCGCCCACCCTTATCGGATAGGTTCTAGTCACCATGATAACTCGGCGGACCCGGCCCGGCGCAATGCCGGCGTCGGCCAAACATCCCGACGCCGTCGTCTCTCTCGAAGTAACGTAAGGATAATTCGCATGATGCAGGCTAAGGTCAGTGCCCTGCGTTCCCTCAAGGCAAATACGTTTCCCCTTCGCATAGGCGCGCTCCAGCACCTCACTACCATCAACGACGAAACGTTTGAGCTCGGGAATGTCGCGTGCAAGACGCACCTTTGCACCGAGATGCGTTTCCTTGTCGCGCCCGAGAATCTTACGCGCCGTGGCAACGCCAACTCCCTTTTTGGTAGAGCCGATCGCGTCCATCGATCGCTCTTCGTACTCGACGTCGCTCGGCTCAATAATTACCGCCCGCTGGTCGATTGATAGTCGATTCGGGTCAAGCTTGAGGTCTTTGATTTCCTTGGTAATTACAGGCAGGGAAATCGTGGCACCCGCGCCTATCAGTATGCCGGCGTTCGGATTGGATTGGCTGCCAGAAGGCAGCTGAACGTATGTGTACTCAGGATGTTTAACTTTGTGACCGGCGTTGGGGCCACCAACTCGAATGAGCAGTTCATAGCCACGCGCGAGATATGCGCACACATGCCCTTTGCCTTCGCTGCCGTATTGGCCACCAACCACCACGTCCACGAGCGGCTCAGGCTGAAGGGGGTAGAGACCTAGGCCCGCCACCGCCTGCGCCACGACCGAGGCTGCTTCGCAACGAGATGAGTCGACTACGCGATCCGCCACCCCTTTAAGAAGACGAATACGCGCCTCTGTCGAACTCGTTTTGAGTTCTGCATAGGTGGCAAATTCTGCAATCTTCTTTTGGCGTTTAGCGTAGCGTTCCTCAAGAACCGCGTCGGACGCATCTATGAACACGTGCCAGACACGGAATCGATCACCGAAAGTCCGCCTGATATGGTCGATCTGTTTCTTGATGCGAATCGCGTCGATGATGCTGACGCAGGGACCGTCATCCGAAAGGCGGGTCGCCAGTGCGTCAGCCACCCATTTGCCGTCGGTTTCCAAATCCAAGCGTTCGCCGGCTGCTTGGAGGTCCTCCCGCTCGCTCTTGGCCCCAGTGGCGATTAGAAGATCGCGTGTCGAGAGGCAATCAGCCCCAAAGCGTTCTGTGATAATCTCGCAAAATCTTGACTTCCCGACGCCAACCGGCCCGGACAATGCCAATAGCACACGCATAAATATCAACCCCCCAAATTCGCGTAGCTAAATCGTCCCTCAGATAGGAATAAATAGCAAAAAAATATCGCGATTGTAACTTGTCATCAATTGAGGCTCGCAAAAGACTCGGCTGACTCAGAACGTGTCATGTTGACGTTTTACTGTCTAGACATGAAAGTGGCGGGAAAGCCATTTTCGGGCTTATAAAAGGGGGGTACGTATGTCAGTTCTAGACATCCCGCTGCGCAAAATCCTGCAATTATTTTATGCGCCGCAGCCGCTGCGACGTTCAATTTTAAGGGATGATATTCGGCTCGATCGTAGAAAGGAAAAAGGTGGCAGCAGAAGCCGCGGCGGCGACTTCTATCTACCTTTTTGGTCCGATGTAAAAACGCATATTGCCGGTGACGGCGACCTTTCCGAGATGACGGACGGCCGCATACGATCAAACAGGAATTTTGCGCGACTATACCCACTCCTGAAAGACGGAGTAATCGACTTGCTTAGCGCCAAGCTACGCTGGTCAAACGAACCTGTTCAAATAGTGCCAATGAGCGTGCATGGAAATCTAGAATTTGGAGCTATAAGGGGTGTCGTTCGTATACGTGATGCCCTGCATGCTCGAGTTAGAGGTGAGTATACACGTGTCGTCTACCCCTATTTCAGCGAAGCCCCCGCACTCCCCGAAGAAGGTGGTAGGTTAGGATTGTGGGCCATGCAGCAAGCCTTGACCGAATACGATCCAAATGACATGCGCGTCATCGACATCCTTCGGCGAAATTTTTTCTCACCGCAAACAACTCCATTGAAGGGAGATGAAGGGATGGTGTTTTGGGAAAATTACATTTCAACAATCGCCGAATGGGAGCGGCTAAAGCTAGATTAACAGCCAGTGCGGGTTCACTTTACGAACGCCAAGCGACGGCGCGACGATGAAGAGCGCAGCAAGAGCATACCAGCGGCGAACTGAAGGCGTATAGCCGCAATTCCTCACACAAAAAACGTCTGCCTCTCCCGCAACGTCGCCGCCGTGATCGCGCCAATCCCCGCCTCGATCTCGCGCTTGCCGGCCAGGATCGCATCACGGCGTCTTCCTGCATCGAGCGCAGCAGTTCCCCCTTCCCGACCTTGCCTACACCCCAACCCCCTTCGTCCTCCCATACACCAACCCCGCCACCGCCAAGTCCCCCACAGCCAGCCCCCGGAACACGAACGCCGTCGTCTCCTGCGCGCTTTGCCTTCCCGCAAAATCCCCGCATACCAGCCCCGTCAAATCGCCGGCGGCCATGGCGGGGTCGATCATCGGCTTGGCCATGTTTTTCTCCTGCTCCAGATCATCCACGATGATGCGGTCGAAGCGGGTCATGGTTTCGGGCAGCCAGGGCAGGGCCTGGTCGGTCATCACGGCGAAGCTGCCTGGTTTCAGCCAGGTGGCGTCGAGGAAGGGGGTGGGTCTGGGCACCAGGGTCACCGATGTCACCACCATGTCGGCGCCTTCGAGCGCTTGCCTCGGCTCCTCGCAGGGGATCGCTTCGAGGCCGCGCGCTCGCGCCATGTCGCATAGGGCGTCGCGGTTGGCGGCGCCCCGGCCGTAGGCGCGGATTTCGCGCAAGGGGAAGAGGTCGGCGAAGGCCTCTAAATGTCCACGCGCTTGCACCCCGCAGCCGATGAAGGCGAGGGAGGAGGCGTCGGGCCGCGCCATGCGCCGGGCGGCGACGGCGCTCAAGGCCGCCGTGCGCTTCTCCGTCACCCAGTTGCCGTCGACCAGGGCGAGCGGCAGGCCGGTCTCGGCGTCGAGCAGGGTGATCAGCGAATTCAGCGTCGGCAGGCCGCGCTGGGCATTGCCGGGGTTGACGACCAGCGACTTGGTGGCGAGCACCGGCGGCTCTGAAGACACGCCGAGCGTCGCCATGATGTAGCGGTCGTCGCCCGGCAGCACCACGGCCTTGGGCGCGCACCAGACTTCGCCCCGGCGCTGGCCCGATATCTGGCGCTCGATCTCGTCGACCATGTCCTTCGTGGAGATCTCCAGCCGGTCGAGAAGCGTCGATGTCAGATAGGGCAGGGTTTCGGTGGCCAATGTTTCAGAAACCGATCTTTCAGCAACAGGGGGTCGATCGTGCATCAAGTCATTTCCAGTGGATCGTCAAACGGCCGCCGCGCATGAGAGCCGAACCGCACCTTGATCTCAGGTCAGGTCGATCGCGCCCCGGACATCGCGGCAGACTTTGTTATCAGTTCTTCTGAGATGGCGCAGCCATTGCCGAAAGAGGACCGTCTGTTTCCCTGGGGGAAGGCAAGGGAGCGGGCGCCGTGGGCCCCTGTGGCGCCGAAGCCAGCCGCCGAATTTGTTGAAGCTTTATCGTCGCCCATGGGTTATCCCCTGACCAACACCATTCGACAGGGAGTTTCCATCCATTGAGCGTAGCCTTTGCCAAGGAGGAAAGTGCGGAGGCGGCATCGGAAACCATCCTGCCGGCTCGCCCCATCTCCGATCGCATCAACCTCGTCACCGAGACGGGTCTCGAGATGCTGAGGGATGAACTGGCGCGCGCCCGGCAGGCTCTGGACGCTGCCAGCGTGCTGGAAGATGTCAATGAGAGGCGACGGCAGTCGGCGGTTCCGGTTCGGGATGTCACCTATTATGCCGAGCGCGTCCGTACGGCGCAGCTCATGCCGGCGCCGGCGTCCAATGAGGCGATCGCCTTCGGACACACCGTCACCTTCGCGCGGGATGATGGCCGCACCCAGACCTTCCGCATCGTCGGCGAGGATGAGGCCAATCCGTCCCAGGCTTCCATCTCGCATGGCTCACCGGTTGCCATCGTGCTCATCGGCAAAAGCGTTGGCGACATTGTCCAGCTGGGCCCGCGCGAGCTTGAGATTCTATCCATTTCCTAGACGGGCATTGCGCGCTGATCATCCGGCAGCTGCAATTTCCGCGGTCCGTTCGCCGGTCCCTCACAGCAAGAACGTCTGCCGCTCCCGCAACGTCGCCGTGATCGCCACAACTCCCTCTTCGATCTCGCGTTTGCCCGCAAGGATTGTATCCGCCGCCACGCCTTCCAGCATCGAGCGCAGAAGCTCCGCCTGGCCGACCAGCACCGCGTCCTTCTCCGCCAAAGCGGCGAGGGTGGCGGCTTCCTGCCGATACCGCTGGGCCATGCGGTCGTTTTCCGGCACCGGCTGGTGGCGGATCTGGCCTTCCAGCGCGCCGACCTCGCGGCCCAGGCGTTCGAGCGCCTGGGCGTTGGCGACGATCGCGGCGTCCGGGAAAGGGTTGGCGCGGGTGGGCGGGGCGATGTTCTCGCGGCGGTAGCTCGCCTCGGCCTCGTCGAGGCCGGTCCGCGCCCGGCCGAGCAGCGAGCACGCCATCTGGCGCACGCGCTGGTCGTCGGCCCGCAGCTGGTTCTCCTGGCGGTAGAAATTATAGCCATAGCCGTAGAACAGGTTGATCCCGACCCTGGCGAGCGGCCCGGCCTCGTAGAAGCGGCTCATCTGGTGGCGCCCACTTCATCGCCCAAGGGATAGAAGCCGGTCGGCTGGCCGCCGATGAAGAAGGGAACGCCGGCCGCCGCGTTGGGAGCGGAGACCAGGCCCTTGTCGGCCATGCGCAGCGCCAGGTAATAGCGCACCGCCTCGATCGGGGTAAGGCCGATCGCCTGAAGCGAGATCAGTTCGCGCATGCGCTCGTCGCGCGGCATGATCAGCACTTTCAGGTCGTTCAGCATGATGCCGTAAACCTTGAGGAAATCGGTGAGGTGAGCCTTCACCGCCTCGCGCACGTCGCTGATGCGTTCGTTGACGTTTTCCATCTTGGTGACCTGGATGATCTGGTTGATCGCCTGCTCGATCGCCGGCCCGGCATAGTCGGCGATCTCCTTGGTGTCGATCACCGCGCCCGCGAACGGCATGTGGGTGATGAGATCGAGCGCCTCTTCCTTGCTGTCGATGTGGATGTAGTAGTCGACGACATAGGACATCTCCGCCATTTCGGCCGATGTGGCGACGCCCTCGTTGCGTACGAGCAGCTTCGAGCGGTTGATGTAGATGACCTCGTAGACCCAGGGCGAGGAGCCGCCGAAGAAGCCCTGCACGACCGAGCCGACCAGCGGCTTGTCCGGCGTCTGCAGCGCGTACTGGCCGGTCTCGTAGACGTTGAGCACGGCGCCGCGCGACTTCAGGATGCAGAAATGGTTGCTTTCCACCGTCAGCAGCGAGCCCGAGACGATGCTCTCGTCGACGATCTTCATCGCCACGGTCCTGGTGCCGAGCGCGTCCGTGCCGTCGCGCTGCAGCGACGTGATGACCTGTCTGGTGATTGCCATGTTTTCACTCCTCGGTTGCTATGGGCGCGCGCCCGGTGCCTGTTGATGTGGAAATGCGTTAGCGCGGCGAGCAGAGACCCTTGCCGCCGAATTGTTGCTGCAGCCGGGCGGTGCGATCGGTGCGCTGCCGGTAGCCGCCGTCGCCGTCGAGCAGATATTTCGCCCGCCGCTTTTCGCGCGGCGGCACGGCCGTCTTCTTCGCCATAATCGCCTTCTCGATCGGCTCCATCGCCACGGCTAGCCTGCGGCCGGCCCTGGATTCTCTGGATTCGTTGACGGCGAGGCTGACGGCCTGCTCGATCAGGTCGCGGCTGTTCTGGCCGAGGAAGGTCGAGACCAGCCCGGCGACATCGGCGGCGATGTCCTCGGCCCCGGCATCGCCTGACAATGCCCAGGGTTGAGTGGCCGAGCGTTGCGTGGCTGATGGTTGCGGAGTGGGCGGTTGCGGGCGGGCTGCCTCCGGCTGGACGAATTTTCGCGCGCGCCGGCTCCGGCCCAGCCTCTGCCAGGCGATGAATGCGAAGATGAGAACGAATACAACAAACGACATGTGACCAGCCCCGCTCAGTGGTCGGTGTTGATTGCCGGATTGTGGATGATGGACGCCGCCGCTCGCCTTGCGCGCCTCGCGCTCGCGTCCCCAGGCACCAATGACCATCGCCTCCGCTGCTCGCGGATCAATGGCGGCCGCAATGCCTGTCTACCCCCCAACCCCTCCCAGTTAACGCGTCGGATACGTTTCTTCCCCGGACGGGGCTGTCCGGGGCCTTGGAAAAGCTGCGTCGTTGATAGGGGAAGACCGAGATGTCGGCCATACACATTGCCGAGAGCGGCAGCGGAATTGGCTGGCTGCGTTGTCAGGGTTGGGCAATCGCGCAGAGTTAGCGCTGCCCCCGCTCCGTCCGCTGCGCGGCCACCTCTCCCCCGCTTTGCGGGGGCGAGGAACCCAAGCTTGGCAAGGTGGCGATCTCGATGATTGGCGTTTCCTCGCCCCCATGAAATGGGGGAGAGGTGGCTCGGCGAAGCCGAGACGGAGCGGGGGCAGCGCTAAGCTACGCGATTGTCCCCCGCCCGCAAGGGTGCCGCGCCGGTTGAAGACAAAGCGCGGGCATCTCGGCTAGAACTGTCGAACGGACCCTTGGAAGGAACATCGCAATGAACGACGTCAGGCCGCTTGGCGAGATCGCCAGCTATCATGCCCATATCTATTTCGACGGGCAGGCCGAGCGGCAGCATGCCGAGTGGCTGCGGCTTCGCATCGGCGAGCGTTTTCGCGTGCGGCTCGGCAACTGGCACGACCGCAAGGTCGGCCCGCATGACCAGGCGATGTACCAGGTCTCCTTCGCCAAAGAGATTTTCGGCTCGTTCGTCCCGTGGCTGATGCTGAATCATAAAGGGCTCAGCATCCTCATCCATCCCAACACCAGCAATCCCAGGCGCGACCATCTGGTCGACCCTGTCTGGATCGGCCGGCCGCTCGATGTGCACGGCGACACGCTCCCGGACGATGATGAGGCCGAAGAAGCGCTGGAGGTTAACACCGAGCCGACGCTGCCGGTGTAACGGTATCCGGCGCGGGGCCCTGCTCTTGCTTGGGCCTAATGCACCACAGCCCGCAACCGCTCGCGCAGTTCCCTCGGCCCGACATCGTACTTGCTCTTGAAGGCGCGGGAAAAATGGGCGCTGGAGTTGAAGCCGCAGGCGAAGGCGATTTCGGAGATGGAGGCCGAGGCGCGGGCGGGGGATAGCAGTTCCTCCTTGCTGCGCTCCAGGCGGCGGTCCCAGACGAAGCGTTCCAGCGTGGCGCCTTCACCCTCGAAGGCGCGGTGGAGGTAGCGCCGCGAGCAGCCCATGTGGCGGGCTATGTCCTCGGCCGACAGGCTGCTGCGGGCAAGGTTGGCGTCGATATAGGCGACGATGCGCTCGCGCAGCGCCTCCAACGGCGAGCGGCGGAATTCGGGCGCCATCGGCTTGGCTTGGATCAGGCCGTTGACCAGCTGGATCAGGCTTTCGCCGACGCGCCGGCTGCTCGCCTCGTCCAGCCGGTGCGCCTCGCCGATCGCCATCTGCATCAGGCCCGACACGATGTGGGTCAGGCTGTCGTCATGGCCGGGAAGCGGCAAGGGCGCCGACAGGCGGGCGAGCGTGTCGTCGCCGAATGTGGAGCGCGGCACCTGCAGGATCAACTGGTCGACATCGCTCAGGTTCTGCAGGGAATAGCTGCGCACCGGGTCGTAGATAACGGACGATTGCGGGCCGAGGTCGACGGCGATCTGCTGCTGCTCGAAGCGGCTGCGGCCGGAAAGCTGCATCAGGATCTTGATCGCGTCGGGGTCGAAGCTGCGCCAGAACAGCCGGTCGTTGACCACCAGATGCGAATTGGCCTTGATCTCGGAGAGCCGGCAGGCGCCGAGATTGACCGAGACCAGTTGCGGGATGGACGGCACCGCGCCGCGCGAAAAGCGCTGGGTGATCGGGCCGAACAAGAGGCGCGAGGTCGACAGGAAGGCCTCGCCGTCGGCGATGCTGACATGGTGGGCGGCAGCGTGCATCTCGTTTCCTCCTCCAAACGGCCTTCCCGTCTTGAAGCGGGAATTGTGGCTCGTGTCCGTCCAGTCCCGGCATTGTGGCGCGCGGTGGCACCTCGACGCAATGGTCAAGAAGTTAACATGATAATTATCTTGGCCGCAACGGCACCGACGCGTGCCATTGTTCGCCGGTCAGTTCGGCTGAAATCCTGCGCCCGGCCTCGCGCGCGGTCAGTCCCTGGCGCGCGGCGGTCTCGTCGTCGATGCGCGACAGCGGCGAGGCGACAGCCAGTGTGCCGACGGGAAAACCGTCCGAGCCCAGAATGGCGGCGGCGACCGAATGCACGCCTTCCTCATAGCCCTGTGCGCTGCGCGAATAGCCGCGCGAGGCCGCCAGCCGCACGGCCTGCATCACCGTTTCGCGGCTGGTCATGGTGTGGGCGGTGAAGGCGGTCAGCGGCTTGCCGAAATGCGCCTCCACGCTTTCCGGGCGCGAGAAGGCGAGGAAGGCGATGCCAGACGCCGTGCCGTGCAGCGGCAGGATCTGGCCGACATCGACGCTGACGCGGTTGGCCCGGGCTGAAAGCTCGACATGAACGGTGAGCAGCGCGCCGGCGCTGAACTCCGACAGATGCACGGTCTCGCCGGTCTCCTGCGCCAGCTCACGCGCGATTGGCGCGGCCAGCCGCACGAAGGGCAGATGCGCGTCGCGCATGCGGGCAAGCCGCGACAGGCCGGCGCCGAGCCGGTAGCGGCGGCTCAGCGGCTCCTGCTCGATCAGCCGGTGCTCGGACAGCGCCACCAGCAGGCGCGGGGCGGTGGCCTTGTCGAGGCCGGACTTGCGGGCGATGTCGGAGAGGCCGATTTCCGGCTCCTTCAGCGTGAAAAGCTCCAGCAGCGAAATCGCCTTGCCGACCGTGGTCATCGCGGACTCCCAAAAAATACTTAGCGTGTGAATTAACTTGACAGTGGGCCGTGAGGCTTGCAGTCTGGCTATAACATACAAAACATCGGTTCATATGATGAACCGAGATGGGAACGTAAAAAACAAGGGCATAACGGTTCGCGGCAGCGCCTGGGCGGTCGCCGCACGCAATGCCTGAAATGGCCGGGCTGCCCTTCGGCACGCAACCGGCGGTGAGGAGAGCGAGAAAATGCCCGACAGAAGTGCCGACCTGGTTCTGACCAACGGCCTGATCTACACGGTGGATCGCAAGCGGCCATGGGCCTCGTCGGTGGCCGTCAAAGGCGGGCGCATCGTGGCGGTGGGCGAGGCGGATGCGGTCTCCAGCCTGACAGGCTCGGCCACGAAAACCGTCGATCTCGGCGGCGCCATGCTTATGCCGGGCATCGTCGACGTGCACGCGCATCTGATGATGGGCGGGCAGGCGGAGCTGTTCGAGCTGCGCTTTTCGCCGACCTCGAGCTTAGAGACGCTGATCGCGCGGGTCGCCGAGGCGGCGGCCGGGGCGCCGCAGGGGGCATGGATCATCGGCGGCCAGTGGGGCAGCGATCTCCTGCCCAGGCTCAACAAGCTGGACGCGCTGGCGGCGCTCGACAAGGCAAGCCAGGGCCGGCCGGTCATGCTGCGCGACGACACCTATCACAACAGGTGGATCAATTCTGAAGCCTTGCGCCTTGCCGGTGTGTCGGCCGCGACGCCCGATCCGCAAAAGGGCTCGATCGGCCGCGACCCCACCACCGGTGCGCCGACCGGCATGATGATCGAATCCGCCGCCGGCATCGTCGAAAGCACGATTGCCAGGTCGGGCCACTATACCGAGGAGATGGACCGGGCGGCGATGGCGCGTTCCATCGCCACGCTCAATTCCTATGGCGTTACCGCCTTCCTCGACGCCGCCGCCATGCAGCCGATCCTGGCGGCGCTGAAAGGTCTCGACGATCGCGGCGAACTCACCGCCTGGTCGGTGTCGGCTATGCCCGCGGTCGAGCCGTCCTTCATGTCCGGCATTGCCGGCGACGAGCTGATCGCGCTGCGCGAAAACTATCGCGGCGCCCATGCGCGGCCGGATTTCGTGAAGATCTTCCTCGACGGCGTGCCGGGCGCGCGCACCGCCGCCTTCCACGAGCCCTATGTCGACGACGCGATCCTCGGCTGCTGTTTTCGGGGCTCGACCATCGTCACCGTGCCGGAGCTGATCCGCTGGGTGGGCAAATGCGAGAAGCTCGGGCTCGGGGTGAAAATCCACTGCGCGGGCGACGCCGCCGTCAGCCAGGCGCTCGACGCCATCGATGTCGTGCGGTCCTTCAACGGGCCGACGAAGCTGATCCACCACATCGCCCATGCCAGCTACATCGCGCCCGATGACGTCGCCCGCTTCGCCGAGCTTGGCGTCGCCGCCGATCTGTCGCCTTTCCTGTGGTATCCGACCAGCTTTCTCGAAGGCCACAAGCAGACGATGGGCGAGGCGCGTGCACTGCGCTTCTGGCCGAACAAGGATTTGCTTGCCGCCGGCGCGCTGCTTGCCGGCGGTTCCGACTGGCCCGTCATGCCCAATCCCGATCCGTGGAATGGCATCGAAGGGCTGGTGACGCGGCGCAACCCGAGCGGCGAGTTCGCCGGCGTAGCACTCTGGCCGGAGCAGGCGATCGACGTCGCCACCGCGCTCGAAATCTTCACCATCAACTCGGCCCGCGCCATAGGGCTCGCCGACACGGTCGGCTCGATCGAGATCGGCAAGTCGGCCGACTTCATCAAACTCGACCGCAACGTGCTGGAAACACCCGCCGACGAGATCGCGGACACCAAGGTGCTGACCACCTGGTTCGAGGGGAGGGTGGTGTATGAGCGGAGCTGATCCTCTTAGCCCCATCCCGGTCACGATCCTCACCGGCTTCCTTGGCTCGGGCAAGACCACGGTGCTCAACCGCCTGCTGAAGCGGCCTTCGCTCGCCGGGGCCGCCGTCATCATCAACGAGTTCGGCGCCATCGGGCTCGACCATCTGTTGATCGAGGCCAGCGAGGAACAGTTCACGCTGCTCGACAATGGCTGCGTCTGCTGCACCGTGCGCGGCGACCTGGTGGCGACGCTGAAGGCGCTCGACCTGCGCAGCCGCGCCGGCGAACTGCCCGGGCTGACCCATGTCGTCATCGAGACGACCGGGCTCGCCGATCCCGCGCCGATCCTGCACACGCTGATGGCCGAGCCTGATCTCGCCGGCCGCTATCTTGTCGCCGGGGTCGTGACCACGGTCGACGCGGTCAATGGTCCCGCCACGCTCGACCGCCATGCCGAAGCCGCCAAGCAGGTGGCTGTCGCCGACCGGCTGCTGGTGACCAAGACCGATCTGGTTTCGGACGAAGCCCTCAGCGAATTGCGGCACCGGCTGGCGACGCTGGCGCCGGCGGCGCGGCAAAGCCTGGCGAGGAATGGCGAGGCGGATTTCGACATCATGGATGTCACGCATTCCGCCATGGCGGGCGATGCGCGGGAGATGGCGGCGTGGCTCGACATCTCGGCTCACGAATGCGGGCCGGATTGCGCGCACGATCATTCTGACCATCATCCTGGGGCCGGCCATCACCATGGCCCCCGCGAGCATCACGGCCAGCACCATCACGGCATCCAGTCCTACAGCTTCGTCATCGACAAGCCGGTGGAATGGTCCGCCTTCGCGCGCTGGCTCGACTATGTCGCGGCGCTGAAGGGCGAGGACCTGTTGCGGCTGAAAGGCCTGGTGCATGTCACCGACGAGCCGGAGCGGCCGCTGGTGCTGCATGGCGTGCAGCACGTCTTCCATCCGCCGGTGCGGCTCGATGCCTGGCCGTCGGCCGATCGGCGCACGCGGCTGGTGTTCATCGTGCGCGATATCGACAGGGAGACGATCGCGCGCACGCTGAAGAAATTCGCCGCCATCGACGCCACAAGCACCGTCGCCGTGGGCACCGGCACGCCGTCGCGCGCCGCGGCATGATCAGAAAATGAATCAGGAAAAACAGGGGAGTGACTGATATGCAATGGAAATCCAGCCTGCTTACGGCGGCCTTGGCCGGCATCGGTATTGCCGCGATGGCCGGCACGGCGTCCGCCGCCGGCCCGACCTGCAAGGACGGAACCATCAAGGTCGGCGCGGTCTCGACCATCACCGGTCCGGCCGATTTCAGCGAGGTGCCGAAGGCGACCAAGGCGGCCTTCGACGCCGTCAACGCCGCCGGCGGCATCAATGGCTGCAAGATCGACTACACGATCGCCGACGACAAGGCGGACCCGGCGGTCGCGGCACAGGCCGCGCGCGACCTGATCGACAACAAGGAGGCGGTGGCGCTGGTCGGCTCGGGCAGCCTGCTCGACTGCGCGGTCAATTCCGCCACCTACAGCCGCAAGAAAATCCTGTCGGTGCAGGGCCTCGGCGTCGATGCCGCCTGCTTCTCCTCGCCCAATGTGGCGCCGGTCAATGTCGGACCCTACACGCTGTCGACGGCGATGGCCTACTACGCCACCAACCAGCTGAAGAGCGAGAAGCTGTGCGCCTTCTTCATCATCATCGGCGGCACGCAGGAGGCCTACAAGAAGGCGATCGAGAACTGGGAGAAGATCTCTGGCAAGAAGATCCACCTCATCGACCTGACGCTGCCCTTCCAGGGCGACCTCACGCCCTATGTCATCAAGGCCCGCGACGCCGGCTGCGACGCGGTGCTGACCAACCAGGTCGAGCCGCAGGTGGTGCAGTTGATCAAGACGGTCGATGCCCAGAAGATCACGAGCATCAACTGGCTGTTCCTGGCGCCGGGCTACACCGAGCAGGTCGCCTCGGCGCTGGCCGACACCAAGCAACCGATCTATGTCGGCACCGAATGGGAGCCCTTCACCGAGAAGAGTTCGGCCGCCAACGCGCAATGGGTGGCCGACATGCAGAAGGCCGGCCGGCCGCTGACCGCCTTCTCGCAGGGCGGCTATCTCGCCGCCCAGCTGTTCCTGAAAGTGGTGGCTTCGATCGATGGCGAGGTGACGCGCGAAAGCGTGACCAAGGCGCTGCATGACATGCAGCCGATCACCAATCCGCTCGCCGGCAGCGCTTACGTCTTCGGCAAGGCCAAGACCCATTCGCCGATGCAGGCGACCAAGGTGATGAAGCTGGAAAAGGGCGCCTGGACGGTCGAGACGCCGGACTGGGTGGTGCTGCCGCAGGCCAAGTGAGGTCCTCCCGGGCGTCGGCGCCGCCCCTCCACGTTCGGCCGCTTTCTCCCCGTTCACGGAGAGAAATATCCGGCAGGACAATGAGGGGCGGCGCCGGCCTCGGCAACGGCCGGCTCGAAGACTGCCATTTGTGCCAACTGGAAACCACATGAACGCATTGCTTACTTCAGCCGTGGCGGGGCTGACCGCCGGAGGCACCTATGCCTTGCTCGGCGTCTGCGCCGTCTTCACCTACCGGCTGGTCGCCGTGGTCAATTTCACCGGGGCCGCGATCGGCACGGCCGGTACCTTCGTGCTGATCGCGCTTTACGAGGCCGGATATCCGATCTGGCCCTCGGTCGCGGCGGGCATCGCGGCCGGCACTTTGGTGGGCGTTGCCATCGGCTATATCATGACGCGCTGGTTCGGCGAGGCCAGCGCCTCGACCAAGGCGGCGGTCACCGTGGCGCTTCTGGTCGGCGTCATCGCCATCGGGCTGCGGCTGACCGGCGGCCAGCATCCGCACAACATGCCGGAACTGTTCCCTGGCTCCGCCTTCCGCATGGCCGGCGTCGAGGTGACGATCGCCTCGGTGCTGACCATCGGGCTGGCGGCACTGTTCACCATCCTGGCCGACCTGTTCCTCAACAGAACCAAGGTCGGGCTCAACCTGCGCGCGCTGGCCGACCGGCCGATGGCGGCCGAACTGCTCGGCATCAGGGTGCAGCTTCTGTCGCTGCTGGTCTGGGGCATGACCGGCGCCTTCACGACCTTCGCGCTGATGATCATCGCGCCGCAGCGCTCGCCCAATTTCATGACGCTCAGCCTGCTTGTCGTGCCGGCGCTGGCGGCGGCCCTAGTCGGCCTGTTCCGCTCCTTCTGGCGCACGCTTGCCGGCGGCATCGTGCTTGGCCTTGTCGAAGGCATGGCGAGTTCCATCGACAGCGTCAGCCAGTACCGCAGCGCCATCCCGTTCCTGGTCGTGCTTGCCGTTCTCCTGTGGTCGCAGCGGGAGGCCCGTTGGGATGAAGCGCGCTAATCTGAAGGCCTCGCTGACCATCATCGCCGTGGCGCTTGTGGCCGGCGCCGTCGCCTGGCTCGGGCTCCTGCCATCCTACTGGGTGTTCCTGGCCACCTCGGTGCTGATCACCGGCGTGGCGCTGCAAAGCCTCGGCCTCGTCGCCGGGCGCACGGGCATGATCGCGCTCTGCCAGATGTCATTCGCCGGCGTCGGCGCCTGGACCGTCGGCTATCTCAACCTTGCCGAAGCGCCGGGCGGACTGCCGGTCTGGATCCTCATCGGCGGGCTGGCGGCGGTGCCACTCGGCATCGCCATCGGCCTGCCTGCGCTCAGGCTGCGCGGCATCAACCTTGCCATTGTCACACTGTCCTTCGCCACGGCCTTCGACACGATCCTGGCGACCATGACCTATCCCGGCCAGACCGATTTCCTGCAGGTGCCGCGGCCGGAACTGTTCGACAGCGACGAGGGCTATTTCGTCTTCGTGCTCCTCTTCTACGCGGCAATCGCGGTGATACTCGAAATCCTCAGCCGCTCGCGGCTCGGTGCCTCCTGGCTGGCGGTGCGGCACTCCGAACGCGCGGCGGCCGCGCATGGCGTCAGCATCGCCACCGCCAAGCTGTCGGCCTTCGCCATCTCGGCCTTCGTCGCCGGCATTTCCGGCGGGCTGCTCGCCGGCTATCTCGGCACGCTGGTCTCGGAGAACTTCAGCATGATGCAGTCGCTGTCGCTTTACGCGGTGGCGGTCATGACCGGCGCGCATTTCGCCGAGGGCGCCATCATCGGCGGGCTCTTGGTGGTGATGTTCCCGGAAATCCTGCGCCGGCTCGATTTGCCGCAGGATATCGGCAATGTGCTGTTCGCCATCGGCGCCACGCAGGCGTTGTCGACGGGCGAGACGATGAGCGAAACCTTCCGCCGGCAATTGCGCAAGCTGCTGCCGGCGCGGACAAGGGCTGGCGCCTCGGCGCCGGCAAGCGACCTGCCGGCGCCGATCGAGCGTCCGGCCGGACCGGCGCTGGCCATCGACAAACTCACCGTGCGCTATGGCAGCGTCGTGGCGCTCGACAATGTGAGCCTCACCGTTGCCGCCGGCACGGTGGCCGGGCTGATCGGGCCGAACGGCGCGGGCAAGTCGACCTTCATCGACGCCGTCGCCGGCTTCCTTTCGAGCTATGAGGGCAGCATCAGACTGGCCGGCACGCCGCTTGAGGCCATGCCGGCGCATCTGCGCGCCCGTGCCGGCGTGCGCCGCAGCTGGCAGACCAACCGCATCGCACCGGAACTCACCGTCGGCGGCTATCTCGCGCTGGCCGCGAAGGGCCTGTCGGCAGCAGAGACCAGAGCGATCCTGGGTTGGCTCGACTGTCCCGATCCCGACACGCTGGTGGTCTCGGTCGATGCCGGCACCAGGCGCCTGCTCGATGTCGCCGGCGTCGTCGCCGCGCGGCCTGCCGTGGTGCTGCTCGACGAGCCGGCGGCAGGCCAGTCGCATGAGGAGAGCGTGCGGCTGGGGCAACGCATCGCCGAAATACCAAGGCTGTTCGGCTCGGCAGTGCTTTTGGTCGAGCATGACATGGACCTGGTGCGGGCGGTCTGCTCCGAGGTGACCGTGCTCGATTTCGGCCGTGTCATTGCGTCCGGCCCGCCGGCCAGGGTGCTGGAGCAGGGCGCGGTGAAGAAGGCCTATCTCGGCAGCGAGGAAGAGAGCGTGGCGGCATGAGCAGGCTCGTCGTTTCCAACCTGTCGATCAACCGCTCGGAATTGCCTGTGGTGTCGTCGCTCGACATAGCGGTCGAAAGCGGCGCCATCAGCGTCGTGCTCGGCGCCAATGGCGCCGGCAAGACGACGCTGCTCGAAGGCCTGTCGGGCATCATCCCGGTCGCCGGCGGCACCATCGAAATCGACGGCCGCGAGATACAGAAGGCCCGGCCGGGCGTGCGGTCGCGCGAAGGCCTTGCCCATGTCGAGCAGGGGCGCACCGTGTTCCGTCAGCTCACCACCGAGGAGAACCTTCGGGTCAGCCTGCATGCGGGGTCCGATCTCGACGAGGCCTATGCGCTGTTTCCCGAACTGGTGCAGCGGCGCCATGTGAAGGCGAGCCTGCTGTCGGGCGGTGAGCAGCAGATGCTGGTGATCGCGCGCGCCCTGCTGACGCGGCCCAAGGTGCTACTGATCGACGAGATGTCGGCGGGGCTGGCCCCGGTGATCGTCACGCGGTTGATGAGCGCGGTGCGCAAGCTCGCCGACAACGGTCTGGCGGTGCTGCTGGTCGAGCAATTCGCGGCACTGGCGCTGTCGATCGGCAACCGCGCCTATGTCATGCGGCGCGGCCGCGTCGTCCATGACGGCGACTGCCTGAAGCTCTTGAAGTCGCCGGACGAACTGCACCGGCTCTATCTCGGCGGGTAGCGTAGATACTCTCAAAAGGAGTTTTTACGAAGAAGGACCCCCACCCTAACCCTCCCCACAAGGGGGAGGGAACGCTGCCGCATGCCACCCGTTTGGCATGGAGCCTAGGCAACTTGCGGAGATCAGCGCCTACCAAGTCTCCCTCCCCCTTGTGGGGAGGGATTAAGGGTGGGGGTCCTCTTCGAAAAAAACCACAGCAGACGGATCGCTCAGGCGCGTTTCCAGCAGGCGATGAAATGCCCTAGTGCCACCTCGCGGGCCACGGGCTCGGCCGTGCGGCAGGCGTCGTCGGCCAGCGGACAGCGACCGGCGAAGGCGCAGCCGGATGCACCGGCTTCGATGGCGGGCGACGCCTCCGCGACCGTCGCGGCCGGTCCGTCATGCGAGGACGCTTCCAGCAGCATTTGCGTGTAGGGGTGGTTGGGGCCGGCGAAAATCTGGTCCGATGAGCCGGTCTCGACCAGCCGGCCGCGATAGAGCACGCCGATGCGGTCGGCCATGTAGCGCACGACCCTGAGGTCATGGCTGATGAAGAGATAGGCGGTGTCCTGCCTTCTCTGCAGGTCGTTGAGCAGGTTCAGCACGGTTGCCTGCACCGACACGTCGAGCGCAGAGGTCGGTTCGTCCAGCACCACCAGCCTCGGCAGGCCGGCGAAGGCGCGGGCGACCGCCGTGCGCTGGCGCTGGCCGCCCGACAGCGTGCCGGGCTTCTGCCGCGCTGTGGTGCGCGCGAGGCGCACCGAGGCCAGGAGGTCACTGATGCGCTGCGGCACGGCGCGGCGGGGCAGGCCGGCCAGCCGCCGCAGCGGCCTGCCAAGGATGCGGCCGATGCGCTGGCGCGGGTTCAAGGTGCGGTCGGGCGACTGGAACACCATCTGCACGTCGCGCCGTTCGCCTGGCTGGCGCCGTTCGACCAGCGGCGCCACCGTCCTGCCGAACAGGTCGACGCTGCCCGCCGTCGGCGGCTGCAGGCCGGTGACGATGCGCGCCAGGGTCGACTTGCCGGAACCGGACTCGCCGATCAGCCCGAAGGTTTCGCCGGCGGCGATGTCGAGGTCTATGCCGTGCAGCACCGGCTGGCCGCCGAAGGATTGTCTTATGCCTCGGCAGGAGACGGCAATCTCGCGCTGCCGCGCGGGGGAAGCGCTATCTCCTGCGGCCGTGACCGGCGCGTCGGCGGCGAGATCGACGGGGCTGGCATCCTCGGCCAGTCGGCCGTCGCGCTTGGTGCGGTGAAGCGTCGGGATCGCCGCAACCAATGCCCTGGTATAGCCGTGGCGCGGGTTGTCGAACACTTCAGCAGCCACGCCGGTTTCTACGATCGAGCCGGACTGCATCACCGACACGCGGTCGCAGGAGCGGCGGATCAGGTTGATGTCGTGGCTGATCAGAAGAATCGAGGTGCGGTGCTCGCGCCTGAGATCATCGAGGATGGCGATGATCTCGGACTGGACGCTGGCGTCGAGCGCTGTCGTCGGCTCGTCCATCACCAGCAGCGCCGGGTCGAGCGCGATGGCGATCGCGATGTTGGCGCGCTGCTGCATGCCGCCCGACAGTTCGTGCGGATAGAGCCGCAGCACGCGCTCGGGATTGGCGACGCGCACGCGGCCGAGCAGTTGCGCGGCTCGCGCCCGCGCCTCGTCATGATGCATGGGGCGATGGCGCAGCAGCGTCTCGGTGATCTGGCCGCCGATGGTCATGCTCGGGTTCAGCGCCGAGCCCGGATGCTGGTAGACGGCGGCGATGCGGTCGCCGCGCAGCCGGCGCAACTGGTCGGCCGAGAGGTCGCGGATCTCGCGGTTCTCGAAGGCCAGCTGCGAGGCTTCGACACGGGCGTGCCTGGGCAGATAGCGCAGCACCGCCAGCGCCACGGAGCTCTTGCCGGAACCGGATTCACCAACCAGTCCAAGGGCTTCGCCCTGGCCGATGCGGAGCGAAATGTCATCGACCGCGCGATGGATGCGCCCGGCGCCCCTGTAGGAAACCGTGAGGTTCTCGACGTTTAGGACCGGGGAAGGGATGGGCGAAGAGGAGGACATGGAAGGACCGGAAACCACTTTCTGCGTGCGGCGCGATCTTGGGAAATCGCTTCCGCTTTCAATTAGAACAATCTCTATAAAATTACTCGAATTAAGTCTGAGCGCAATCTAACTTTCAAGGACAGGAAGATTTTCAGGCGCCGGCCACACGCCGTCGCGCCGGCGGTTTTCCGCACCGAAAAAGGGAGATCGAGATGTCGCACCTGATCCTGAGCGCGTTCTTCTTCAATCCGCAGGGCGACCACCGCATGGCCTGGCGCCATCCTCGTGCGCCGGGCCGCGAAGTGCTCGATTTCGACTATTACCGCGAGCTGGTGCAGGCGGCCGAGCGCGCGCGCATCGACACCATCTTCGTCGCCGACCACGTGTCGATCTGGGATTCGGTGAAAAGCGGCGTCGCCCACTACGCCAATGCGCGCCTCGAGCCGCTGACGCTGCTTTCGGCGCTGGCGGGCGTGACCAAACATATCGGCCTGATCACCACGGCGTCGAGTTCCTACAGCGAGCCCTACAATGTGGCGCGGCTGTTCGCCTCGCTCGACCATATCAGCAAGGGCAGGGCGTCGTGGAACGTCGTCACCTCCGCCATGGACGAGGAGGCGCGCAATTTCGGCCGCGACGGCAATATCGAGCACGCCTTCCGCTATGAGCGGGCCGGCGAGTTCCTCGATATCGTCAAGGCGCTGTGGGACAGCTGGGAGGATGAGGCGCTCCTCATCGACAAGGAAACGGGCTTTTTCGCCGATCCCGACAAGGTCCATCCGATCGACCACAAGGGCAAACATTTCAAGGTGCGCGGGCCGCTCAACGTGTCGCGGCCGCCGCAGGGTCATCCGCTGATCGTCCAGGCCGGATCGTCCGAGGACGGCAAGAATTTCGCCGCCGCGCAGGCCGACGTGCATTTCGCCATCTTCAGCACCAGGGAAGACGGCATCAAGTACCGGCAGGATATCAACGAGCGGCTCGCGCGCCACGGCAGGCGGCCGGAAAGCTTCAAGATCCTGCCCGGCATCCTGCCGATCGTGGCGGCTTCGGAAGCCGAGGGCCGAGCACGGCAGGAGTATCTGCAGACGCTGCTGCCCGACCAGGTCGGCATCGACCTGTTGTCGAGCTGGAGCGGCATCGACCTTTCCGTCTATCCGCCCGACGGGCCGCTGCCGCCGCTGCCGGACGAGAGCACGTTCAATGGCGGGCGCACCTCGCTCAATCGCGTCAAGCAATGGTCGCGGGAGAACCTCACCTTGCGCGAGATCGCCCGCAAGCTCGCCAACAGCGGCTCGGTGCCGACGGTCGCCGGCACGCCCCGGCAGATCGCCGACCAGCTCGAGGACTGGTTCGTTTCCGGCGCCTGCGACGGCTTCAACCTGATGTTCCCGCTGCTGCCCGAGGATTGGGTGAATTTCGCCGAACAGGTGGTGCCGGAACTGCAGCGGCGCGGCGTCGTGCCGACCGAATACGCCCCGGGCACACTGCGCGACCGCTTCGGCCTTGCCCGCCCCGCCAACCGTTTCGCCGAGCAACGCGCCAATCAGCGCGCCGTATCCTGAGGACCCGACCATGACCGCAGCGCCCAACCTTCAGCCCCGCGAAGCCACCGCTCCACGCCTCGTCAACGTGCTCCACAGTCCCAAGCGCATCCGCGTCAAGTCCGGCGGCCGCACCATCGCCGACAGCCGCAATGTGCTGGTGCTGCGCTCCAACCATTTCCTGCCGATCTATTTCTTCCCGCCGTCCTCGGTCGATCCATCGGTACTGAAGCCGTCCGCGCATCGCGAGCCGCATCCGGTGGGCGGCGAGACCGCCTATTGGGATATCGACAGCGGCGACAGGCGCGCCGCCAACGCGGCCTGGTCGTTCACGGCGCCGCCGGATGAAAACCTCGCGCCGCTCGCCGGCCGCATCGCCTTCACCTGGAAGGCGGTCGACCAATGGTTCGAAGAGGAAGAGGAGGTCTTCGTCCACGCCCGCGATCCCTATGCGCGCATCGATGTGCTGCAAAGCGCCAGCCACGTGCAGGTCTGGTTCGATGGCGAGATCATCGCCGACAGCCACCGCCCGGTGCTGCTGTTCGAAACCCATCTGCCGACGCGTTTCTACCTGCCCGCCGAGGATATCCGGTTCGACCGGCTGGCGGCCTCGGTTTCCACGACGCGATGTCCCTACAAGGGCATCGCCTCCTACTGGTCCGGCATCCTGAAGGACGGTTCGATCCGCCCCGATATCGCCTGGAGCTACCGCGAGCCGATCGACGAAGTGGCCAAGATCAAGGGCCTGATCGCCTTCTATCCGCAAGCGGTCGACCGCATCCACCTCGACGGCCAACCGGCCTGACGGCGGCCCGCTCACATTCCACCAATCCCATTTCATGAGAGACAGACAATGACGAAACGTTCCGACATCGATCTCGTGCGCGGCCAGTCCCCCCGCAATCCGTCCCGCGACATCTGGAATGTCGCCGTCGATGAATATGCGCAGGGCTTCCTCAAGCGCCGCGATCTCCTGAAATACGCCGCGCTCCTCGGCCTCACCGGCTTTGCCGCCTCGCAAGGGCTGTTCACGCCGGGGACTGCTCGCGCCGCCGGTGCCGGCGGCGGCACGGTGCGCGTCGGCCTCGGCCAGCCGACCAAGGCGATCGACCCGGTGACGGTCACCGATCCGGCCAGCATCGGCGTGATCAGCCAGGTCGGCGAATATCTCATCCTCGACGATCCCAAGGATGGGCTGCAGCCGAAGCTTGCCTTATCGTGGGAGGCTGACGAGACGGCCAGCCGCTGGACCTTCAAGCTGAGGCCCGGCGTGAAATTCCACGACGGCCGCGCGGTCACCGCCAAGGATGTGGTCGCGACCTTCGAGCGGCTTGTCGATCCGAGCACCGGCTCCGGCGCGCTGTCGGCCTACAAGGGCATCCTATCGAAGGGCGGCGCCAAGCTGGTTGACGACGAGACGGTCGCCTTCGACCTCGACCAGCCCAACAGCAATTTCCCGTTCTATGTCTCGTCCGACGTGTTCAACGCCGTCATCCTGCCGGCCGACTATGCCGGCGATTTCGAAAAGAATTTCATCGGCACCGGCCCGTTCAAGTTCGAATCCTTCCGTCCCAAGCAGGGCGCGAGCTTCGTGCGCAATGAGGAGTACTGGGGCGACAAGGCGCTGCCCGACCGCGTCGAGATCAAGTTCTTCGACGACGAGCAGGCGCAGGTGCTGGCGCTGCAGGCGGGCCAGCTCGACGTCATCCCCAGCACCACGCGCCTGGAACTGGCGATCGAGGGCAATCCCAACTTCAAGCTGCTCAGCGTGCAGGCGAGCTCGCACGACCAGGTGCATCTGAGAACCGACCAGGCGCCGTTCACCGACAAGCGCATCCGCCGCGCGCTGGCGCTGACCATCGACCGCGAGGCGGTGGTGAAAGGCCTGCTCAAGGGCCGCGCCATCGTCGGCAACGATACGCCGTTCGCGCCGATCTTTCCGTCGGCCGACCCGTCGGTGCCGCAGCGCAAACAGGATATCGAGGAGGCCAAGCGGCTGCTCGGCGAGGCCGGCGTGCCGAACGGTTTCCAGGTGACGCTGACCACCGAGCGGGCCTACGACATTCCCGATTATGCCGTGCTGATCCAGAACTTCGCCAAGAAGGCTGGCATCGACATCAAGCTCAACGTATTGCCGCAGGATGCCTATTACGGCTCGGCGACCTTCGGCTCCTCGCCATGGCTCGATTCCAACCTCGGCATCACCGATTTCGGCCATCGGGGCACGCCCGACATCTTCCTCAACGCGACGCTGAAGAGTTCGGGCGCCTGGAACGCGGCGCATTTCAACAATCCGGACTATGACGCGCTGCTGATCGACTACGGCAAGGCGCGAGACCTGCAGGCACAGCGTGTGGCGGCCGGCAAGATCCAGACGCTGCTGCTCGACGAGACGCCGCTGATCATCGGCTATTTCTCGCAGTACAGCCGCATCGTTTCGTCGAAGGTCGAAGGCGTGCGCTTCACCGCGATCTCGCATTTGCTGCTCGACAAGGTGTCGTTCGTGTGAGCATCGCGGGGATAGCGATTGTCCGGCCCCTGGTGGTTCGAGCGAGCTCGCTGCTGCTTACGCTGTGGCTGGTCAGCGCGCTGGTCTTTCTCGCCGGGCAGGTACTGCCCGGCGATGTCGGCCGCGTCATGCTCGGGCCGTTCGCCGACGCGCAGGCGGTGGCCGAATTGAACCGCAAGCTCGGCACCGACCAGCCTGTTCTCGTGCAGTACTGGCACTGGTTCGGCAAGGCGATCACGGGCGACTTCGGCGACTCGCTGTCGATGCGTGCGCCGGTGGCGCCTTTCGTGCTGGAGAGCATCAGGAATTCCGCCGCCCTTGCTGGCGTCGTCCTGTTGTTCCTGGTGCCGATCGGCATCGGCGCCGGCGTCGTCGCGGGCCTGCGCGCCGGCAGCCTCTTCGACCGGCTGATCGTGCTCACCGGCGTTTCGCTCTCGATCGTGCCGGATTTCGTCTCCGGCCTCTTGCTGCTGATGGTGTTCGGCCTCTGGCTGGCCTGGTTTCCGATCACGGGCGCGGCGCCGCAGGCGGCCGGGTTCTGGACGACCAGCTACTATCTCATCCTGCCGGCGCTGCCGCTGGTGCTGAATCTCATCGGCTATGTCGCTCGCATGACGCGGGCCGGGGTGATCGAAGCGCGCGCGGCCGATTATACGCGCACCGCGATCCTGAAGGGGCTGAGCCCGGCGCAGGTGCTGTTCAAGCATGTGCTGCGCAACGCGCTGGTGCCGACGGTCGCCGTCATCGCCACGCAAAGCGGCTTCCTGCTCGGCGGGCTGGTGGTCATCGAGGCGCTGTTCGGCATACAGGGCCTCGGCAATCTGGTGCTGAGTGCGGCCAAGGCGCGCGACTTTCCGATGCTGGAGGCCGGCGTGCTGGTAATGGCCACCATCTTCGTCTCGACCGCGGCGATCGGCGACCTCCTGCAAGCGCTGCTCGACCCGCGCCAGCGGCGGCGGAGCGCGCCATGACCGATCTGGCGCAATCTCCCATGCGCGGCGACATCAGGCTCTCCCTGGCCGGCAGGTTGCGCGGCTTCCTGCCTGACCTCGCGCCATCGACCGTGATCGGTTCGGCGGTGCTGCTGTTCTGGATCGCCTGCGCGGTGTTCGGCTCGCAATTCGTGCCGTTCGACCCCTATGCGGAGGACTTCCTCTCCATGATGACGCCGCCCGACGCGGTGCACTGGTTCGGCACCGACCAGCTCGGCCGCGACGTGCTTTCGCGCATCGTCGTCGGCTCGCGTGACATCCTGCTGGTGGCGCCGCTGGCGACGCTGGCCGGCGTCACAGCCGGCAGCGTCATCGGCCTTGTGCTCGGCACGTTTGGTGGCGTGGTCGACGCGGTCGGCGCGCGGCTACTCGACGCCGTCATGTCGCTGCCCTTCATCGTGCTGGTGACGATGGCGCTGGTGGCGGTCGGCCCGTCCAACCTCACCGTCATCGCGGTGATCGCGCTCGCCTACGCGCCGCTGGTGGCGCGCACCGTGCGCACGGCGGCGCGCGAGCAGCGCGAGCGCGACTATGTCAGCGCCGCAAGGCTGGCGGGCGAGGGACGGCTGGCGATCATGTTCCTGGAGATCCTGCCCAATGTGCGCGAGACGATCCTGATCGAGCTGATCACAAGGCTCGGCTACGCCTTCTTCTCGATCGCGACCTTGAGCTTCCTCGGCCTTGGCATCCAGCCGCCCTCGGCCGACTGGGGACTGGCGATCGCCGACGGCTACGGTTTTCTCACCGGCGGCAAATGGTGGGTGGTGGTGTTCAATTCGGCCGCGATCATTTCGCTGGTCATGGCCACCAACCTGATCGCGCAAGGCATCGGCGCCTTCGAGAACAGCGACAAGTGACGCAGATGACCGCAGTTCAGCCCAGCAGGCCGTGAATGGTGGCGGCCACGGCTGCCGGGGCGTAGGGCTTGGGCAGGAAGACGCCGCCGTTCGGCATCGCATCCCGGGCCGGCTGCTGCTTGCCCGAGGTGATGATGATCTTGACCGGCGGCCAGCGGTCGCGCACGGCCGCCGACAGGCGCAGCCCGTCCATGGAGCCGGGCATGTCGATATCGGTGAACAGGATCGCGATGTCCTTGTGGGTCTCCAGCAGGTGGATAGCCTGGTCGGCGTTGCTGGCCTCCAGCACGCCGAACCCCGCCTCACGCAGATCATCGGCGATTGCGTACAACAGAAATGCCTCGTCTTCGACGACGAGGACTGTGACGGGAGGCTGAGTACTCATGACACGCTCTATGTAGTCAGTAAGACGCTGTCGGCAACTGGGGTGCCGGTGCGTTCAACACGCATTCGACGCCGTCGGGATTGTAGTCGATCTCGACAGACCCGCCGAAATCCGTGCCCAGCACGCGCTCGATCAGGAAGCGGCCGAAGCCGCGCCGGCTGGGAGCCGTCACCGGCGGGCCGCCGCGTTCGCGCCAGGTCCAGACGAGCCGCGCCTCGCCGGGCCGCTCGACCGAAGGCCGCAGCGACCAGTCGATTGTCACCTTGCCATCCGGCGTCGACAGCGCGCCGTACTTCAACGCGTTCGTTGCGAGTTCGTTGACGGCAAGCGCCAGGGTCAACGCCATTTTGGGATTGATGGGCAGCGCCGGTCCCGAGACCTTTATGCGCTCGACCGGAAAGGTCGCGATGGTGTTGTCGACCACTTCGCGGATCGAGGCGCTGGTCCAGCGCGTCTTGTTCAAGATGTCGTGCGCGTTGGCGAGCGCCCGCAGGCGTTCGGTGAAGGTGGCGCTCGCCGCGGCGATGTCGGTGCTGTTGCGCAAGGTCTGCGAGGCGATGGCGGAGACCATCGCCAATATGTTCTTTATGCGGTGCTCGAGTTCGTGGGTCAGCAGTTCCTGCCGCGCCTGCGCCTCGCGGCGGTCGGTGACGTCCTGCATGACGCCGAACATCTGGACCGGCTTGCCGGTCTCGTCGTAGACGAAATCGATATGTCGCGACAGCCAGCGCAGCTCGCCGGTGTCGGCGCGGCGGATGCGGTATTCGACGGCGGGTACCGCGGTGCCCTGCCTGCGCGTCTCGCTGTTGGAGCGCACGTCCTTGTCTTCCGCCACGACGATGTCTTCCAGAACGCTGATGTGCACGCTGTCGCGGGGCGACAGGCCCCACAGATCCCAGAACCCCTCGGAGCCGACGACGATGCCGCTTGCGATGTCGAGCTCCAGCGCCGCGATGCCGGCGGCATTCTGCGACAGCTGCAGCCGGCGCTCGCTCTGGCGCAGCGCCTGTTCGGCGACCAGACGGTCGGTGACGTCGACGCCCTGGACAAAGATACCGATCACCTCGCCGCCGGGGTTGCGCACCGGCTGGTAGGCGAGGTCGATGAAGCGATCCTCGACCGGGGCGCCCGGCGTGCGTTGCAATTCGGCCTTCAGCGCGTGGCCGATAAAGGCCTCTCCCGATGTGAAGACGCGGTCGAGCAGTTCGAAATATCCCTGGCCTTCGATTTCGGGCAGGGCCTGGCGTACGGGCAGGCCGATCACGTCGCGGTGCCCGACCAACTGCATGTAGGCGGCATTGGTCAGTTCGAACACGTGGTTCGGCCCCGACAGCATGGCCATGAAGCCGGGCGCCTGTTCGAACATCTGGCGCTGGCGGTCGCGTTCGCTGGCGCGCCAGCGCTCGGCGGCAACCTTGTCGGTGGTCTCGATGACGATGGCGATGACGCCGGCCGGTTGACCGCTTTCGTCGAGCACCGGCGAGTAGTCGAGATCGAGCCAGACCTGTTCGGGCTTGCCGGTGCGGTTGAGCGTCAGCACCTGCTCGCGATAGGCAAGCGTTTCGCCCTTGCCCAGACAGACTTTCATGATGTTGTCGTTGAAGTCGGCCACTTCCGGCCAGCCTTCGCGAACCTTGGAGCCGAGCAATCTCGGATGGCGGCCGCCGGCGAATTCGGAATAACCGTCATTGTAGATCATGACGCCGTCCTCGCCCCACAGCATGACGATCGGCACCCTGGAGCGCAGGATCAGCGAGGTCGCCGTCTTCAGGCTCTGCGGCCAGCCGCTGATCGGCCCGATCGACGTGGCGGACCAGTCGAAGGCCGCGATCAGGCAGCCAAGCTCCCCACCGCCCGACAGGAAGGCGAGGTCGCGATCGGTCAAGGTCTTGGTGCTGGTTTCCGGCATGGCGTCTCGTGAAAGATGGCGTCTCTTGAACTAGGAGCCGTTGGTTCGCGTTCTGGATCGGCTTTCGCCTGCCGGTTCTCACGACGTCAGGAGATCGGCCTTATTGCTTTCCTATGGCCGCACGACCTCGCACCCCGCGAGCTGGCCGTATTGTCTCAGGTTCGGTGAACAAGAATAGTATCCCGACCGCCACAACCCCGGGACGGGTCATTCGGTTCCTTGGGTGCGGTGATTTTCCGGGTAGCCGGTTAACCGCAACGTACCGCGATGGTCGCCTATTCGATCGAATTTCTTTGCGAACCGTTAATTCGGCCATGCTGTTAATAAGCGATAACTAATTAAATGGTCGACCCGGGGGTCGGCCAAGAGGTAGGAATGACCAAAAATCTCGGCAATGCACGCTATACGCCGGCGAAAGAACAGCAGAGCTCCTTTTTGAGCAAGGTCGCGCCGGCGCTTTTCCCGCTCGTCGTGGTGGCGTTAGGCTACATGATCGGGCGGCAGTTCTTCGGCATCTAGAGCGGTTCAGCGTTTGATGGAATCGCCGAACCGCTCTAACTCTTTGTTTTTACGCAATTCCGGACGGAAAACCGTTTCACACTTTTCCTGGAATTGCTCTAGGCCCCCGTTGGATCAGGCACCGATCTCTGTTGCCGTCTCTTCGGTGTCGGCTCCAGCGCGCCTGACGCGCTCGCTGGCGAGCAGCACGACCGGGCAGGCGACGACCGCCAGCACGGCTGTCGCCGTATCGCCGAAGAACAGCTCTTCGCCCGGCCGCTGGGTGACGCCCATCACCACCATTGCAGCACCTTTCGTCACCTCCCTGGCGATCGCCCTGTCCGGCGTGGCGCGGGTTCGGATCGCGGTTTCGATGGAAACGCCGTAGCGGTCGGCGATATCGGCTATGTCCTTCAACACGGCCTCCTCGCGGCGATGCGAGACCGAGCCAGGCCGGCTCCCTTGCCTGCCTTGCGAGACATAGAGAACCTTGACGCGAGCCCGGTGCGGCCGCGCCAGCGCCAGCGCGAAGTCGGCGGCGCGGCGCGCGACCTCGGTGCCGTTGACCGGAATGAGGATGGTGGCGCCGGCGCGCAGCACCGGCATCTTTCCCGCCGATTTGGCGCCGTTCAGCACCAGGCACAGCGGGCCATCGAAGCCGCTGCTGATCTCGTTCAGGGTGGGGCTGAAGGCGCCTTTGTCGGTCAGTGCGTTCTCCAGCCCGGTCAGCAGAAGCCCATAACCCTTGCGCGCCTCTGCGGCGATGGTTTCGGCGCTCGCCACAAGCTCGGTGCGGGCGGTGAGATGGACCTTGTCGACCAGCGTGTCCTCGGCCTTGCTGACGGCCCTGGCGCTTCTGGCGGCGCCCTTCCTGACCTCCCTTGACGTTCGCTCCGGACCTTTGTCGCCGCCCGGCCCGGCAAGCTTGCCGTCCCTGAGATGCAACAGCGTGGTGGGCATGCCGCCGCCACCGCCGACCAGCCCGGCAAGATAGGCCGTGAACTTCCCGGCCGGGCTGTCGTCGACGACCAGCAGCAGGCGTTCCAGCTTGGAAACGAAGCCGCGCTCGTCGAGAATTTCACGGTCGACGCGCTGCTTCTCCGCATTGTCGACCGGCAGGCGACCGAGCGCCCAGCGCAGCATGGGCGGCATGGCGAGCGTGGTGATGACGGCCATGGTGACGATCATCGTGAACAGGTTGTGCGACAGGATGTTCATCGACAGGCCGATCGAGGCGACGATGACCTCGGTCGAGCCGCGCGCGTTCATGGCGCTGCCGACGGCGGTGGCCTCCTTCAGCGACATGCCGGCGAAGCGGCCGCCGAGAAACGCGCCGCCGAACTTGCCCACGCTGGCGATCGCCACCAGCGCCAGCGTCAGCAGCGCCAGCTTCGGGTCGGCAAGCACGGTAAGATCGGCGGAGAGGCCCGCCATGCCGAAGAACACGGGCATGAACAGCGCCGTGATGATGCCGCGCAGCTGGCTCTCTATATGGTCGGACAGGATCGGCGATTCCCCGACCAGTATGCCGGCGACGAAGGCGCCAAGCACGGTGTGGACGCCGATCAGGTTGGTGATCAGCGCCATCACGCCCATGATGATCAGGATGACCGTGATGACGGCATATTCGCTGCGGAAGGAATCATTGCTCCAGCGGATCAGCGTGAAGACGAGGCGGCGGCCGATGGTGAAGGAGAACACCATGAACAGCGCCACCTCGGCCACGGTGAGGATGAGCGGCAGCACCTGCAGGCTGCCATTGGTGGCGATGCCGAAGGTGACGGCGATGATCAGCCAGCCGATCGTATCCTCGATGATGGCCGACGAGATGATGATCTGGCCGAGGTTGCGGCGCATGAAATTCATCTCGCGCACCACCATGGCGACGATCTTGACCGAGGAGATCGACAGCGCCGTGCCGAGGAACAGCCCGGCGACGATGCGCTGGCTCGGGTCGGGCAGCAGCGAAGCGGGCAGGGCCTGCGCCAGCACGAAGCCGAGGACGAAGGGCACCACGACACCGGTGATCGAGATCGAGAAGCAGGCGGCTCCGACGCGGCGCACGAGGCGCAGATCCGTCTCCATGCCGGTCAGCAGCAGAAGCAGCAGGATGCCGAGCTGCGAGACGGCGTCGATCATGCTCTTCTGCGCCGGGTCGGTGGAGAAGATCAGGTGCTGGGCTTCAGGCCATATCAGGCCGAACAGCGAGGGGCCGAGCAGGATGCCGCCGATGAGCTGGCCCATGATGGCCGGCTGGCCGTAGCGCTGGAAAACCTCGCCCAGGCCGCGTCCGACCAGGAGCAGAAGCACGATCTCGGCGACGAACAGCCCTTCAGCCGAGCCGCCCATGCCCGAGGCATGGCCGGCCGGTTGCGCGGCGAGGGCGAGGCCGGCCGGCGCGAGCAGGAAAACAGACAGAATCAGGATTGCCGCAACGCTGTATGACCTCGTTGCCCGTTGCCGGTTCATGGGTTCCCTCAAAGTGCAGCGGCGGACTGACCATCACAACGCGCGGCCGGCGTTTGCGTTGCAGGCTGCCGTTGCCGGATGTTGATGCCAGATGCCGCGCTCTGACATCAGACATGGACGTCGCCGAAGGACAGTTCGCCATCGTCACCGGACATCAGGAAGGCGGCGGCAAGCAGGCCGGCATAGAGAACAGTCACCAGCGCGACGATCGCCCCGCCGGGAACCGGGCCCAAAGCGGCGGCGGCGACGGCCTCGCGCAGCGTACCGACGAATCCGACCGGCGCATGTTGATCAAGCAGGCTCGGTGTCGACAGCTTCAGGATCCAGGCGAGCAGCAGGATCAGCATCAGGTGGATGTAGTTGCGGCGCAAACGGCGGGCCAGCGCGACGCGTTGCGAAACCAGGAATTTTGGCGCGCGCAGGCTCTCGCCGACGACCAGCAGCCAGTCCGACGCGAAGTCCGGCTGCGGGGAAAAAATCTGCGCGAAATAGTGGCGCTCGAACTGGCGCACGCGTGCGCGGTAGACATCGAAGAAACGATAGCGCCGCGCCTCGATCCACAGCAGCAGCAGGACCAGCAGCATGGCGAACAGGAGCACGCCATGGTGAGCGCTGGCCGTCGACAGCGAAACCGACAGCATGGCGGCGACGACGGTGATGGCCCAGTTGCTGGTGCGGTCGATGCGATCGCGCCAGCCGGCCATGCGGGCAATCTCGGCGCGATGGAAATGCGACATGACGGTAACCAGCTCGCTTGACGAAAGCGCTCTGCCGACGGGGGTTGCCGGCGCATCGTTCATGGCGTCCTCCCAACCCGATAAAACGCGCTGAAGGCGATCTTGTTTCGCGACCGTCACGGCGCCTGCTGATTCGCAGTCCGAACCAATCCGCAGGCCGGTCGCACGGATCGAGCGGTCCGCATTGTGGCTCAGGGTGTCTTCGGGCCGCTCCATGTCCCGAATTGTCCGCATCTGTCCCTAACTGCCGGTATCGACCGGACATGCGCCTCTCTAGCTTTTTGCAAGGGCCGCCGACCGGCGCGCCCAGGGGAAATCCTTGCGGTTCGAGCGGATGGCCGCGCGGATGTCGCGGCAGGGCAGGGGAACGGCATGGACAATGGAACGCCTCGTCACTCCAGGGGCCGCGTATCGCACGCGCTGACCGCGGGCCTGGCGGCGCTCTTCGTTTCCAGCTCAACCCTGGCGCTGGGCGCCTCTCTGACGTGGAACGGTTCCTCGAACAACTGGTTAAGCGCGAGCAACTGGACGCCGTCCTCGGTGCCGACATCCGCCGACGATCTCACCATCAACACCGCCGGCGTCAACACCGCCACCATCAGCACGGCCGGGGCGCTCGCCAACACCATCACCATCGGCAGCCTGGCCGGCACGAACGGAGCGCTTGTCGTCACCGGCGCCGGTACTCTGGGGGTCAGCGCCAGCTACCTCACTGTCGGCGACTATGGCACCGGCGTGCTCACCATTTCGGCCGGCGGCAAGGTGACCTCCAACCGTTCGCGCGTGGCCAACAATCCGTCGTCCTCGGGCACGGTCACCATCACCGGCGCCGGCTCGCAATGGACGAACTCCTCCCTGTCGATCTCGGCCGATGCCGGCGCCGTAGGCCGGGTCCGGGTCGAGGCAGGCGGCAAGCTGTCGTCCAGCGGCAATGTCATGATCGGCGAGAGCTCGGCGCTCGCCGACGGCCAGCTGATTGTCACCGGCAGCGGCAGCGACTTCTCCCTGACAAATGCCGGCATCGCCCAGTTCATCATAGGCGTTACCGGCAAGGGCGATTTCCAGCTGCTAGACAATGCCACCGCCACCACCAAGCTCAGCTATGTCGGCGGCAACGCCTCGGGTGTCGGCACGGCGACGGTTTCGGGCAACGCCAAGTGGATGACCGAAAACCTGTCCGTGGGCGGCGTCGGCACCGGCACCCTGCTCATCTCGGGCGGCGGGCAAGTGACCAGCACGGCCAATTCGATCCTGAGCACGCCTCCCGGCAACATCGTCAACGGCAAGGTAACCGTCACCGGCGTCGGCTCGCAGTGGAAGCTGACCGGCGTTTACAACAACGTGCCGCTGGCCATGGGCTCGACCAGCCAGACGTCGGAACTCAATGTGCTTGCCGGCGGCACGGTGCTGATCGATTCCACCGCCAGCAGCTATCTCTCCGGCGATGCCCGTATCGCCAACACGGCCGGTTCCAAGGCGGCGATCACCATCGATGGCGCCGGCTCAAGCTTCACCACGCCCTACCGGCTCTATCTCGGCAATGCCGCCAATTCGACCGCCACCGTGACCGTCTCCGGTGGCGGCAAGCTCAATACCGGCTATACGGCGATCTCCAGCGCCGGCGACGCCACCACCGCGACGGCCGATACCGTGACGGTGACCGGGGTGGGCTCGCTGTGGACGATCAGCAACACGCTCGGCTCACCGTCCAACGCTCTACAAGGCCTGACTGTCGGCTCTTCCGGCTATGGTGTGCTCACGATCGCCGACGGCGGCGTCGTCAGGGTCAATGGCGGTACCGGCGGCGTCGGCATCGGCGCGATTGCGGGCTCTGCCGGCACGCTCAACATCGGCGCGGCCGCCGGCAGTCCGGCAGCGGCTCCGGGAACGCTCGAAGCGGCACAGGTGATATTCTCCGGTACCGCCACGGGACCGCAGGCGATCAATTTCAATCACACCTCCAGCAACTACGTCTTCGCGCCGAACATCGCCGGCTTCGGCGCCCTGGCGGGTCCCGCCAGTGTCAACATCCTTGCCGGCACCACCATCTTCACCAGCGAAAACGCTTATTCCGCAGTCACCAACATCAGCCCCGGGGCTGTCCTGCAACTCGGCAATGGCGGCACGACAGGCAGTATCCGCGATGGGGTCGTGAACAACAATGGCACGCTGATCTTCAACCGTTCGGCGGACATGGGCCTTGGCTATGCCGGCGCGATCGGCGGCAGCGGGCGAGTGATCATCGACAGCACCAGCAACATCACATTGACCGGCACCAACACCTATACCGGCGGCACGACAATCAATAGCGGGCAGCTCACCCTGGGCAGTTTCCAAGGCAACGGAACGTTGACCGGCGACTACATCAACCACACCAGGCTGGTGTTCTATTCCAGCGGCACGACATCATATTCCGGCGTCATCTCGGGAGAGGGCAGTTTCGACAAGTCGGGCGGCAACAGCGCCAGCGCGCTGACGCTGAACAGCGTGCAGACCTATACGGGCGGCACGAAGCTGACCATCGGCAGCCTGATCCTGGGCGGCAACGACCGTCTGGTGACGACGGGCGCGATCATCGGCAGTGGCGGTATCCTTGACCTCAATGGGTTCAACCAGACCGTCGGCGACCTCTCAGGCTATGGCAGGCTCGAAATCCGGACCGGCACCCTGACCGCGGGCGCGACGGCCGACACGACCTATCAGGGCCGAATGGAGGGCACCGGCACCTTCACCAAGCAGGGTTCGGGCACGCTGACCCTCACCAGCATCACCAGCGGCTTCTCCGGAACCACCAACGTCAATGCCGGCAAGCTGCTCGTCAACGGCACGATGACGCCAAGCACCTTCCAGGTCAATTCGGGCGGAACGCTCGGCGGTACCGGTTTGGTCGGCGCCACCACGATCGCCAATGGCGGTACACTCCAAGGCGTCGCCGGGCAAACGCTGACGCTGAGCTCGCTGACGCTGAACGACACCTCCAATCTCAACGTCTCGCTGGGCGCGGCCAACACCACGCCGCTGTTCGACGTCACCGGCGCGCTGACGCTGGACGGCAAGCTCTCGGTGAGCGATGCGGGCAGCTTCACCTACGGAACCTACCGCATCGCCAACTATGGTGGCACCCTGACCAACAATGGCCTCGTTATCGGCAGCGTTCCGGCGACCTTCAACCCGGGCGACTGGTCGATCCAGGCGGGAAGCGGCGTGGTCAACCTTCTGGTGGCGACGGGTGCCGGAGAACAGTACTGGGATGGCGCCAATATGAGCCCCAGCGGCGTCGCCGACGGGAGCGGCGGCAACGGCACGTGGAACAGCTCCAACACCAACTGGACGAACGCCGCCGGCAACATCAACGCCGCCTGGGCGAGCCAGAAAGCGGTGTTCGCCGGCACGCCCGGAACGGTCAGCGTGGTCGGTTCGCAGACCTTCACGGGCCTGCGCTTCGTGTCGCACCCGACAAACTGGACCTACACGCTGTCGGCGGGCGCGGGCGGCGCGCTGGTGACGAATTCGGCGGCCACCGAAATCATCGTCGCCGCCGATCCGGGCGCCAGTGTCAACAACGCCATCATCAATGTCGGCATTTCCGGCACCGGCAGCATCGTCAAGCTCGGCGACGGCACGCTGACACTGGGCGCGGCCAATTCCTACCAGGGCGGCACGACGATCAAGGAGGGCGAGCTCGTTGCGGCGGCCAACGGCGCGCTCGGCACCGGAGGGGTTTCGGTGACGGGCGCGCCGGCGGCAACGCTGAAGCCCAGCCTGCGCTTCGCCGGCCCGGTCAGCGCCGGCAGCCTGGCGATCTCGACGCAGAACGGTTCGGTCGTGCTCGACAACCAGTCGAGCGCGGGCACGGCGGCCATCACCAACAACGGCAATGGCAAGACCGTGTTCCTGGCCGGCAGCAGCGCCGGCAGCGCGGTCATCACCAATGAGAGCGGCGGCACCACCGCTTTCCGGGGCGACAATGCCTCGACGTCCGCCAAAGTCATCAACCAGAGCGGCGGCAAGCTCGACATCTCGACCTTCGACGCGGCGGGTGCGTGCAATTGCGTGTCGCTGGGCTCCGTCTCCGGCGCCGGCGACATCGCGCTCGGCGCGCATACGCTGAAGACCGGCGCGCTCAATCTCGACGAGACGATTTCGGGGATCATCTCGGATGGCGGGGCGCTGGCCAAGGGCGGCTTCACCAAGGACGGCACCGGCAAGCTTATCCTGTCTGATGCCAACACCTATCTCGGCACGACCACGGTCAATGCGGGCTTGCTGCAGATAGACGGCTCGCTGGGCTCGGCCGATGTGGTGGTGGCGAGCGGCGCCACGCTCGGCGGCACCGGAACGATCGGCACGCTGGCCGGCGGCACGGTAACGATCCAGGCCGGCGGTCATCATGGCCCCGGCGCCTCGATCGGCACGCAGACCATCAACGGCAATTACAGGCTCGCCGGCACGCTCGATGTCGAGATCAATCCGACCAGCGCCGACAAGGTGGTGGTGACCGGCACGGTCGATGTCAGTGGCGGCACGCTCGCCCTGCATGAACTGACCGGAACCGGCTGGCAGCCGAGCCAGACCTACACCATCATCGACAATCAGGGCGCCGGCGCCGTGACCGGCCAGTTCGCCAGCATCACCCACACCTACGCCTTCCTGACGCCCGATGTCAGCTATACCGGCGACGATGGCAACAATGTCGTGCTGACGCTAACGCGCAACGCCGTCGACTTCTCGTCCGTCGCGCAGACGCCGAACCAGAAGGCGGCGGCCGGCGGCATCGAGGGGCTCGGCGCCGGCAATCCGGTCTACAACGCCATCGCGCCGCTCTCGGCCGACGGCGCGCGCTACGCCTTCGACCAGCTTTCGGGCGAGGTGCATGCCGCGACGGCCGGCCTGCTTGTCGATGAAAGCCGGCTGCTTCGCGACGCAGCGCTGGGCCGCACCGGCGCGGCGATCGCCTATCCCGGGGCGAGAGGCTTCTGGATGCAAGGCGCGGGCCTTGTCCGTTCGCTGGACAGCGACGGCAATGCCGCCGATGTCGTTGCCAGCACCGGCGCCTTCTTCGCGGGCGCGGACGCGACCATAGCAGATGGCTGGACGCTCGGCTTCCTCGGCGGCATCAGCGTCACTTCGCTCGATGTCGACGCCCGCGCCTCCTCGGCAAAGGTGACGAGCGTGCATCTGGCAGCCTATGGCGGCGGCATGATCGACACGGTGCAACTGAAGTTCGGCGCCGGCTACAGCCATCACGACATCGACACCACGCGCGACCCGGCCTTTCCCGGCTTCAGCGAGCGGCTGAAGGCGAGCTATGGCGCGAGCACCGTGCAGGTGTTCGGCGAGGCGTCGCGCGCCTTCGATGTCGGCGCCATGAAGATCGAGCCGTTCGCGGGGCTGGCCTATGTCCATCTCTCGACCGATGGTTTCGGCGAGGATGGCGGCGCTGCGGCGCTGTCTTCCGGCGGCTTCCGCAACGACGCCACCTTCACCACATTGGGCGCCCGGGTGTCGCAGGCGTTCACGCTCGGCGGCTCGGCGCTGGAAGCGCGGGCCTCGCTCGGTTGGCGGCATGCCTTCGCCGACCTGCCGGCGGCGCAGCTGTCGTTCGCGGGCGGCAACGACTTCACCGTGACAGGCGTGCCGATCGCCAGGGATGCGCTGGCGCTGCAGGCCGGCGTCGATCTCGCCATCGGCGGGGCAAGCCGGCTCGGCTTCACCTATGACGGCCAGTTCGCCTCGGGCGCGATGGAAAATGCCTTCAAGGCAAGCTTCTCGACGCGGTTCTGAGGGCACAATCCCTCCGGCCGGGGCTGGTTGCTTCGGGATGCAGCCGCCCGTCCGCGCCGGAAAGCAGTGCGCAAAGCATCCCGCAGGATCTTATTCCCGGGGAATTTGCCCGGGCATAAGTCAAGCCGCGATTTTACTGCGCCGCCAACTTGCGCGCCCTTTCCGGTTGTTGGATAGTGACGCCGACGAACTGGGGGTTCGTGTGAAAATCGGACAAATTGCAGGCAAGCTGCTGGTCCAGATGCGGCAAGCAGAAGCGGCGGGCCGTCGCGCGAGCGGATGATGAACTGGCAGGAGTGACACGCGACGAGCAGCATTGAGAGGGGGAGGATATGGGCAGGAATATCGTCGTCTTCGCCGACGGCACCGGCAACAGCGCCGCCAAGGCATTCAAGACCAATGTGTGGCGGCTCTACCAGGCGCTTGACCTGACCGGCGGTGACCAGATCGCCGTGTTCAGCGACGGCGTCGGCACATCGCAGTTCAAACCCTTCGAGATCATCGGCCTGGCGCTCGGCTTCGGCGTCAAGCGGCGGGTGCTCGCGCTCTACAAGTTCCTTTGCCTCAACTACAAGGAAGGTGACCGGATATTCGCTTTCGGCTTCAGCCGCGGCGCCTTCACCATCCGCGTGCTGGTCGGCATGATCGCCAGGGAAGGGCTGGTCGACTTCAAGTCGGAAGAAGAACTCGACCGCAACGCGCTTGCCGCCTATCGGGCATACCGGCCGAAGGCCTTCGGGTCGAAACTGCCCTGGGTGGTGTTCGCCCGCTTCGTGCGCGACCGGGCGGTCGACTTGTGGAATGAAATCACCGGAAGCCGTGCCTACAGCCAGGTGAAGCCGCGTGTGCCCGATCCTCGCTCGGCCAAGGAGATCCGCGTCGCCTTCGTCGGTGTGTGGGATACGGTCGCCGCCTACGGCCTGCCGGTCGACGAATTGACCAAGGCGGTGAACAAATGGGTCTGGCCGATGACATTCGAGAAGCGGGACCTTCTCGATGGAATAGACTGTGCCCGGCAGGCCTTCAGCATCGACGACGAGCGGCGCACATTCTTCCCGATCCCGTGGAATGAGCCTGCCCCGGTCCTGGATGCGGCTATCCTGGAAAGGGCCGACGTGGCCGATCCGCGCCTGCTGCAAGTCTGGTTCGCCGGCTGCCATGCCAATGTCGGCGGCGGCTATCCCGACGACAGGCTCGCTCATATTCCGCTGTGCTGGATGATCGGCGAGGCCGCCGAGCAGGGGCTGCAATTCAAGAAGGATCTGGTCGCCGACTACTGGGACTATGCATCCGAAGCCGGCCGCATCTACGATTCCCGTTCCGGTCTCGGCGTCTTCTATCGCTACCATCCGCGTGACGCCAAGCAGTTGATGGGCAAGGGCGTGACGCCACTGGTCGATGCCAGCGTCATCATGCGCATGGCGAAGGGAAACGACGATTACGCGCCGATCGCGTTGCCGGAGCATATCGAGGTGCTGTCGCCGCTCGGCGCCCGGGTGCCGTTCACGGGCCTGCCCGACGAAGACAGGATGACGATGCGCAAGGCCGCCGTCACCGACAAATTGCCGCTTCCGGCCGGGCGCAAACGCAATCTGGCCGGCATGGACAAGAAATTCCGCGAAGCGCTGGCCCTGCTTCAGGACGATGGCGCCGGCAGCCGTACGCAGCATGCCGCCGGCCGCCTGGAACTCATGCGGCTGATGCGCGACACGGTGTGGTGGCGCAGGGGACTTTATTACGCCCTGTTGTCGATCGCCGTGCTGCTGCTGGCGTTTCCGCTGCTGGCCGGCTATGTCACGCTCGACGTCACCGGCCGGTTCGATCAGTCCGCCGCTGGCCTTGTCGGGCCGGTGATCGGCCTGGTCAGCGGGTTCCTGCCGGGCATTGCCGCGCCGTGGGTGGACGCCATGGCCAAGCATTCGATCCTGGCGGCGGGGCTGGGGCTCATCCTGGGCGTTCTGCTGTGGGTCAACGGGCTGTTGCGCACGCGCATCAACGACCGGGCGCGATCGGCCTGGAACGTCGCGATCGACCGCACGGCGGCGGTGCTGCAATCCAACCGGTCCGACGCGCATCGGCGCACCTGGCTGATCGGGGCGGTCGTGCTCGGCTTCGGCGCCCTGGCGCTCGGGCTGGCCAAGAACTATGCGGCCGGCCTCTTTGCCATAGGCTTCATCGGCTGCCTCGCCACCTTTGTGGTGGTCAGCCGGCGCGGGCCGCGCACGGGCGTGCCGCCAACGCCCGTATCCTTGCGCATTGCCCGCGCCATCCGGACCAACAGCTTCGCAAACTCGGTCTATGAACATTTGCGGGAATATGTGCTGCCGGCGGTGTTCCTGGCCCTGTCGGCGGCTCTTCTGCTGTTCGGTGCCAACAAGACCACGTTCGAGGTCGCGGATTCGATGGGGGCCTTCTGTGCCGAACCCGCCTCGACAAATCCGACCGGTGCCGAAAGGCTGACGGGAACGCCCTACGTCCTCAACACCGCCGATATGTGCGGCGACACCGGCAACTGGCTGCAGCAGGGCGTCCGCTACAAGGTCGAGATTTCGATCACCGACGCCTGGAAGGACGGCGCCCTGTGCGCGGATACGCGTGGCGTCCAGGAGAGCAGTGTGGCCCATTATCTGGCGACGCTGATGAAGCGCTGGTGGGCGGAGCCTTACTTCAAGCCGATCGCGCGCGTCGGCCGGTTCGGCAATGACGAATATGTCCTCAATGCCGTCGAGCCGGTGATCCCCGGCCAATGCGCGAACATGAAGCTCGCCGCCGAAATCAAGCCCAAGACGTCGGGCGAGCTCTATGTCTATGTCAACGATGCCGTGGTCGGGTTGCCTGGCATCTACGACTTCTTCTACCGCCACAACAACCAGGGATCGGCCCAGGTGAGCGTCAGCAAGGTGAACGTGTTCCCCTGAGGTGGCGTTATTCCGGCCCGCCGATCCAGTCGACGAGGAGTGCGGCGAGGCCGAAGCCGGCACCGATGGCGCAGACGTCAGGCCAGCCGCCCCAGGCCCAGGCGATGCCGGCCAGCAGCGAGCCGATGGCGCCGCCGATGAAGAAGATGCCGACGAACAGGCCATTGAGGCGGCCGCGTGCTTCAGGCCGCAGCAGGTTGATGGCGCGGCGGCCGAGCGTCTGGTCGCCGGTGACGCCGATGTCGAGCAGCACGGCGCCAGCGCCCATCAGCACGAGCGGTTGCCATGACGCTCCGGACTGAAAGGAGCCGGCCCAGGCGGCGAGGGCCAGCGCCGCCATCAGCACCAGATGACAGAAGATCGTCGCCGGCCGGGTCCAGCCATGGTCGCCGGCACGGCCAAAAAGCGGCGTGACGACAGCGCCGCCGGCGCCGACCAGCGCGAACAGCGCGATGCCGCGCTGGCCAAGGCCGAAGGGCGGCTGCGCCAGGCGCAGCGCCACCGCGGTCCAGAACAGACTGAAGGCCGCCATCACCAGGGCGGCGGTCAATGCGCGGCCGCGCAGCACCGGCTCGCGGCGAAGCAGGTCGAACAGCGAGGCGATCAGCGCGCCATAGGACGATTGCACCGGCGGGCGCCGGCGCGGCATCGTGGCGGCCAGCACGCAGACGAGCAGGACAAGCGCCGCCGCGCTGAGGCCGTAGAAGGCCCGCCAGCCCCAGGCATCGGCGATGAAGCTGGCCAGCGGCCGCGCCAGCAGGATACCGACCATCAGTCCGCTCATCACATCGCCAATGACGCGGCCGGCCTCGCCGGGGGGCGCCATGGAGGCCGCGATCGGCACCAGGATCTGGATCGCGGAACAGGCGGCGCCAAGGATGAAGAGCACGATCAGCAGCGCGGCGATGGTGGGTGCGAAGGCGGCGACGGCGGCGGCGAGGGCCGCTGTCAGCAGCATGCGCAGGATCAAGGCGCGGTTTTCGGCAAGGTCGGCCATCGGCACCAGGAAGAACAGGCCGGCGGCATAGCCGAGCAGGGTTGCCATGGCGACAAGGCCGACGCTTGCCGCACCGGCGCCGAGCGATGGTCCGATCAGGCCGACCAGTGTCTGCGGCGCGAACAGGTTGGTGACGATGACGCCGACCGAGGCGGCAAACAGCAGCGCCTGCGGGCCGGTGATGGTGGCCGCCGGCAGGGTCTCCGTCTTCGCGGTCTCGGCCGCCCGGCGGTCCGTGGTGTCGAGCATGAGGTCCTCGATAAATTGCATATCGTGTGAGGACTTTATGCCGAAGTTTTATCATGCTACAATTAAATCTATTCAATAATGATTATGCGAGATACGCATGAAAATCCATGATCTCGAAGCCTTCATCGCCGTGGTCGAGACCGGCTCGATCGTCGGCGCCTCGGCAAGGCTCAACCTGACCCAGCCAGGTGTCACGCGCCGCATCCAGAATCTCGAGGACGGGCTGGCGACGGCGCTTCTGGACCGCCAGTCCAAGCCGCTGAAGCCGACGGCTTCGGGGCGTGAGGCCTATGAGCATGGCCGGCGCGTGCTGCGCTCGCTGGAGGATCTGAAGGCCGGCGTCTCGCCGCGAGGGGAGGTCAGGGGCGAGTTCCGACTCGGCGTCATGCCCTACCTCTCGGATGCAGCACTTGCACTGCCTTTCGACAGCCTGCGCGAAACGTTTCCGCAACTGACGTTGCGCGTCACCTCGGGCTGGTCGCCGAGGCTGGTGGAACAGGTGGCGCGCAGCGAGCTCGACGCGGTGGCTGTGTGCCTCGCCGAAGGCCTCGCGCCGCCGGATGAGCTTGCTGGCGACGATCTCGGTCTGCAGCCGGTGCTGCTGGTGGCGTCCCCAGGCCTTGGCGTGCCGAAACCGGCGAGCCTTGCCGACCTGTCCCGCTTCGCCTGGGTGATGAACGAAAACGGTTGCGGTTTTCGCGCCTATATCAGGCAGAGTCTGGAGGCGGCCAGGCTGCCGTTCCAGGTCGGTGTGGAGGCGCTCAGCGTCGATCTCAGAATGTCGCTGGTGGCGCGCGGCCATGGCATCGGCATCGTCACGCCGGGCGCCTTCGCCGACAGCCGCTGGCGGGATGCGGTCGAGATCATCGACTGCCCGGACTTCAAGCCGCAAGTGCGCTCATGGCTGCTGCACCGCCCACCCGCCGGACGCCTGAGCCGCCCCATCGCGCTGTTTCGCGACGCGCTGATCGAAGGGCTGAAGGTGCCGATGCCGCTGATGTCCTAGATGGAGCGCAGGCGGGCTCCGCAGGAGAGCTGTGCGGATGGGGCCAATCGTCAGGCGTCGGCAGGACAGAGGGGGGCGAAGGAATGAGGCGCTTGCTGTCGGGCACCGTTTCCCGGTTGCGGCCAATCTCTAGGATTTGCGTATGAGATCCGCCGCAAGCCGCGCGCGAAAATCCTCTAGTTCGGCTTGCGCGATGCCGGCCATCTCGGCCTCCGTCGGAAAGCTCCCACCAGCCACCGCCTGGCGGAATCCCGTCAGCGCCTCGACACGCGCGTCGCGGACTGCCTTGTGGAGTTTGGCGAGGTCGCCCCAGGCGCGGGCGTGGCGGGGCAGGCGCGCGCTTTCGCCCGAAATGTCCGAGGTGAACAGGAACATCACGTCCGCCGCCGGGCCGGAGCCGAGCGAGACGGTGACCAGTCCGGTGCGGCGGTTGATTTCTTCCATCACCTCGGCGGCGATGATCTCGCATTCGACGGCGAAGGCGCCGGCATCCTCCAGCCGCCGAAACCGGTCGAACAGCTCCAGCGCTTCGTCGGCGGTCTTGCCCACGGCGCGGATGCCGCCGACCCAGGTGGATTTGCGCGGCACGAAGCCGAGGTGACCCATCACCGGGATCTGCTCGTTGGCGAGCATGCGCACCGTGTCATGGCCGCGCCCGGTGATGACGGCGTCGGCGCCCGTGGTGATGGCTGAAAAGGCGGTGCGCAGCACCTCGTCCGGCGTCACCGCGTCGGCGAAGCCGAGCGCGGCGGTGACGAAGACGCGGCGTGAGCCCTGGCGCACAGCAGCCACGTTGGCGGCGCGGCAGACCACCATCTCGATGCCGGCGGCTTCAGCCGCCGCTGCCTCGTCCGCGGTCTCGGCCGTCACCTGCGCCATGTGCCGGCCGCTGCCTTTCAGCGCGCGCAGGCCGGCGACCGTTACCGTGCGCTCGACCTCGCGGCCGCCGAAGTCGAAGATGCGCGGCATCTCAGCCCTTCAACTTCTTGGCGTAGTAATCGGGCGCGACGACGCCGGGCTTGGAGAACCATGCCGGCACGTCGACGCCGGAATAGAGCAGGATGTTGCCCCAGGGGTCGAAGGCGCCGGTGCGCACGATGACCTTGGCCTTCTTCGCCATCTCGCCGAGGATCGCCTCATGCGTGACGGTCTCGAAATCGGCGTCGGGGAAGAGCCGCTTCAGTTTCTCCAGCAGCGGCGCATTGTGCACGGGCAGCGTGTCGGCATAGCCGACGCGCTCGGCGATCAGGTTCTCCGCGATCGGTGCCAGCACCGTTTCAAGGTCCGGCACGTCGGGCGAGATGGCGAGGTCGATGCGCCAGGCGCTGGACGGGATCGGAAAGCCCGCGTCGCAGACGATCATCAGGTCGCCATGGCCCATCGAAGCGATGGCGTGCGACAGTTCTGCATTGAGCAGCCGGTTACGGTTCATCTTTCTTCCTTCCCTGCTATGTCTGCGACCAAGTTGTTATGTCTGGGACCAAGTTGTCTCGAGGGCTTTCGCGAACAGCGCGTCGGCCTGTGCCCGTTCGGGCAGGCCGGGAATGACGCCGAGCCTGGTGCAGGCGATGGCGCCGCAGACGACGCCGAAGCGCACGGCATCGACAATGTCGCGGCCTTCGGCCAGCGCCACGGCGAAGCCGGAATTGAAGGCGTCGCCGGCGCCGGTCGTGTCCACCACCTCCACCGGCACGGCCGGCACCATGATGTCGAGTTCGTCGGTGAGGATCAGCGCGCCGCTGCGGCCGAGCGTCACCACCACATTGCGCACGCCCCGGCGGCGCAGTTCGCCCGCCAGTTCGCGCGAGGAGCGCGGATCGTCGGCGGGCAGGCCGAGCAGGATGCGCAGCTCGCTCTCATTGGGCGTGAGGTAATCGACATTGCTGAAGATGGCGTCGGGCAGCTGGCGCGCCGGCGCGGGGTTGAGGATGGTGCGGGCGCCGTGCCGGCGGCCGAGTTCCATGGCCCGGGCGGCGGCCGGGATCGGCACTTCGAGCACGGTCATCACCACGTCGCTGCCGGCGATGCGTTGTTCGGCCGTGTCGACCACCGCCGCGTCCATCAGCTCGTTGGCGCCCATGTCGAGGACGATGAAATTCTCGCCCTTGTCGTTGAGGATGATGAAGCCGACGCCGGTGGCGCGTTCGGTGCGCGTCGAGACGAGGCTCGCATCGACGCCTTCGGCAGCGTAGAGGTCGGTGGCGATGCCGGCCAGCTTGTCGTTGCCGATGAGGGCGACCAGCGAGGAGCGGGCGCCCAGACGCGAGGTGGCGACGGCCTGGTTCGAGCCCTTGCCGCCGGCGCCCATGTCGAAATCGGTGCCCAGCATCGTCTCGCCGAAGAGGGCAGTTTGGGCGCGCGGATGGTCAGGCCGACGGCGAAGCTGCCGACGATGGTTATTCTGGGTGCGGTCTCGGATTTACTCATCACTCGCCTCGTTCAGGACGCCATGGCGCGCGCCAGGATCGCTTCCTCGTTGATGCCGGCGCCGGTCAGTTCGCCTGATATGCGGCCGTTGCGCAGCACCAGGACGCGTTCGGCGTTCATGATCAATTCGGGGATTTCGGAGGAGATCATCACCACCGCCACGCCTTCGCCGGCGATGCCGCGCAGGATGGCGTAGATCTCGGCCTTGGCGCCGACGTCGACGCCGCGCGTCGGCTCGTGCAGCACCAGCACGCGCGGGTTGGTGACGAGGCTGCGGCCAAGGATGATCTTCTGCTGGTTGCCGCCCGAAAGCGTGCCGAGTTTCTGGCCGAGATGTGAAATGCGCGCATCGAGCCTGGCGACCTGCGCGCGGGCCTCGCGGCGCACCGCACCGCGCCGCATGAAGCCGGCCAGGGAGAAGCGCGGCAGCGAGGCCGAGACGACATTGTTGGCCACACTCATGGTCAACAGCCCGCCGGCGCCGCGCCGGTCGGCCGGCACCAGCGCCATGCCGTTGCGGATCGCGCCTTGAGGGTCGGCGGCGCGCAGTTCCTTGCCGTCGATGGTCACCTGGCCGCGCCGGGCACACAGGCCGAACAGGGCTTCGCCCAGCATGTCCTTGCCGGAATCCGGCAGGCCGCCGATACCAAGGATTTCGCCGGCGCGGGCGTGGAAGCTCACCTCGTCGAGGCCCGGGGCGCCTAGTTTTTCGACCGAGAGCACGACAGGCGCTTCATGCGAGCGTGCCTCCGCCTGCAGCGACCATTGCGCCGCCGTGTCGAGTTCGCGCCCGACCATGGCGCGGATCAGGCGATCCTCCGACAGTCCGTCATTGTCCATGGTCTCGATGGTGCGGCCGTCGCGCATGACGGTGATGCGGTCGGCGAGGTCGAGTACTTCCTTCAGATGGTGCGAGACGTAGATGACGGTGACGCCTTCGCTGCGCAACTGTTTGACGATCTCGAACAGGCGATCGCTTTCGCGCTTGGAGAGCGCGGAATTGGGTTCGTCGAGCACCAGCACGCGGGCGCGCTGACGGATGGCGCCGGCGATCTCGACCAGCTGCATCTCGGCGACCGAGAGCCGGGAGACCTTGGTGTCGGGGTCGAGCGTGCCCATGCCCAGCCGTGTCAACGCCATGCGCGCCTGGCGGCGCATCTCGTCGCGCGGCACCAGCGACACGACCGAGCGCGCCGCCATGTCGGACATCATGATGTTTTCCGCGATGCTCAGCGTCGGGCAGAGCGCCAGTTCCTGGTAGACGACGGTGATGCCGGCGGCGCGGCTGGCGAGCGGCGAGGGAATAGTGGCTGGCTTGCCGTCGATGCGGATTGTGCCGCCATCGGGCTGCAGGTCGCCGGCGAGGATGTTCATCAGCGTCGATTTGCCGGCGCCGTTCTCGCCGATCACGGCATGGACCTCGCCCGGCCGGAACGAGACGGAAATGCGGTCGAGCGCCAGCACGCCGGGGAACCGCTTGGTCAGTCCGGAGATCTCGACGATCGGGGCAGGGGGCTGGGTGTCTGTCATGAACCTGCTGGCGTGGGGCTGGCTGCTTTCGTGCAAGCGGCCGCCGGGCCCATGCGGACCGGCGGCCGTGCCTCGTGGTCGATTACTTCTTCTTGGCGACTTCGGCGATGTTTTCCTTGGTGTAGATGCCGACGCCGGTGTCGACATTGTCGATCGGCTCGCCCTTCAGGAACTTCACCAGCAGGTCGACGGCGGCAAAGCCCTGCTTTTCCGGCGCCTGGTCGATGGTGGCGTCGACATTGCCGTCCTGCACGAGCTGGACCGTCTGGTCGAGCAGGTCGAAGCCGACGACCTTGACCTTGTCTGATGCCTTGTTGCGCTCCACCCAGGTGCCGGCGGCGGGCGTCGAGCAGCATTCGAGCGACAGCACGCCCGTGATCGAGGGGTTGGCCAGCATGGCGTTCTCGATCGCCGAATAGATTTTTTGCGGGTCGGTGCCGGTGTTGAGCGTGTTGACCACCTCGATGCCGGGCTCGGCCTTCAGCGCCTCGCGCGCGCCCTTTTCGCGGTCGAGCGACCACTGCGCGGCGGCGTCGATGGTGGTGATCATCACCTTGCCCTTGCCGCCCAGGACCTTCGACATCAGCTTGCCGGCCTCGCGGCCCGACTGCACGAGATCCTGGCCGGCGAAGGCGAGGCGCTTGCTTTCGGGATTGTCGGTGTTGAAGGTGACGACCGGGATGCCGGCGGCGATCACGCGGTCGATGACGGGCGCCAGCGCGTCGGTCGAGACCGAGGAGATGGCGAGGCCGTCCATCTTGCCCATCAGCGTCTCGATCTCCGAGATCTGGCCGTCGGCATCGGCGCCGACCGGGCCGATGAACTGGGCGCCGACCTTGTCTTCCTTGGCGGCGCGCTCGACGCCGGCCTTCATGAACGGCGCGAATTCGTTCGAGACGTCATGATAGGAGACGTAGAAGTCGAGCGGCTGGCCGGCATCGATCTTGGCCTTGATGCGCGGCGCGAGCTGGAAATCGGCTAGCTTGGATTCGGCGTGCGCGGAAAGCGGAAGCAGGCCGATCGCGGCCGCGAGAATGACGTGTCTGATGTTCATGGATAGTCCTCCCTTTTTGGTTCTGGTTGTCTGGAATCAGGCTGGTTGTTTATTTGTTCAGGCGGTGCGGCGCGTGCTCCATTTGTCGATGCCGACGGCGACGATGATGACGAGGCCGATCATCAGTTCCTGCACGAAGGGCGAGACGCCCATCAGCACCAGGCCGTTGCGCATGACGCCGATGATGAGCACGCCAAGGATGGTGCCGAGGATGGTGCCTTCGCCGCCTGACAGCGAGGCGCCGCCGACGATGGTGGCGGCGATGACGTCGAGTTCCAGCCCGAGCCCGGTGCGGCCGGCGTGGCTGGATGGCAGGAAGGCGAGGCCCAAAATGCCTGCGAAAGCGGCGAGCACGCCCATCAGCACGAAAGCCGCGATCTTGACCCGGTTGACGGAAATGCCGGAAACGCGCGCGGCCTTGGCGCTGCCGCCGACGGCATAGACGCGGAAGCCGAAATTGGAGAAGGACAGCACCAGCCAGGCAAGGATGGCGACGATGACGAAGAAGACGAGCTGCATCGGAATGATGCTGAACAGATAGCCCTGGCCCATGAAGCCGAAGCTCTGCAGCACGTCGGGCAGGGCGCCGTTGCGGGCATTGACGGTGACGGGCTGGCCGTTGGTGAGGATGAGTGCGGCGCCGCGCACGATGGACAGCATGCCGAGCGTGGCGATGAGCGAAGGCAGGCGGCCATAGGTGGAGAGCACGCCGTTGACCAGGCCGATGGCGACGCCGGTGAGCAGGCCGACGCCGATGGCCGGCAGCAGCGCCCAGCCGGCGATGATCAGCATGCCGGTGGCGAGGCCCGAGAATGCGTAGGTCGAGCCGACCGACAGGTCGACTTCGCCGGCGATCAACACGAACGTCATGCCGACAGCCATGATCCCGAGCAGGGAGACCTGGCGTCCGACATTGAGCAGGTTCAGCGATGTCAGGAATCCATCGGTGGCGAAGGACAGGAACAGGCACATGACGAGAAGGGCGATGAACACGCCTGCTTCCCGCGCCCGCAACAGCCGTGCCAGCGTGAATCGGTCCGTGGCTGGCGCGCGCGCGCCGGTCCTGACCGCCTGGGCCATACAGTATCCTCCCTCAGCGTGACCGGCCGGTCCTCACCGGCGCGGTCACTTCCTCCGTTCCATCGGCCTGGCCGAGCTCAGGCGCGGGCCGATGTCTCACAAAACCGTTCCCGAACTGATTCAGGATCGGTGTCTATCTCCCTGTGTGGCCACGATCTTTCCCGAAGTCCGTGGCCGGGGCATGGGCGTCGTCGCCCGTGCCGGTCTTGGCGTCAGGACGCCTTGCGGAACGAGCCGGCCGGCACCTTGCGCAGCTCGTCGAAATTTCCGTATTCGCGAACCTTCTTGAACGGCGCGTTTTCGACCGCGTTGTAGGAGCAGATATAGCCCCAGCGATAGGTGTCGGAACGGTTGGCGTCGGAACGATGCAGGAGGTTGCCGTCGAAGATCAGCGCGTCGCCGGCTTCCATCTCGACATAGATGTGCTCGTAGCGCTTGAGCGCGGCTTCGAGGTGCTCCTGCTCGACGTTGGTCTGGTCGTTCTCCCGGATGTGGTTGAGACGGCCGAGCTTGTGCGTGCCCTTCAGCACCTGCAGGCAGCCATTCTCGCGCGTCGCCTTGTCGAGCGCGACATAGATGCTCATCATTTCCGGCGCCAGGCAGCCGTAATTGTACCAGTAGCCGAAATCCTGGTGCCATTCCCAGGCGCCGCCCTCATTGGGCTGCTTCATCGTCATCTTGTGGCTGTAGAGATAGATCGGCTTGCCGACGGCGTCCTGCGCCAGGTCGACCATGCGCTCGTCGCGAGCGAGCAGGCCGTATTTGTCGTCCTCGGCCTTGGTCCACATCTTGAGAAGGGTGGTCTTGCCCTCCTTGTCGCCCTTGGCCATCACGGCGCCGGACTTGTTTTCCGCCTCGAGCTGGGCGCGGGCATGGTCGCGGAAATTCTCGACCTCCGCCACGTCGAGCAGCCCCCGGCGGATAATATAGCCGTCCCGGGCGTAGTCCTCGGCCTCTTTCCTCGTCATCGCCAGCATCGTTCTGCCTCCCTGAACCATCGGGCCGCCGACGGCGCCGAGCGCCCGGAAAACCCTGAAAATCCGGGGATTCTCGCGGCGGCGTGCCGAAATCCCCGACCTCATGAAAGCGACCATAGCGGCGCCCCGTGGCGAACAAAATGGACAGCAAGGCGCTTGTTTTGTATAAAACGCGCATCATGGAAAAGAGCGCGGTTTTCGAGAGTTTCCACTATGTGCCGGCGCCCGGCTGGACACGCACGGCCTTCAGCGTGGTGCGCGCCGGCAAGGTGGCGGCGGCGCGCGACTACCGCATAGAACGGGCCTTCCACCCCGGCCAGGACATACTCTACTGCGTGTCGGGCAGGGGCCATGTCGAGATGCTGGGGCAGCGGCTGGACGTGCGCGCCAACCAGCTGGTGTGGATGGCCAACGAGGCGCCGCATGTGCATTGCGCCGATCCCGCCGACCCCTGGACGCTGCTGTGGTTCCGCCTCGACGGGCCGGACCCGGGGGTGCTGCGCCGCAAGCTGTTCGGCGAGGGCGCCTCGCGCACCTTGTTCACCGAGGCGGCGAGCCCCGCGCCCTGGTTCGAGCGGCTGTTCTCGGCGCTGCGGCGGCGCGACGCCGGGCTTGATCTCAGGCTCAACCAGCTGGTCGCCGAATTCCTGCTGATGGTCGACCGCGCCGTCGGCGGCGCCAGCCACGAGGACCTGCCCGCCCCGCTCGCCGCCGCACTCGACGCCATGCGCGCCGAGCCCGGCTTCGCCTGGACCGCGCCTGATCTGACCGAGGTGACCCGCCTCGGCCCCTCGCAACTGCGCCGCCTGTTCCAGAAACATCTGCGCACCAGCCCGCACCAATGGCTGATGCGCGAGCGCCTGATGCAGGCGCAGTCCTTGCTGGTGCAGGGCGATCAGCCGCTGGCCGAAGTTGCCGAAGCCTGCGGCTTCTGCGACGTCTACCACTTCGGCCGCGAGTTCAAGCGGTCAGTGGGGATTTCGCCGGCGGCGTGGCGGCGCAGTGAGTTGAGCGCCGCGCCGAGGGGGTGAGGGGGGCGGTTTTGGGGCTGTTCGACCGCATCAAGCCAGCGGCTACCCGTGAAGCACCGGGCTCATACGCCGAGATATTGTTGCAGCAGTCCCGGCTGCGCTTTCAGCTCGGCAGCCAATCCCTCGTAAACGATGTGACCGTTGTTGATGATATAGACGCGGCTGGCGAGCGCCAACGTCGCGGCGAGGTTCTGCTCCACCAGCACGATCGTCTGCCCTTCCTGCGCCAATTCGCGGCAGGCGCGGACGAGGTCGTGCACAATCACGGGCGCAAGCCCTTCGAAGGGCTCGTCGAGAAGGATGATCTTCGGGTCGCGCACCAAGGCGCGGGCTATGGCCAGCATCTGCTACTCGCCGCCCGACAGATCCGTGCCGCGGCTGGTGCGCCGCTCCTTCAGGCGCGGGAACATCGTATAGATGCGCTCCAGCGGCCAACGGTGGGCGGCGGTCAAACCAGCCAGGATGATGTTTTCCTCGACGTTCAGGCTGCCGAAGATGCGCCGGTTCTCATGCACCAGCTGCATGCCCTGGCGGGCGATGCCGTGCGCCTTGCGGCCCGCCAGCTCGACGCCATCGAGCTTGACCGAACCGGTGCGCGGCGTCACCACGCCCATCAGGCTCTTCAGCGTCGTCGACTTGCCGGCGCCGTTGCGGCCAAGCAGCGCCACCACCTCGTTCTGTTCGACCTTCAGCCCGACGTCGAAGAGGATGTGGCTGTCGCCGTAGTAACTGTTCAGTCCGCTGACCTCGAGCAGGCTCATGCCATCTCTCCGTGCACGCCACCGAGATAGGCTTCCTGCACCTTGGCGTTGGTCCTGATCTCAGCGGGCATGCCTTCGACCAGCACCCGGCCTTCCTGCAGCACCGTCACTTTCCCGACCAGCTCGAACAGCGAATCCATGTCGTGGTCGATGATGATCATCGTGCGTCCGCGCGCGATCGACTTGAGCAGCGCCACGGTCTCGACGCGTTCGCGCGGGCTCATGCCGGCCAGCGGCTCGTCGAGCAAAAGCAGGCTTGGCGACGTCGCCAGCGCCAGACCTATTTCCAGCCGGCGCTTTTCGCCATAGGGCAGCTCCGAAACCGGCCGGTCGAGACGCGCGGTGAGGTTGACCAGCGCCGCCGTCCGCTCGACCTGTTCGTCGAGGCCCGGCACGCCATGCAGGTTCTTGAACAGGTCGAGCCGGAAGCGGCCGCGTGTTTCGCCGAGCGCCGCGATCGTCAGGTTGCGCCGGACCGTCAGCCGGTCGAACAGCTGGTTGATCTGGTAGCTCTTGGTCAGTCCGAGCTGGCACACAGCGGATACGTCCATGCCGGTGATGTCGCGGCCTTCGAACGTGATCTGCCCGGAGGTCGGAGCGACCTCGCAGGTCAGCATCTTGAAGAAGGTGCTCTTGCCGGCGCCGTTCGGCCCTATGATGCCGCGTATCTCGCCATGATCGACCGTGAAGTCGATGTCGCTGTTGGCCACGATGCCGCCATAGCGCTTGCTGAGGCCTTGCGCCCGCAGGATCGGTCCGGATGCCGGCGCATCGCCACGCCGGCGCGGCGGCATCGGTTCTATGGCAGCGGGGTCGAAGGGCGGGCTCCCGGCCGAGGCGCCGGCTGGCTCCTCGTTCCCGCCGCCGGCCGCCAGTGCGTAGAGGTCGACCATCGCGCCGACAATGCCGCGCCGCAGGAAGCAGACCAGCAGCACGAAGACGATGCCGAGCACCAGCTTCCACGTCGCTCCCAGATGCAAGGTGTTCTGGAAGAAGTCGCTGAGATAGAGCCAGACCGTCGCGCCAAGCAACGGTCCGAACAATGTGCCGGCGCCGCCGATGGCCGTCTGCATGACAAGCTGGCCTGATGTGTCGAACATGAAGGCGTCCGGCGGCATGAAGCCCTGCATGACGCCGAGCAGGCCGCCGGCAAAACCGGCATAGATCGCGGCCACCACGAAGGCCGTCAGCTTGTAGCCGTGGATGTTGTGGCCGAGTGCCTCCGCGCGCCGCGGATTGTCACGGATCGCCGACAGGATCGCTCCGACCGGCGAGCGCACGATGCGCAGCGCAATCACGATGCCGACGAAATACCAGAACGCCAGGAAGCCATACATCGACCAGTCGGTGTTGAACTTCAGCACGGTGAAGCCGAGATTAAAGGTCGGCGTCGGCACGCCCGGCAGCCCGTTCTCTCCGCCGGTGAATGCCGACAGCGGGTTGAACTCGACGAAGAAGAAAACCTCGGCGATCGCCACCGTGATCATGGCGAAATAGATGCCGGTGCGCCGCAGCGCTATCAGGCCGATGAAGTAACCAACCACGCCGGCCACCACCGCGCCGAGTATGATGGCGACCATGACGTGGTCGAAGCCGGCCTCGGTGAGCAGGTAGGCGGCGAACATGCCGCCCGTGCCGTAGAAGGCCGACTGGCCGAACGACAGCAGTCCGGTGTAGCCGAACAGTATATCGAAGCCGAGCCCGAACAGGCCCCAGATCAGGATGCGGTTGATGGTGCTGGGCGAAAAGCCGAGATGGGGAAGAACGAATGGCGCGAGTATCAGCGCCAGGGCGGTGATCAGCTCGATCAGGTAGGGGCGTGTGATCCGCATGAAGGACGCCCTATTCACGACCGGCCTGGCCAAGCAGCCCGTGCGGACGGATCACCAGCACCAGCGTCATGGCCACGAACAGCATGATGTAGGAGTAGCCCGGATTGAACATCGAGGTGATCGATATGATCTCGCCGGCGATGAGGCCGCCGATAATGGCCCCGGGGAAAGAGCCGACGCCGCCGATGACGACGACCACGAAAGTCTGCACCAGGATCGCTTCGCCGACATCGGGAGCAATCGATACCACCGGCGCGTTGACGACGCCGGCAAAGCCCGCCGCCATGGCTCCGATGCCGAACACCAGCATGAAGATCCTGTAGACGTCGATGCCGAGCGAATCGACCATCCCCGAATCCTCGATGCCGGCGCGCACGATCATGCCGATGCGGGTGCGGTAGAGAACGAAGTAGAGAACCAGCAGCGCGACGGCGACGATGCCGAGCAATGCCAGCCGGTAGGTGGGATAGATCATGAAGCCCAGATTGGTGATGCCCACCAGCGGCGCCGGCGGCGGCAAGGTCTGCGACATGCTGCCGAAGAAAAAGCGCACAGCCTCGACGAAAACGATAACGAGGCCGAAGGTGACGAGAAGCTGGTCCTCCTGCGGCCGCGTGTAGAAATGGCGGATGATCAGCCGCTCCATGACCACGCCGACCACCATGACGAACAGCGAGCCGGCGACGACGGCGGCGAGGTAGGAACCGGTGTAGCTATAGGCGAGCCAGCCGGCATAGCCGCCGAGCATGAACATCGCCCCATGCGCCAGGTTGAGCACGCCCAGCGTGCCATAGATGATCGTCAGGCCCGATGAGATCAGCGCCAGCAGCGCGCCGAGCACCAGTCCGTTGAAACATTGCGAAATGAAGTTGGCCCAGTTTATCACGCTGCCGCCCGCTTTGAGATTGATGTGAATCCAGGGGTGCCCGTCGCCGTCATCATGACAGCAAACCGGCGCGCTTTCGATAGCCGATCACCATCGGCGGATGGCGGGCGCACTCTGCCGCGAAGCGGCTTTCCAGTCACGGGACAAGCCTTCTCCGCCCTTGCGACGGAGAAGGCGCGGGTGGCGATCAGAGGTAGTCGCCGAGCTGGCAACCGAACGCATCCGGCTTCTGCATCAGGCCTTCGCCGGGGACGACTTCGAGCACCTCCCAGAAGTCCTCGTCGTTCTTCATGTCCTTCTTGGCCTTGCCGCGCACGATGACGACGGGACGGATGCACTGGTGGTCTTCGGGCCGGTAGTGGACATCGCCCAGAAGCGAGGGAATGGTCTCGCCCTTCTCGTACTGCTTGATGATGTCAGGCGGATAGAAGCTGCCTGCTTCCGAAACCATGCGGGCCCAGTGGGCGAAGCTGACATAGCTGTTCTCGGCCCCCCATTCCGGCCGGTAGCCGAACTTGGCCTGGAAAGCCTCGACGAACTGCTTGGCCAGCGGATACTGGTCCTCCTGCGTCCACCAGAAATCGGTGGCGGCGAAAACACCCTCGGTGATCTCCGGGCCGACTTCCTTGGCCAGGAACGGAATCTGGTAGGGGATGACGAGCTTCATGTTGGGCAGGAGGCCGAACTGCTTGGCCTGCTGCGACGACAGCACCGCGTCGCGGCCCCAGTTGACGTTGATGAGGAACTCGGCGCCGGAATTGGCGATGTTGGTGAGATACTGGCTGAAGTCCTGGGTGCCGAGGGGGGATATCTGGTTGGTCACCATCTCCCAGCCGCCCTCCGAGGTCAGGTAGTCGTTCACCGACTTGGTGACGGTGTGGCCGTAAGTGTAGTCCGGCGTCATGAACGCCGCCTTCTTGTTCTTGCCGAACTGCTTGAGGAGCACCGGGCCGATCGCGGCGGCCGAGGTCTGGCCGAAGAGGTTCTGGCGGAAGCCGTAGCGGACGCAATCCTTGCCGGTCGTGTCGTTCGAGCCGGAAATGCCCGCGACATAGAGAACCTTCTCGCGCTGGGCGAATTTGTTCAGCGCGACGGCGACCGCCGACGACGTCGAACCGGTCATCAGGATGATCTTGTTCTGGTTGATGTAGTTCTGCTCCACCTCGACGGCCTGATTTGGCTTGGCCGCGCTGTCGGCGGACAACAGCTCCACCTTCTTGCCGAGCAGCCCCTTGTCGACCTTCGGCGCCATGGCCTTCATCAAATCGTGGCCGTTGTTGATATGCTCGACGGCAAGCTGCCAGCCCTTGAGCTCGTCGGCGCCCTGCAGCGCATAGGCGCCCGTGAGCGGCACCGCGGCGCCGATATAGACGGTGTCGCCAGCCGACCCGGCCGGCCAGGTGCCGATCGCCGGCTTGTCGTCGGCGAAAGCCGCCACGCTGAAACCAGGCAGAAACGCGCCGCCAAGAACGGCGGCGCCGGCATGCAATACGGTGCGGCGGGATATGTTGGCGGTGTCTTTATCGTCCAGCGGCATAGATTGCTCCTCCTCGCCCTCGGAGCCATCCGATGGCTCTCGTCGTTGTTCCCAGATTGCGAACTCTTCCCAGGCAAGGCGGCGAAAGACGCGGCCTGCCCACAGGGGGCATTCGCGGCGGCGGGAGCGGGATCGTCAATACAACTTTCGTTTGATGATCCTATTGATTGATCCAGATTAATAAGCGTACGAAAGTTTCGCCACCATGACGCCTGGAAAACTGGCATGCCGCTGACCGGCCACCCGATCGTGACCCGCCTGACACGTGTGATGGGGCTGAAGGCGGCCGAGATCGAAAGCCTTGCGGCTATCTTCGAGCGCGATCTTTCCGTCAAGAAGCGCGAGGAACTCATCGTTCACGGCTCGGAGTTCCGAAGCCTGTGCTTCGTCAAGGCCGGCTATGCGATCCGCTACAGGCTGCTTCGCAGCGGCAAGAGGCAGATCCTGAAGCTCATCCTGCCGGGCGACGTCGTCGGGCTGCCCGTCAGCTTTTTCGATCGGTCCGGCTATGCCGTCGTCGCCGTGAGCGAACTGACATACGCTGTCTGCCCATTCGCGTCATATGTTCGTCTCTGCTACGAGCAGCCGAAATTCGGCCTGGTGTTAAGCTGGCTCGCCGCCGAGGAGGCAGCGACCTACGCGGAACACATCGTCAATCTGGGCCGGCGCACGCCAATTGAAAGGCTGGCGCAGCTGCTGCTCGATACCCACGCGCGCCTCCTCGCGGTTGGACTGGCCGGCGAGGCGAGCTTCAACCTGCCGTTTTCGCAGGAAATCATGGCCGATGCGCTGGGCCTGAGCGTGCCCCATCTCAATCGCGTCATGCAACAGCTGCGTGCCGAACATCTCGTCACCAGCAACGCGCGCCTGATCGATCTGACCGACCTTGCGGGTCTGCGGAGGCTGGCTCAATACCAATCGACGGACCTCGCCCCGATCCCTGTTTTCTGACGCGTTCGATGTTGATGCATCGGACGGCCCAACGGCGGACTGGACCGCGCCTGACCTGACCGAGTGACCGGCCTCGGCCCCTCGCAACTGCGCCGCCTGTCCCAGAAACATCTGCGCAGCAGGCCGCACCAATGGCTGATGTGCGAGCGCCTGATGCAGGCGCAGTCCCTGCTGGTGCAAGGCGACCAGCCGCTGGCCGAAGTGGCCGAAGCCTGCGGCTTCTGCGACGTCTATCACTTCGGGCGGGAGTTCAAGCGGTCAGTGGGAATCTCGCCGGCGGCGTGGCGGCGCAGTGAGTTGAGTGCTGCGCCGGGGAGGTGAGGGGGATTTGCGCCTCGTTTCGGTTGTTCATCCATCTTCCCGGAGTTCCTGATGGCAGACTGACCTGGCCGGGCAACCCCACAGATGCCCCGCACCTCTAGAGACCTTTGCTCAGAGAACAAGGATTGCAACCAGAAAGCACTCGCGCCCCAAAGAGGCGGGAAGATAGTATTCCGCCGGTAAGCTTAATACCAAACTGTCTTTAGATTGTAGTTCCGTGCGTCCTAGACTAAGCGATTGAGTTCTTGCAATATCTCAAATCAAGCTCCGGAGCTAATTTACATCAATGGACCTCCAATGAGTGCGCGCCTATCGACAGCTATCAAGATCGGGGAAGCCGCAAAGGCGATTCTTCGGAAAACTCAGACCTTTCCAGGTCCAGATTTCAGAAAGCCTGCAGACCCGACCGAGCGCGAACACGTCGGTGTTGAACCGCTGCTTTTGGCGCTTTCGATGGAGTTGGCACTCAAAGCGTGGTTCGTCTTCGATCACGATGATCCAAAAGTCGCTAAATCGCACAACCTGATAGAGCTGTTTGATCGCTTAAAGCCTGAAAGCCAAGAAAAACTCGACGCGGAGTTCAAAAGGTCAGTAGTCCCGCATCATCCCAGTTTTTTCTACATCGACTACAGCATTCGTGACATTCTGTATCAGCACCAAGATGCCTTCACCGACTGGCGATACCTGCATGAGGCGAAGAAATCGATGATGTTCGATCAGAGTGCTTTTGAGGCAACGCTCGAAATGGTGCTCAGTGAGTTCCAGAAGAGATATCGCGTTGAGCGGGTGAACCCGCTTTGACCATCCTGAATGCAGTTCGGATCGTAGCCCCCGTTGCGGTATTGAATGCTGTTTCGAGCGCTAACTTTGGGACAGGAGCTTACGTGCCAGAGCGAGGGGCTAACGTCCGCTACGAGGCGGGTAGCGGCCAAGCGGCATTCGCGGACGATCGGGCCGACTGCGCTCTGTCCCGAAAACTGTCGTTGCTGCCGAATCCCATGATAGCCGATGAGGGGTGGAAAGCGGACTGGCCGCCTTCAGCGGGAACGCAGACGAAGCGGACACTGGAAGCTCCGCAGCGCTGGACACCGGGGGCGGCAACTCTTGCCCGCCTCGAGCGAGCTAACTGCCCCCCGTCGAGCCCCGACTTCAGTTATGCCGAGGCCATATTAGCGATCAAGCACTCATCATGAAATGTGTTGAGAACGCGATCGCTGACATTGATCATGCTGTTCCGGCGCATCGGGCACTGCAGGCCCAAACCGCGTTGACTAACAAACGATTTGCGGTTCCTTGAACAATGACTCCCACCGTGTTTAGCTTCAGTACGCCATCGGTCAGATGTGCTAAGTCAGATTATAATTGGATAAGGTGATGGAGGCATCGGAGACCCCGCGTGGACGAAACTGGCTCAGCAATTTTGTCCCTGAGCAGCAGGTCGCCGCAAAACGGTTGCTGGACGCAGTCGAGTTCGTTGGGCAAGATCAATTCCGAAATGGGCTAGTCCGACTGATATCTCGTCTTCCCAAAAAAGCACAAAAACCTATCGCGCTCGTTCCAGTACGAGAAATGGCTGCCGGTCAAAACTATTTTGGGCCGGACAAAAATGCCTCTCCCCGCTTGCTCAACTCTGGGTCCTTCCCCGGCAGCGAGGGCATCGTCGCCAACGTCCTAGGTGCATTGCGTCGCCAAAATGGCAACGATGGGCCATTTGTAGCGGCACCTAGCCTCAAGAATATGAGAGCTGCGAGATGCCGCACGGTCTTGTACGTCGATGATTTCAGCGGCTCGGGAAAGCGCATTCTAGACTTTCATCGAAGCTTTATGGCTAGCAAGACCATGAAGAGTTGGAAGTCATATGGGCTTGTAAAGTTTCATGTTGCCGTGTTCGCCGCTACGCCCCGCGCTCGGGAAGTACTGAAGTTCACGTTCGGCAACCAGAATGTCCACGTCGTCCAAAGCTGTCCGACTTTCACAAGTCAGCATTGGACGTCCGACGAACTTGCAGAGATACGATCTCTATGTACGCCACATAACGAAAAGGGGGCTCCCTTTGGCTTCCGCGAAACGGGTGCTCTGCTGGCATTCACACATACAGCGCCAAATAACCTGCCCGCTGTCTTATGGAAGCAAATCCCTCAGTGGCACTCCTTCTTCGAGGGAAAGGCTGTACCTTCTGATATTCTCTTATTGTTTGGCAGACCTCGGCGCGAATTTCGTATCCAACAGGCTCTGCTCGCTATGGGACAGAAAACGCTATCGACAGGCTCGTGGCGCAAATTTGCTGGCGAGATGATTGGCGAAACGGTTTTGGTCTTAGCCGCCATCACAAGTCGAAAGCGAACCGTCGGCGAGATCGCAGCAGCTTCCGGGCTAACCGAACAAGACGTGTCGCATTTGATAGACCTGTGTCGGCGCTGGGGGCTCATTAGTCCAAATAGCCTGCACATTACCGACACTGGTCTGGCCGAACTGCGCCATGCCAGAAGCCTTGGATCGTCGCCGCCCAAACAAAAAGAATTGCCATTGCCACCATCACCCTATTATCCTAAGCAGTTGAGGGTGGGACGGTAGCATTTTAGCGTTACTTCTACTCAGAAGTGTTCCGTGTCGGGTTTCCGACGTGGCGGGTGCGTCGCACCTTGCTTAGGAGAAGCCAACGCCAGTCGCGCCGGTGGTGGAGTGAACTCAGTTCTTCACGGAGCCTAAAGCGTTCACTCCACCATCGCCTCGCGGCGGCGAGCCAAAGTAAATGACTTCTATCCCACCCCACTTATATCGAAAGCTCGCGCCGAAAGAGCTCGACCCAGTAATTGTGGATCGGGCATTAGATCAGCTTCTCGCAGTTGAAGCTAACCGGCTACCGGGTATACTGTCGCTCAGGCACTTAGCTGCCCTGACGAGGTCAGACTATTTGTACCTGAGAAGTATCGTCGCAAGGGAGACGGATGCGTATCGGACGTTCACAATCAGGAAGCGGTCCGGCGGCGGCAGACTAATCGCAGCGCCGCAGCCTGAGCTAATGGCCCTACAACGCTGGATTTCCAAGGAAATTCTCGCAAATATCACGCCACATGTGGCAAGTCACGCATATGCTCGAAAGTCCTCGCCGCTAAAATGCGCCAACTTGCATGTTGGGGCATCCTGGCTGATCAAAGTAGATATTCACGATTTCTTTGAAAGCATCACCGAACGGCGAGTTTTCTTCGCCTTCCGGCAGATGGGGTATCAGCCAATTGTAGCATTCGAACTTGCCCGCATTTGTACGCGGGTAAGGATCGACCTTCCATTGAGAGACAGACGGTTCGCGGCGGCGCGTCGGACTGTGGGCATTGCAAAATACGGTCACAGTCAGATGGGCTACTTGCCACAAGGTGCTCCAACCAGTCCTATGTTGGCGAACCTCGTGAGTTTCGAGATGGACAGAAAACTCACAGAATTTGGCGCTGAGAAGGGGCTAACCTACACGCGCTACTCTGACGATCTCATTTTTTCATCCGGCAGAAGCCTGAGTCACAAAACGGCCGAAACCTACGTTGCCATTATCTCACGTATCATAAACTCGTTCGGGCACGACGTTCATGAACGGAAAACGACTATCGCACCTCCTGGGGCACGAAAGGTCGTACTTGGACTGCTCGTTGACGACACGGGTGTTAGACTTCTGCGCGAAACACGCGACCGGGCCGCAGACCATGTACGGGGAATTGAGAAGTTTGGGCTGGCAGCACACGCGACAGAAAGACACTTCGCATCGCTGTGGGGTATGGTTCGGCACATTCACGGACTGCTAAGGCATATGAATTCTGTACAGCCCGAGGTCGCAGGACCTTTGCTCGCCAGACTTGAGGCCGTTCTAGCTCGAGAGAAATGGCAGGGCTCTCTCGACGACAATTTCTGGCTAAACGACCTTCTGTAGCAGGTGGTTAAAGTTTGGCTTTCGCTCGGTCTAGGAGGTGTTCATTCTGACCATTTGATAATAGTCGACCTGTGCGGTTACGTCAAAATTAGCGATGGATGTTGGCGATGCCATTGTCTTCGGCACCGGCTGGTCTGTTATTTGTTGAGCAAAATTTGTAAGTCAGCTTCTATGAACCTGCAGAAACTGCCTGACGGCCGAGATGGGGTCGGAATCGGAACCGCAGGTATCTGCCTGATACGGCCAAGACTCGATATGCCGATCTCGGCCCCCAATCCAGACTGACCAAGCCCTCGATGCCCCCCCAATAGCCAACCCCACCTCCATCCCCTATACCAGCCTCTTTCCCAACCTCGATCGCCATCCCGTGAATCTCCCCGCCCGCCTGCAATCAACCCTCGAACTCATGCATGAAGTCGACAGCGTCGCGCGGCCGGCGGATGCTGTCGTCTCGGCGTGGTTTCGGGCGCGGCGGGGGATTGGGGAGGGGGATCGCGGGCAGATCCTGGAGCTGCTTTATGCGCTTTTGCAGCACCATGCTCGGCTTGGCTGGTGGCTCTTGCGGCATGGGCGCGAGGATGTGGCGCGCAACCGGCTGCTGGCCTGGCTGGCGCTGAAGGAGGGCCGGACGCCGGATCAGGTCAAGCTGCTGTTCGACGGCTCGAAGTTCGCGCCCTCAGCGCTCACGGCTCAGGAGCACGCGCTGCTGGTCAAGCTGCAGGGCGGCGCGATCGATCATGCAGGGATGCCGGAGGAGGTGCGCCTGGAATGCCCGGCCTGGGCGGCCGGTCCGCTGCGGCGGCGTTTCGGGAGCGCCTTCGCGGGCGAGATGGCCGCGCTGCTGACGCCGGCGCCGCTCGACCTGCGCGTCAATCCGATCAAGGCGATGCGGGAGGCCATGCTTGGCGCGTTGCGCGATCTCGGCCTTGCGGCGCAGGCCTCGGCCATCGCGCCTCACGGCATTCGCCTCGACGAGCGTGTTTCGCTGGCGCGGCTGCCGATGCTGAAGAGCGGCGAGGCCGAGATTCAGGATGAGGGCTCGCAGCTTGTCGCCCTGCTGGTCGATGCCCGGCCGGGCGAGCGCGTGGTGGATTTCTGCGCCGGGGCCGGCGGCAAGACATTGGCGATCGCCGCACAGATGAACAACAAGGGCCATGTCATCGCCTGCGACGTCATGGAGGGCCGCCTGAAGCGCAGCGCCGAGCGTTTCCGGCGGGCAGGGCTGCACAATATCGAGACAAGGCTGCTGGCCAGCGAGACGGACAAGTGGATCAAGCGCCACAAGGCCGGCTTCGACCGCGTGCTGGTCGACGCGCCCTGCAGCGGCACCGGCACCTGGCGGCGCAACCCCGATGCCCGCTGGCGGGCGCGGGAGGAAGAGGGTCTGGACAATCTCGTGGCGCTGCAGGCCCGCATCCTGGCCAGTGCCGCGCGCCTGGTGAAACCGGGCGGGCGGCTGGTCTACGCGACATGCTCGCTGCTGCTGGAGGAGAACGAGGAGCAGGTGGCGGCGTTCCTGGCGGCGCATCCCGCTTTTCGGGTCGTGCCGCTGGAGGAGGCCGCGCCGGGGCTGGCGGCCTCGGCGCATGGCGATCACCTGTCGCTGACGCCGGCGCGCAATGGCACGGACGGTTTCTTCGCGGCGGTGATGCAAAGGGAGGCTTCGCCTCCAGGCGAGGCCGCGAATGGCCCGAATGGGCCGTAAGCAGACTGACTGGCCTACGGAGACTCTTCAGAGAAGCAGACGCGTATTTGCTAATCAGGGAGCCGTACTTCGCACTTTCGCATCATCCAGGGGTCACCGTGGGCCATGAGTTTCCCCTGATCGACAAGGGCCACGATACGGGTCAGCAACATCAAGTCGCCGACCTGGATATACGGCTCCATATTGTGTCCCATGGTCTCGGCGATGACCCGTGCAACCTTGCGCCAATCCTTGCTAGCCCGCTCGAGTAGGAGCTCATCGAAGACATCCGCAGACGCCGAGACGAGCCCGGAATCTTTGACGATACGGAACGGTGCGTTTTCGGATTTCAAATTCCGCCAATGGCGCGCGGCATCTTCCCGTTCCTGGCTCGTCATCGCGCGTTCCGTGCCGAACAACAAGGCGAGCTCCGTTTCGCTCATAAGCGAAACGGCCTGTTTGGGGTTCGACAATCGCGGCTTGCCGTCGGGCCGCGTCAACGGCATTTGCAGCCCGGTGACGTCGATGATGTCATAGGGGCGGTCACCGAGGCGATCCACCAAGGCCAGGAAGAAAGCATGCTCCTGGGCACTATGGCGTCCGACCCAGACGATGAGGCGGTCCGAGGTCGACATGATTTGCTTCCAGAAACCTTCGAAATCATCATCATACTCGTCGTACATCGATGCCCACCAGCGCGCTCGTGCCGAAGACTCCTGGGAATCAATCGGGCCGCAGCTGAGATCGTCGCGAAAACTGATCACATCGTCGGTACGCCCGCTCGTGCGCAACGCTTGGCGAAGTGAACCACCCGCCGAACTGCCGGGCGCTATGTGCAGTATGCCGCTGCGCCACTTGTGCGTTCCGTCGGAGTTCACATCCCTCGTGAAATACTTGGTGTCGGAAAACGTAGAATGGACGACCAACTGCCCATCCGACAATAGCAGCCGATACGCGGTGATTTGGCCGGACGACCAATGGGCAGCGAAACGGACTTCATCATTGCCGTAACTCAAGCCTTGGATCTTTGCCAGTTCGCCGCTGGAACGTTTAATGGCGCTCACGACGAGGTCGCCGTCGACAATGTTGATTTCGATGGTTGCAGTTGTGTGCCGGTCGTTCCCGGCAATCCAGCGACCAACAAAATCCTCGATCTGCACGCCCTTGGTCCTCACCATCATTCATGCATAGATTAACTCAGCCTTCCGGCCGATGCACCTTGCGATGTCCGTTATCGAGCGAGAGTTTCAAATCCTGCAATGACCGGGATGCGGAGCAAAGCTGCCGGCGAAGCCGGATCTCTGCCTCGAACCGCCACTCGGCAGGTCAACTACGCTGGCGAGTGCGCTACAGAGGCACACCCCGCCTCCACCACACTTCTTCACAAGCGGCTGGTGGGCGGGGATCAGCTGTTCAGGGCCGGGGCTGATCCGGTCGGCGCGGCCGATCTCCTTCAGGGCTGTGCGCGGCAGAGCCAATTCCCTTGCGGTGTCGGCCCGCTTGCGACAGGATCGCCGCAAATGGAGGCCAGCCTATGACGCCAGATGCCTTGCTACGCGACCACCCGCCACTCGACACCGCGCCCGTGCAATACCTGAACCTGGACCCGTCGCTTTATGTCCGCGATGATGTCTGGCAGCAGGAACGGCGCGAGATCTTCGCGCGCACCTGGCAGTTCATGGGGCCTGTCGCCTCGGTCGCGACGTCAGGTCGATACCTTGCCATCGACATCGCCGGCACGCCGGTCTTCGCCATCCGGGGCCGGGACGGGACCTTGCGCGGATTCAAGAATGTCTGCCGCCACCGGGGGGCGAAACTTCTGGCCGACGGCGAGGGCAAATGCGGGCTGATCGTTTGTCCCTATCACAAATGGTCCTTTGCCGACACCGGACGGCTGGTGCAGGCCCCATGGTATGGCAAGGATCCCGCGATCATTCCCGAGGACTGGCCGCTGGAGACGGTGCAGTTGTCCGAATGGCGCGGGCTGCTCTTCGCATCACTCGACCCGAAGGAAAGTCTTCTCGATCAACTCGGCTCCCTGCCTGCCGAACTGGCGGACGAGCCGTTGGAGACCTATGCCGCCACCGATCAGGCCACTGTCAGCTTCGCGGCGAACTGGAAGATCTACACCGACAATTTCGTCGAAGGCTACCACATCCCCGGCACGCATCCCTCGTTCTACGCCGCCATCGACTTCGAAGCTTTCCAGACCACCGCCCACCCCGGTTATGTCCGTATGACCGCGCCGCCGAAAGACGGTCTGTTCTATCGCGGCAAATGGCTCTGGATGTGGCCGAACTGGACGCTGTCGCTTTTCGATGGCGGCATGAACGTCAGCCGGATCAACCCGACCTCACCGCATCACACGGACCAGCACTACCATTTCTTCTTTGCCGACACCTCCGCGGAAGCAGCCGAGAACAGGGCGAAATCCGTGCAAGGCACCCTGGCCGTGGTGCGCGAGGACTACACCATCTGCGCCGATACGCATCGCAACTATGCCGCGGGGGCCTATAGCTCCGGCCCGCTCTCGGGGCGGCATGAGCGGGGCGTCCAGTATTTCCAGGAACGGGTCGCGACCGCACTGGGGCTGTGATCGCCCGTGGCGTCCTTGTCCGCCGCATAGTGCTCCGGCTCGGCGCGGGCGCACGAGAGCCCGGGGCCGTTTCCGGTATGGCGGGTTAGGGCTGGGCTTGCGGGAAGCTGCCGTTCCGCGGCGGCCTCTTCGAAGGCGTCCATAGCCCGTTAGCGGTTCAATTTCTTTGGAAACGGCACGCCCTTGGTGGTGAAGCTCTGCCCTTTGCCGATCGGCCGCATGGGCCGCTTGGTCCCCGCTGCCTTGCCGGTGCCGGGCGGCTGGTGGGCCGGGATGAGCTGTTCGGGGCGGGGGCCGATCAAATCGGCGCGGCCCATCTCCTTCAGCGCCTCGCGCAGCAGCGGCCAGTTGTCGGGGTCATGGTAGCGCAAAAAAGCCTTGTGCAGCCGGCGCTGGCGGCCGCCGCGAATGGTCTCGACCTTGTCGGTGGCGCCGCGCCGCACCGCCTTCAGCGTGTTGACGCCGGTGTGGTACATGGCGGTGGCGGTGGCCATGGGCGAGGGCAGGAAGGTCTGCACCTGGTCGGCGCGGTAGCGGTTCTTCTTCAGCCATAGCGCCAGATGCAGCATGTCCTCGTCGGTCGTGCCGGGATGGGCGGCGATGAAATACGGGATGAGATAGTATTTCTTGCCGGCTTCCTTGGCGGCCGCGTCGAACATCTCCTTGAACTTGTCATAGGTGCCGATGCCGGGCTTCATCATCTTGTCGAGCGGCCCGCGCTCGGTGTGCTCGGGCGCGATCTTGAGATAGCCGCCGACATGATGCGTGACGAGTTCCTTGACGTATTCAGGACTTTTCACCGCAAGATCATAGCGCACGCCGGAGGCGACCATCACCTTCTTGATGCCCTTGGTCTCGCGCACCTTGCGATACAAGCTGATCAACTCGTCATGCGAGGTGTTCAGGTTCGGGCAGATGTCGGGGAAAACGCAGGAGGGCAGACGGCAGGCAGCTTCCACCTTCGGGTCCTTGCACGCCATCCTGTACATGTTGGCGGTCGGGCCGCCGATATCGGAAATCACGCCGGTGAAGCCCGGCGTCTTGTCGCGGATCAGTTCGATCTCCTGCAGGATCGAGCGCTCGGAACGGTTCTGGATGATGCGGCCTTCGTGCTCGGTAATGGAGCAGAAGGTGCAGCCACCGAAGCAGCCGCGCATGATCGTCACTGAGAACTTGATCATGTCCCATGCGGGAATCTTGGCATCGCCGTACGACGGATGCGGCGCGCGGGCGTAAGGCAGGTCGTAGACGGAATCCATTTCGTCTGATGTCAGCGGGATCGGCGGCGGATTGAGCCAGAGATCGCGGTCGCCATGACGCTGCACAAGCGCGCGTGCGTTGCCGGGATTGGCCTCGCGATGAAGTACGCGCGAGGCGCGCGCATAGGCCTCTTTATCCTGCTCGACCTGCTCGCAGGACGGCAGCCGGATCACCGTCGCTCCGGACTGGCGGCTCGCGCCTTCATCGGCGGAATCGAGATCGTCGGCGTGCAGTTCGGTGTAGTTGTCCGGCACGCGGCGAAACAGCGCGACGCCGCGAACATCATCGAGATCGCGCGGCGCATCACCTGCCGCGAGCCGATGCGCGACTTCGACAACGGCCCGCTCGGCGTTGCCATAGAGCAGCAGATCCGCTTTCGCGTCCGCCAGGATCGAGCGGCGCACTTTCTCGGACCAGTAATCGAAATGCGCGATCCGGCGCAGCGAAGCCTCGATGCCGCCGAGAACGATCGGCACGTCCTTGAAGGCTTCGCGGCAGCGCTGGGCATAAACGATGGTGCAGCGGTCGGGCCGCTTGCCGCCTTCGCCGCCGGGTGTGTAGGCATCGTCGTGGCGCAATCTCCGGTCCGCCGTATAGCGGTTGACCATCGAGTCCATGTTGCCGCCGGTGACCCCGAAGAACAGCTTTGGCTTGCCCAGGGCCGTGAATGGCTCGGCCGAATGCCAATCGGGCTGTGAGATGATGCCGACCCTGAAGCCCTGGGCTTCGAGCAGACGCCCGATGATCGCCATGCCGAAGCTCGGATGGTCGACATAAGCGTCGCCTGTCACCAGCACGATGTCGCACGCAT
>NZ_JAFKIC010000085.1 GCF_017306585.1 Mesorhizobium sp. | reverse complement strand
GAAAGACGAGGGCGATCAATCTCTAGCTCGACCCGTCAAACGGTCAGCATTTCACCGATCCGACCCTCGCCGCTGAGGGAGGGCGGCTACCCTCTCCCAGCGGACTCTTCTTCGCCCATTCGGCAGCGAAAGTCATAAGACAAGCAATTCCAGGAAAAGTGTGAGCAGTTTTCCGTTCGGAATTGCGTAAAAACAATAGGTTAGAGTGGATCGCCGTTTCCATGAAACGGTGAAACGCTCTAAGGTGCGGCCAGACGCTGCATTGAAAACCGGCGTGGTATCGCTAGTTTCGCGCCGTGTCCGGAGAACCCTTATGACGCTTTCCACCCCCGTCGATGCCAAGGCCGCGAAGGCCGTCGGCCCGTTGCCGGCCGGACACCCGCCGGTCAAGACCGGCAAGGTTGGCGTCATGCTGATCAATCTCGGCACGCCCGACGGCACCGAGTTCAAGCCAATGTGGCGCTATCTCCGGGAATTCCTGTCCGACCCTCGTGTCATAGAGCTCAACAAGGCGATCTGGTATCCGATCCTCTACGGCCTTGTGCTGACGTCGCGGCCAAAAAAGTCCGGCGCCAATTACGCCAGGATCTGGAACCGGGAAAAGAACGAGTCGCCGCTGCGCACCTATACCCGCGCCCAGGCCGAGAAACTGGCTGTTGCGCTGAAGGACCTGCCTAACGTCACAGTCGACTGGGCGATGCGCTACGGCAATCCGTCGACGGCGAGCGTGGCTGAGCGGCTGGTTGCGCAGGGCTGCGACCGCATCCTGTCGTTCCCGCTCTATCCGCAATATTCGGCGACCACCACCGCGACCGCCAACGACCAGTTGTTTCGCGCGCTGATGAAGATGCGCCGCGCGCCCGCGATCCGCAGCGTGCCGCCCTATTATGACGAACCGGTCTACATCGAGGCGCTGGCGCGCTCGATCGAACAGCATCTGGCGACGCTGGATTTCGAGCCGGAGGTTGTCATCACCTCCTATCACGGCATCCCGAAACCCTATTTCGAGAAGGGCGACCCCTATCATTGCCACTGCCTGAAGACGACACGGCTGCTACGTGAGCGGCTGGGCTGGGATGAAAAGAAGCTGATCACCACCTTCCAGTCCCGTTTCGGTGCGCAGGAATGGCTGCAGCCCTACACCGACAAGACGGTGGAAAAACTCGGTAAGGACGGGGTCAAATCGATCGCCATCGTCAATCCCGGCTTTTCCGTTGACTGCATCGAGACATTGGACGAGATCGGCCGCGAAGTGGCCGAGACCTTCCATCACGCCGGCGGCACGAATTTCGCTCACATCCCCTGCCTCAACGACAGCGCCGAGGGCATGGCGGTGATCGAGGCGATGGTGCGGCGCGAACTCGCCGGCTGGGCCTGAGACATTCCGGAAGCGAAAGCCCGCAGCAGCCATCGGTTCAGGCGTGGCGTCACCGGAACAATGAAAACTCCACGGCGTTGACGAGCGCCCTTGGAGACTTCCATGCCACGCAAACTCGACTTGAGGACAGGCCGGCCGGTCTGGTCCGCTTACCGGGCGCCGGCCGTCCCGACATCGGCGCTGACCCGGGATGCCAGGACGGACGTTCTCGTCATCGGTATGGGCATCAGCGGCGCCATGATGGCGGAGGCGCTGACGGCACGCGGCCACGACGTGATATGCATCGATCGGCGCGGCCCTTTGAAGGGATCCACGGCCGCAACCACGGCGCTGGTGCAGTTCGAGATCGACCAGCCGCTTTCGATGCTGTCGAAAAGGATCGGCAAGGGAAAGGCGCAACAGGCCTGGCGACGTTCACGCCTGGCCGTGTCCAACCTCGCCGCGCGCATCGCCGAACTCGGCATAAACTGCGGCTTGAGCCGCACCCAATCGCTCTATCTGGCGGGCACGGTGCTCGGCCCGTCGGAATTGCGCGAGGAAGCCGAAGCGCGGCGGCAGGCCGGCATTGCGGCGACATACCTGACTGCTGGGCAACTGGCCGAGCGCTACGGCGTCAATCGCGACGGCGCCATCCTCAGCCATGGCAACATCGCGCTCGACCCTCGCAAGCTGACCGCCGGTCTGTTGCTGAAGGCCTTGGAACGCAAGGCGCGCCTCTACGCTCCGGTCGAAGCGGTGGGAATAGCTGAAACCGCCGACGAAGTGGTCGTTACCACAAAAGACGGCCCGAGCATCACGGCCAGACACGTAGTCCTGGCGACAGGTTACGAACTGCTGGATATCGTGCCGGCGGCCGCCCAACGGATCATCTCGACCTGGGCGATCGCCACAGCTCCGCAACCGCGTAAGCTCTGGCCTGAAAAAGCGTTTCTCTGGGAGGCGTCCGCCCCTTACCTCTATGTCAGGGCAACCGCCGACGGCAGGGTCATCTGCGGCGGCGAGGACGAGGATTTCTCTGACGAAACGCGGCGCGACGAACTGATCGCCGCCAAGAGCGCCAGGATCGCAGAGAAGCTCGGCAGGCTGTTTCCCTCTCTCGATATCAGCCCCGAATTCGCCTGGACCGGATCCTTCGGCACCACGACCACCGGCCTGCCCTATGTCGGCGCAGTGCCGAGGCACCCGCGCATCCTTGCTGTCATGGGGTATGGCGGCAACGGCATCACGTTTTCGCAGCTCGCTTCGGAGATCGTCCCGGCCGCTATCGACGGCCATCACGACATGGATGCGGACCTGTTTTCCTTCACCCGCTGATTGCATCGAGCCAACCAATTCTTCATCACCTGATTGTAACGCGCCGGAAACACACTTAAGTGATTCCGTGAGGTCACGGATTTTGAGGGAGAAACGAAATGGGCTTCAGCGGTTTCGACATTGCCATCGTTGTTCTTGTCTTCCTGGTCATCATCCTTCTGTTCAAGGGCATCAAGACGGTGCCGCAGGGCTACAACTACACGGTGGAGCGTTTTGGCCGTTACACCAAGACGCTGACCCCTGGCCTCAACATCATCAATCCCATCTTCGAGCGCATCGGCGCCAAGATGAACATGATGGAGCAGGTGCTTGATGTCCCCACTCAGGAGATCATCACCCGCGACAACGCCATTGTCGGCGTCGACGGCATCGCCTTCTTCCAGATCCTCAACGCGCCCCAGGCCGCCTACCAGGTCTCCGGCCTGCAGAACGCCATTCTCAACCTGACGATGACCAATATCCGCACCGTCATGGGCTCGATGGACCTCGACGAACTGCTGTCGAACCGCGACGCCATCAACGAGCGCCTGCTGCGCGTCGTCGACGAGGCCGCGCATCCATGGGGCATCAAGATCACCCGCGTCGAGATCAAGGACATCAACCCGCCGGCCAACCTCATCGAATCGATGGGCCGCCAGATGACCGCCGAGCGCAACAAGCGCGCCCAGATTCTCGCCGCCGAGGGCCTGAAGCAGTCACAGATCCTCGAGGCCGAAGGCCGCAGGGAAGCAGCCTTCCGCGACGCCGAAGCCCGCGAGCGCTCGGCCGAAGCAGAAGCCAAGGCGACGCAAGTTGTGTCGGAAGCCATAGCCAAGGGCGACGTGCAGGCGCTGAACTACTTCATCGCCCAGAAATACACCGACGCTCTCACCAGGATCGGATCGGCGACGAACAGCAAGATCGTGCTGATGCCGCTGGAAGCCTCTTCGCTGATCGGCACGCTCGGCGGCATCGGCGAGATCGCCAGGGAAGTCTTCAAGGGCGACGGCTCGACCGGAACCCAGCGGCAACCGTCGCGCCCGCCGGTCGTCAAACCGAGCGACAACTAGTCCTCTTGTGAGTGGATCACGATCATGATCGACCGCATTGTCTTGGAACTCGGCCCGTGGAACTGGATGGTTCTGGGCTTCGTGCTGCTGGTGATGGAAATCATCGCACCCGGCGTCTTCATGCTGTGGATCGGCATCGCCGCGCTGATCATCGGCGCGGTGTCTCTCCTGATCTGGGACGCGGCCGTCTGGACCTGGCAGGCCCAGGTCCTGGCCTTCCTTGTGCTGGCGTTGGTCTCGGCCTTCATCGGCAGAAGGGTCGCCACCGCGCGCATCGCCACAGACGACCAGCCGCTGCTCAACCGGCGTGGCGCCCAGATGGTCGGCAGGATGGCGACGCTGGCCGAACCGATCAAGGATGGCCGTGGCCGCATCAAGCTCGGCGATACGCTATGGCGCGTTTCCGGTCCGGACCTTCCGGCGGGAACCCAGGTGCGGGTCACCGGCTCCGCTGACACGGATCTGGAACTGACGGTGGAGCCAGTCTGAGGTCGGGCCGCAATTTAGAGCAATTCCAGGAAAAGTGTGAAACGGTTTTCCGTCCGGAATTGCGTAAAAACAAAGAGTTAGAGCGGTTCGGCGACTCCATCAAACGCTGAACCGCTCTAGCGCAAACGCGCGACCTCAGCACCAAAGGGCATTGTGGAGCAAATGCGGTCGCGCACAGCTGCCGGCGGGTAGCGGCATCGGCAATCCAGGGTGCCACAATCCCAGACGCTTCTGGATGTTCGGCATCTCCGAATCGATGACGGCGAGCGGGTTGCCGTCCCCATAGGCGGTCGCGCTGCGAAAGCGCAGGACCTGCTGATACCGCCTGTCCGGCTCGCGTTTGTTGATTGTGATCCAGAACGCATAGGGCGCATCGTCCGTAGGCTCGGCGGAGATGATCGCGCCCTGAAGGGGACCGTCGATCACATAGCGGATCTCCTGGTTGTTGTTGCGGCCCGTCTGCTTCTCGTAGACAGGCGCGAAGGCATCTTTCCCACGGTCATAGGCAAGGGCGACGGTCGCTGTTCGCTGGTCGCCATTGGCGCTGTGCAGGCTGGCGACGCGCAGAAGCAGAAGCCTGTCGTCGCCACGGAACCGGACAATCCGCGCATCATCCAGATAGTGCGGGTCGGAAAAGACATCGGCCTCCCCCGAAGGCGCCAGCAATCGGTTGAGATCGGGGCGGCATGATTGCCCGTTATCGGCGCTGATGCAGAGGTGGATGGTGCCTGGAGCCTTGTCTTCAGCGCCTGAAGGGGGATCGGAAACCTCGGGACCCTGTGCAGCCATGAAGCGCCATGCGGAATGCGCGCCGAAGGGCTGCGAAAGATCCATCGACTTCACGACCGTGCCATCGACCGCGGAAGCGGGCGAAGCAAAGAGGGTCAGCGACAGAATTGCGATCCAATACCGTCTCATGATCACTCACCGAGGGACTGGAGGCCACGACTGGCGCATGGCCGAGTGTTTACGCCTTAGGCGGCTCCGATGCGCAGCAAGTCGTGAAAATGCACCACGCCCAAGGGCATGTTGTTCTTCGTTACCACCAGCGCGCCGATATTGTGCTCGTTGAGCAATGCGATCGCCGTGCCGGCCAGCGTCTGCGGGTCCACCGTCTTGGGTGTGCGGGTCATCACCTCGTCGACGATGACATCGGCGAGGTTGCGGTGCAGATTGCGCGCCACGTCGCCATCGGTGATGATCCCGGCCAGTTCGCCATTCGTATCGACGATCAGCACGCAGCCGACTTTCTTCTGCGACAGCGTCATCACCGCTTCCGGCATCTTGGTGCCGAGGAGAGCCTGCGGAATCTGGTCGCCGACCCGCATGATTTCCGAAACCATCGTCAGATTGGCGCCAAGCTGACCGC
>NZ_JAFKIC010000084.1 GCF_017306585.1 Mesorhizobium sp. | reverse complement strand
AGCTTTGCCGCCGGCGCCGTCTCTTGCAACGTCGGCGATTGGCGAAACCCGAAGCGACATCCAATCTCCCCCCTTGTGGGGGAGATGTCCGGCAGGACAGAGGGGGGCGTGACAAAACTCAACCTGAGAAATCCTCGCGGTGGGTATTGCGACAATTAATGCACATCCAACCATTGTTGTCTAATTTTCGCACAACGGTTGCGACCTCCCTCGCGTTGCCATCCGGGCCTCAAAGGCGGAGAATGGCATCATCACCAAACCAGGGAGAGAAATCATGATCGAATACGGTCATTTCATCGGCGGCAAGCGTGTCGCCGGGACCAGCGGCCGCAAGCAGGATGTCATGCAGCCGATGGACGGCTCGGTGCGCGGCACGGTGGCGCTCGCCTCGCAGGCGGAACTGCGCGCGGCGGTCGAGAATGCCAAGGCAGCGCAGCCCAAGTGGGCCGCCACCAACCCGCAGCGCCGCGTGCGCGTGCTGATGAAGTTCCTGGAACTGGTCGCCCGCGACTATGACGAACTGGCCGATATCCTGGCGCGCGAGCACGGCAAGACCATCGCCGACGCCAAGGGCGACATCCAGCGCGGCCTGGAAGTGGTCGAAGTCTGCATCGGCGCCCCGCACATGATGAAGGGCGAGTTCACCGACGGCGCTGGCCCCGGCATCGACGTCTATTCGATGCGCCAGCCGCTCGGCGTCGTCGCCGGCATCACCCCGTTCAATTTCCCGGCCATGATCCCGCTGTGGAAGATCGCTCCCGCGATCGCTTGCGGCAATGCCTTCATCCTGAAGCCGTCGGAGCGTGATCCGGGCGTGCCGATCCGTATCGCCGAACTGTTCATCGAGGCCGGCCTGCCTGCTGGCATCCTTAATGTCGTCAACGGCGACAAGGAAGTGGTCGACGCCATCCTCGACGATCCCGATATCAAGGCCGTCGGCTTTGTCGGCTCGACGCCGATCGCGCATTACATCTATTCGCGTGGCACCGCCGCCGGCAAGCGCGTGCAGTGCTTCGGTGGCGCCAAGAACCACATGATCATCATGCCCGATGCCGACATGGACCAGACGGTCGACGCGCTGATCGGCGCCGGCTATGGCTCGGCCGGCGAGCGCTGCATGGCGATCTCGGTGGCTGTCCCGGTCGGCAACGACACGGCAAATCGGCTGATGGAAAAGCTGGTGCCGCGCGTCGAGAGCCTCAAGGTCGGCCCGTCGACTGACTCGGCCGCAGATTTCGGCCCGCTGGTGACGGCGCAGGCCCTGGAACGCGTGAAGGGTTATGTCGACACCGGCGTCAAGGAAGGCGCCAAGCTGGTCGTCGACGGCCGCGGTTTCAAGATGCAGGGCTACGAGGACGGCTACTATATGGGCGGCTGCCTGTTCGACAATGTGACGGCAGACATGCGCATCTACAAGGAAGAGATCTTCGGGCCGGTTCTCTCGGTGGTGCGGGCACCGACCTATGAGAGCGCCATCAAGCTCGCCAACGACCATGAAATGGGCAATGGCGTCGCCATCTTCACCCGCGACGGCGACGCCGCGCGTGACTTTGCAAGCCGTGTCCAGGTCGGCATGGTCGGCGTCAACGTGCCGATCCCGGTTCCGATCGCCTACTACACGTTCGGCGGCTGGAAGGCGTCTTCGTTCGGCGACCTCAACCAGCACGGCCCGGATGCGTTCCGCTTCTACACCAAGACCAAGACGGTCACGTCGCGCTGGCCGTCCGGCATCAAGGACGGCGCGGAGTTCGTCATCCCGACGATGAACTAGCCGGACGATTTTTGGTACTTGCGCGTCCTCGCCTTCGGCTGCGGGGCGCGCGGGCAGGCATCAAGGATGGCGCGGAATTCGTCATCCCGACGATGAACTGACGACCGACCATCGCCGAATGACCGAGGCGCGGCGGAAGCCGCGTCTTTGTCGCCTGTCGAGACGCCGGCTCATTTCTGCCGTAGGCCTTCGGCAATGAGCTTGTCCAGTTTGCCGCTTTGTCCCGTGCGTATCAGGAAATGGAAATAGAATTTGCTGAGCGGGCGTTTTATCCATACGCGCCAGAAGCGGTTACCGCCCAGCGGCGCCATATGCCGATACCCGGCACCCTTGAGCCGTTCGTCAAGTCTTGCCAGCTGTTCGTCGTTCAGTGAGTCCAAAGCCCGTCTGTAGTAGGCTTGAGCGGCATAGTTGCCCTGTTGCGCCGCCATCGAAAGCATAAAGGCAGCCTCGTCCAGATCGCGTGTAACGAACTTCCCGGCATGCAGGAACACGCCGTAGATCGCTTGCGAGGACGCATCGCCCAACTCGGCGCCCTGTCTGGCAAAGCCGACTGCGGCAAGCTGGTCCTGCGGCACGCCAAGCCCTTCATTGTAGATCAAGAAAAGCGTGGTGTAGGCACCGGCGACGCCTTTCTGCGCAGCTGCTCGTGCAAGCCGGAGCGCCTCGCTGTAGCGATCGTCCGTGGTTCCGTCCATCACAATGCTGGCAAGATCCGCTAGCGCCTGTGCATTGCCACCCTCGATGGCCTTGGCGAAGCAGACGGCAGCTCTGTCGAGATCGCCCTCCTGCCGAAAAATCACGCCGAGCGCCTGATTGGAGTTGGCCCAGCCGGCCAGGGCCGCTTTGGCAAAGCAGGCCTTCGCGATTTCGAGCCTGTCGACATTAGCAGCCATGACGCCGAGATTATGATTGGCGCGAGGCAGTCCCTGCTTTGCCGCGGCGGAGAACCAGTGGATCGCGGCGTCGGCGTCATCAGCCTGTTCAAAATAGAACCTGCCGAGGTCGCACTGAGCTTCGGCGTCACCCGCCCGCGCTCTTTCCATGAGGTCGCCTGGCGGCTCCATTCCAATCCCCCTCCTGCCCACAACCTTGGGTATATTAAGAATTGTACAGCACGTAAAGAGGGTTTCCCGCTCCCAATATAGCCAACCCCCGCTCAGCGCGTCGCCGCCACCTCGGCATGGCCGCGCAGCAGCGCCATCAGTTTCTTGGCGTCCTTGGCGGCGCCTTCCTCGTCGCCGTCGAGGATCGAGCGGATCAGCGCGACATGATGTTCGGCCGACTCGGCCAGGCCCGTATCGGCCTTGTAGCGGAACCAGAAGCGGCGGCTGTGGGTCTGCAAGGGCGCGGCCAGGCGCGCGGCAAAGGGGTTGTCGGCGGCGAGCGCCAGCGCTTCGTCGAGCGCCTTGTCGGCCTGGATGAAGGCAAGCACGTTGCCCGATATGACTGCCTTCTGCATGGCGAGCGCCGCCTCGTGAAACAGGTCGGCGGCCTCGCGCGTGACGAAGCGTGCGGCCGAGCGGGCCAGCACCACCTCGACGCCGCGTCTGGCGTCGAGCACGCGCAGCCAGTCGCCGGGGTGCAGCGGCGCGATGGCGATGCCGGCGCGGGGCCGCACGTCGAGCAACCCTTCCCAGGCCAGGCGCTGGATCGCCTCGCGCACCGGCGTGCGGCCGAGCGCCAGCTTTTCGATGAGAGCCCCTTCGGTGACAAAGCTCGCCGGCGCCAGCTCCAGCGTGACGATCATGTGCTCTAGCACATGATAGGCCCTGGTCGCCGCCGGCTCGGACGTCGTGGTCGCTTCCATGGATATCAAAGGCGGTCTCCTGATATATCTAGAATATATCATAACAGATTCCGCATTGACAGCGGCTTTCTTAACAGATATACGGCTGATATATCAGATGGAGAGATAGCCATGTGGACCGGAGTTTTCCCCGCCGTCACGACCAAGTTCACCACCGACGACCGCCTCGACCATGCCGAGATGGAGCGCTGCTTCAATCTGCAGATGGAGGCCGGTTGCGACGGCATCATCGTCTGCGGATCGCTCGGCGAAGGTCCGATGCTGTCGCATGACGAGAAGATCGAAGTGCTGAAGACCGCGCAGAAGGTCGCCGGCAAGAAGCCGGTCCTGCTGACCGTCAACGAGGCCGGCACCCGCGAGGCGGCTGCCATCGCCAGGCGCGCCGCGAAGGAAGGCGCCAACGGCTTGATGGTGGTGCCGAGCCCGATCTACCACACCAATCCGGAAGAGACCGTTGCGGCGCTTCGCGCGGTCGCCGAGGCCGGCGACCTGCCGGTGATGATCTACTCCAACCGGCTCGCTTACCGCGTCGATGTCACCGTCGACCAGATGGAGGAGCTTGCCTCGGACAAGCGCTTCGTCGCCATCAAGGAATCCTCCGACGACATCAGGCGCTCGACCGAGATCATCAACCGGCTCGGCACGCGCTATGACCTCTTCACCGGCGTCGACAACCTCGCCTTCGAGGCGCTGTCGGTCGGTGCCATCGGCTGGGTAGCGGGCCTGGTCACCGCCTTCCCGCGCGAGACGGTCGCCATCTACCAGCTGATGAAGCAGGGCCGCCGCGAGGAAGCGCTCGCCATCTACCGCTGGTTCCGGCCGCTGCTCGACCTCGATGTCTCGACCTATCTGGTGCAGAACATCAAGCTTGCAGAAGTGTTCGCCATCCAGACCAACGACCGCGTGCGCACGCCGCGCCAGCCGCTGTCGGGTGACCGCCGCAAGGCGGTCGAGAAGATCGTCAAGGACGCACTGGCCGTGCGGCCGGCGCTGCCGCAGTTCTAACCTTACGCAAAACTTCAGCGAGATACGTAACCGAGGCATATCTTGTCAGATCAGCGCCGCCCCTCACCCTTACCCTCTCCCCGTGAAAAACGGGGAGAGGGGGGCGTCAGCGCTGGAGCCTCCCCTTCTCCCCGTCCCTATGCGGGGAGAAGGTGCCGGCAGGCGGATGAGGGGCGGAGCCGGCGGTTCGCCATGTTCTCTCACGCATCGCGGTTGCATCGATGAAAGAGTCTATCGCCATCATAGGCGGCGGTATCATCGGTATCTGCGCGGCGGCCTTTCTTGCCGAAGCAGGTCTGGATGTCACCGTTTATGACCGCACCGGCATCTGCGAAGAGACGAGTTCGGGCAATGCCGCCGCCTTCGCCTTCTCCGATGTGCTGCCGCTGGCGCACAAAGGGATGATGCGGCAATTGCCGAAATGGCTCGCCGACCCGCTCGGGCCGCTCAGCATCCCGCCCGCTTATCTGCCGAAGCTCCTGCCCTGGCTGATCCGCTTCTGGCGTGCCGGCGCACCTTCGAAGTATGAGGCGAGCCTCGCCACACAGGCCGGCATGATGAAGCTCGCTGAGGCGGAGTGGATCGGCCTGCTCGACCGCTCCGGCACGCGGCCGATGCTGCGTGAGGACGGCTCGCTCGAACTCTACGAGAGCGAGGCGGAGTTTCGAGCATCCCTGCCGGGCTGGGCGGCGCGCGAGCGGTTCGGCATCGGGTTCCGCCATGTCGAGGGCGATGAAATGGCGGCTCTCCAGCAAGGGCTGTCGCCGCGCTTCATCAAGGGCACATTCGTGCCGGGTTGGAAGACGGTCGCCGACCCGAAACTGCTCGGCAAGGCGGTGTGGGCTTATGCGCAGGCCAAGGGCGCGCGCTTTGAAAAGGCGCGGGTCGACCGCGTCGCGGCCGACCGGGAGGGCGCGACGCTGACTTTGGCCGATGGCGCCACGCGGCGCGCCAGGCATCTCGTCGTCGCGGCGGGCGCCTGGTCGCATCTCTTGGCGCGGCAGCTTGGCGACCGCATTCC
>NZ_JAFKIC010000083.1 GCF_017306585.1 Mesorhizobium sp. | reverse complement strand
CGCCCAAGGTCGCCCTCGTGGCCGTCGCACGAAAGATCCTGACCATCCTCAGCGCAATGATCCGAAACGACAAACCTTGGAATCCAAAACCATCCTGACAAACACAGTTGCTCATCCGTCTCGGCGCTGCGCGCCGATCCACCTTCTCCCACAGGGGGAGAAGGAAGATAGCGCGGCGCCAAGCTTCGCCACCAATCACCTTATCTGGCGGCAACCCACCCCCAATCATTCGCCAAATTGCGCGCCGGCTCGAAACATCGACAAGAAATTTCGTCGACATGTCTTCATCTTGGTGCGGGGGCAGGATCGGCCGTCGCGGCCGGGGCCGGAGGCGTGCCGGAGAATTGGCACTGGTGGGGCGATATGCGAATATCCACATCAGGCAACATTGGAGGACAAAGGTCATGGCCGATGCTGGGATGTTGCGGTTTCACGTTCCCGAGCCGGAAGTGCGTCCGGGCGGCACGCCTGATTTCTCCAATGTGACCATCGCCGAGGCCGGCTCCGTGCCGCGCCCCGAGATCGATGTCGATCCGCGCACCATCCGCGACATGGCGTTTTCGATCATCCGGGTGCTCAACCGCAATGGCGAGGCTGTCGGCCCCTGGGCCGGGCTGCTTTCCAGCGACGAGCTGCTGGAGGGCCTTCGCCACATGATGACGCTCCGCACCTTCGACGCGCGCATGCAGATGGCGCAGCGGCAGGGCAAGACCTCCTTCTACATGCAGCATCTGGGCGAAGAGGCGGTGAGCTGCGCCTTCCGCAAGGCGCTGGCCCGAGGCGACATGAATTTCCCGACCTACCGGCAGGCCGGCCTGCTCATCGCCGACGGCTACCCGATGGTGACGATGATGAACCAGATCTATTCCAACGAGGCCGATCCGCTTAAGGGCCGGCAGTTGCCGATCATGTATTCCTCGAAGGAACACGGCTTCTTCTCGATCTCGGGCAATCTGGCCACCCAGTACATCCAGGCGGTCGGCTGGGCGATGGCCTCGGCCATCTCCAACGATTCAAAAATCGCCGCCGCCTGGATCGGCGACGGCTCGACGGCCGAATCCGATTTCCATTCGGCGCTGGTGTTCGCCTCCACTTACAAGGCGCCCGTCGTGCTCAACGTCGTCAACAACCAGTGGGCGATCTCGACCTTCCAAGGAATCGCGCGCGGCGGCTCCGGCACTTTCGCGGCGCGCGGCCTCGGCTTCGGCATCCCTTCGCTGCGCGTCGATGGCAATGACTACCTGGCCGTTCACGCGGTGGCGAAATGGGCGGCGGAACGGGCGCGCGCCAATCTCGGGCCGACGCTGGTCGAATATGTCACCTACCGGGCCGGCGCCCATTCGAGCTCGGACGATCCCTCGGCCTACCGTCCGAAGACGGAATCCGATGCCTGGCCGCTCGGCGATCCGGTCGTGCGGCTGAAAAACCATCTGATAGGGCTCGGCGTCTGGTCGGACGAGCGGCACGCGCAGGCCGAGGCCGAGATCCTCGACACGGTGATCGCGGCCCAGAAGGAGGCGGAAAGCCACGGCACGCTGCATGCCGGCGGCAAGCCCTCGACGCGCGACATGTTCGAAGGCCTTTATGCCGAGATGCCGCCGCATCTCCGGCGCCAGCGCCAGCAGGCGGGAGTCTGAGCCATGCCGAGACGGACCATGATCGAGGCCATTCGCGACGCCATGGATGTGTCGATGGGACGCGACGAGAAGGTCGTCGTGTTCGGCGAGGATGTCGGTTTCTTCGGCGGCGTCTTCCGCGTTACCCATGGCCTGCAGGCCAAATACGGCAAGAGCCGCTGCTTCGACGCGCCGATCAACGAATCCGGCATTGTCGGTTCGGCCATCGGCATGGCGGCCTATGGGCTGAAGCCCTGCGTGGAGATTCAGTTTGCCGACTACATGTATCCCGCCTACGACCAACTGACACAGGAAGCGGCGCGGCTGCGCTACCGCTCGAACGGCGATTTCACCTGCCCGATCGTGGTGCGCATGCCGACCGGCGGCGGCATCTTTGGTGGCCAGACCCACAGCCAGAGCCCGGAAGCCCTGTTCACCCATGTGTCGGGGCTGAAGACGGTGGTGCCGTCCAATCCACATGACGCCAAGGGCCTGCTGATCGCGGCGATCGAGGATCCTGACCCCGTCATCTTCCTCGAGCCGAAGCGACTCTATAACGGGCCGTTCGACGGCCATCACGATCGGCCCGTAACGCCGTGGTCGAAGCATGAGCTCGGCGAAGTCGCTGACGGCCACTACACGGTTCCGCTTGGCAAGGCCGCGATCCGCCGGGCGGGTTCCGCCGTCACGGTGCTCGCCTATGGCACGATGGTCTATGTCGCGCAGGCCGCGGTCGAGGAGACCGGCATCGACGCCGAGATCATCGATCTGAGGACGCTGCTGCCGCTCGACCTCGACACCATTGTCGCGTCGGTGAAGAAGACCGGTCGCTGCGTCATCGTGCACGAGGCAACGCTGACCTCGGGCTTCGGCGCCGAACTGTCGGCGCTGGTGCAGGAAAACTGCTTCTACCACCTGGAGGCGCCGGTGGCGCGCGTCGCCGGCTGGGACACGCCCTATCCGCATGCGCAGGAGTGGGACTATTTTCCGGGACCGGCCCGCGTCGGCCGCGCCCTCCTAGAAACATTGCAAGCGTAGATTGGGGGAGCCTGAGATGGGCGAGCATATCATCAAGCTTCCCGATGTCGGCGAAGGTGTCGCCGAGGCCGAGCTTGTCGAATGGCATGTCAAGATCGGCGACATCGTGCGCGAGGACACGGTGCTGGCCGCCGTGATGACCGACAAGGCGACGGTGGAAATCCCGTCGCCGGTTGACGGCGAGATCCTTTGGCTGGGCGCCGAGATTGGCGACACGGTGGCGATCGGCTCGCCGATCGTGCGGCTGAAAGTGGCGGGCGAGGGCAACGTGCCGGCGCAGGGCAGCGCCAAGCCGCAAGCACCGACGGCGGAGCCGCCGGCGAAACCGCCGACGCCGAAGCCCGATGCCGCAGCTCCGGCCGCGAAAGCGCTCGAGACCAGCGCCCCGGAAGCGAAAGCCGCACCGGCCGCATCGACGAATGCTTCGCGGCCTTCCGTCTCTGGCGCGCCGCGCCCTGAAGGCGAAAAACCCTTGGCCTCGCCGGCGGTCCGCCTGCGCGCGAAGGAGGCCGGCATCGATCTCCGGCAGGTCACCGGAAGCGGTCCGGCCGGGCGCATCGGCCATGAGGATATCGAGGCCTTCCTGGCGCGCGGCCCGCAGGTCGCCAAGGCTTCGGGCCTCACCCGCAATGACACGGTCGAGGACATCAAGGTGGTCGGCCTCAGGCGCAAGATCGCCGAGAAGATGACGCTGTCCAAGTCGCGCATTCCGCACATCACCTATGTCGAGGAGATCGACGTCACCGCGCTCGAGGAGTTGCGCGCCGCGCTGAACAAGGAGAAGCGGCCGGCCAAGAGTGGCGGCGAAAGACCGAAGCTGACGCTGCTGCCGTTCCTGATGCGCGCCATGGTCAAGGCGATATCAGACCAGCCGCAACTCAATTCGCTGTTCGACGACGAGGCCGGCATCGTCCACCAGCATGGCGGCATCCATATCGGCATCGCCGCGCAGACGCCGGCGGGCCTGGTGGTGCCAGTCGTCAAGCACGCCGAGGCGCGCGACCTCTGGGATTGCGGCGCCGAGGTCATCCGGCTGGCCGAAGCGGCGAAGTCCGGCACGGCAACGCGCGACGAGCTCACAGGCTCGACCATCACCATCACCTCGCTCGGCGCCATGGGCGGCATCGCGACAACGCCCGTCATCAACCATCCGGAAGTTGCGATCATCGGCGTCAACAAGATGATGGTGCGGCCGGTGTGGGACGGCACGCAGTTCGTGCCGCGCAAAATGATGAACCTGTCGTCGAGCTTCGACCACCGCGTCATCGACGGCTGGGACGCGGCGGTGTTCATCCAGCGCATCAAGGCGCTGCTGGAGACGCCCGCGCTGATCTTCGTGGATTAGGGGGGATGAGCTTGATCAACCCACTTAGCCGAAAGGCGCCAGCGCTGGGATGCAGGCTCCCCCTTCTCCCCTTGTGGGAGAAGGTGTCGCCGAAGGCGACGGATGAGGGGTGCTCCAGAGAAAGCCGACGTCTCATTTCGCTGGAACACCCCTCATCCGTCTCGGCGCTGTCGCGCCGATCCACCTTCTCCCACAAGGGGAGAAGGGAAAGAGGCGCCGCGGCTTTCGCCAAGAGGAAGCAGTCGACATGAAAGAAATCTCCTGCAAGCTGCTCGTCATCGGCGCCGGCCCTGGCGGCTATATCTGCGCCATCCGCGCCGGCCAGCTCGGCGTCGACACCGTGATCGTCGAAGCGGGCAAGCCCGGCGGCACATGCCTCAATGTCGGGTGCATTCCCTCCAAGGCGCTGATCCATGCGGCGGAGGAGTTCGAGAAGGTGTCGCACATGGCCGGCGGCAAGAGCCCGCTCGGCATTTCGGTAACGGCGCCGGCGCTTGATCTTGCCAGGACGATCGCCTGGAAGGACGGCATTGTAAGCCGGCTCAACAGCGGTGTTGCCGGACTGCTGAAGAAGGCCGGGGTCAAGACCGTGCAGGGCTGGGCGACGTTTCGCGATGGCAAGACCGTGGAGGTCGAGACCGAGACCGGAAGTCAGCTAATCCGGGCCGAGACGATCGTCATCGCCACCGGCTCGGCGCCGGTCGAGCTGCCTTTTCTTCCCTTTGGAGGGCCTGTCATTTCGTCCACCGATGCAATGGCCTTGAGTGAGATCCCCAAGAGGCTTGCGGTGGTCGGCGGCGGCTATATCGGGCTGGAGCTCGGCATGGCTTTCGCCAAGATGGGCGCCAAGGTTACGGTGGTTGAAGCCCTGCCGCGCGTGCTGGCGCAATACGACGCCGAACTCACCCGGCCTGTCATCAAACGGCTCGCCGCGCTCGGTGTCGAGGTGATGACGGGCGCGAAAGCCAAAGGGCTGTCGAGCAAAGGCGATGCGCTGCTGGTCGAGACATCGGACGGCAAGAGCGCCAAGGTCGAGGCCGACAGGATCCTGGTGACGGTCGGTCGCAAGCCGGTGACCGAAGGCTGGGGCCTCGACCAGATCGACCTCGACATGGCGGGCAAGTTCATCCGCATCGACGACCAGTGCCGCACCTCGATGCGCGGCATCTTCGCCATCGGCGACGTTACCGGCGAGCCAATGCTGGCGCACCGGGCCATGGCGCAGGGCGAGATGGTGGCCGAGATCGTTGCCGGCCACAAGCGCAGCTGGGACAAGCGCTCGATCCCCGCCGTCTGCTTCACCGACCCCGAGCTGGTGACAGCAGGCCTGTCACCTGACGAAGCCAAGGCGCTCGGCGGCGAGATCAAGATCGGCATGTTCCCCTTCGCGGCCAACGGGCGGGCGATGACCAGGCTCGGCGAGGACGGCTTCGTGCGCGTCGTGGCGCGGGCGGACAATCATCTGGTGCTCGGCATCCAGGCGGTCGGGCAGGGCGTTTCGGAACTGGCGACGGCTTTCGGCCTGGCGCTGGAGATGGGCGCACGGCTGGAAGACATCGCCGGCACCATCCACGCGCATCCGACGCAGGGCGAGGGCTTCCAGGAAGCGGC